>NZ_AP019373.1:2129022-2433168 GCF_004323595.1 Sulfuricystis thermophila
GGCACCGTACATCCATGCCTTTCGCGGCCGCACTTTCGTGATCGCCTTCGGCGGCGAAGCGCTCGAGGATCGCGCCAGCGCGCAAGCCCTGATCCACGACATCGCGCTCCTCGACAGCATGGGCATCCGCCTCGTACTGGTGCACGGCGCGCGGCCGCAGATCGACGCCGAAATGGCGGCGCGCGGCCTCAAACCCCGCTTCCACAAGGGGCTGCGCATCACCGATGCCGCCGCGCTCGAATGCGTCAAGCGCGCGCTGGGCGTCACCCGCATCGAGATCGAGGCGATGCTCTCGCAGGGTCTGCCGAACACGCCGCTGGCCGGCGGCTTCCTGCGCGTCACCGGCGGCAACTTCATCTCCGCCAAGCCGGTCGGCGTCGTCGATGGCATCGACCATCACTACACCGGCGCGGTGCGTAACGTCATCGCCGAGGAAATCCAGGCCGACCTCGCCCAGGAAAACGTCGTGCTGATCTCGCCGATCGGCGCCTCGCCCTCGGGCGAGATCTTCAATCTCGCCTGGGAAGAAGTCGCCGAAGCGGTCGCCAGCGCCATCCACGCCGACAAGCTGATCTTCCTCTGCGATGCGCCGGGCCTCGTCGACCGCAAAGGTCAGCGCATCGACGCCCTCACCGCCGACGAGGGCGAGGCGCTGCTCAAGAAGCGCATCAAGCAGTCGCCCGAAGTGACCCGGGTGCTGCCGGGCGCGCTGCGCGCGGTGCGCGGCGGCAAGGTCGGCCGCGTGCACTTCCTCGACCGGCGGCGCGACGGCGCAATGTTGATGGAATTCTTCACGCGCGACGGCATCGGCACCGTGCTCACCCATGCACCGCTCGAACGCATCCGCGATGCGACGATCCATGACGTCGCCGCGATCCTCGCGCTGATCGCGCCACTGGAAGCGGACGGCACGCTGGTCAAGCGCGGCCGCGAGCGCATCGAAATGGAGATCGAGCGCTTCTCGGTGCTGGAGCTCGACGGCACGGTGGTCGGCTGTGCGGCGCTGTATCCGTTTTCGGATGCCAAGGCTGGCGAACTCGCCTGTCTGGCGGTGATGCCCGAATACCGCGAGATCGGCTATGGCGACCGGCTGCGGCGCCACATCGAACAGCGCGCGAAAAAGCTGGGCTTGAAACGCCTGTTCGTGCTGACGACCCGCACCGCACATTGGTTCACCGAACGCGGCTTCGTGCCCACCGATGTCGGCGCGCTGCCCGAGCAGCGC
Source organism: Sulfuricystis thermophila (assembly GCF_004323595.1). GTDB lineage: Bacteria > Pseudomonadota > Gammaproteobacteria > Burkholderiales > Rhodocyclaceae > Sulfuricystis > Sulfuricystis thermophila. Next base: position 2,130,248 of record NZ_AP019373.1, read on the forward strand.
CGCGAGCTCTACAACTTCCGGCGCCGCTCGAAGGTGCTGGTGAAGAATCTGTAGAATGAGGATTCCAACCCGCGAAAAAGGAATTCCCCATGGCCAGAACCGTCAAATGCGTCAAGCTCGGCCGCGAGGCCGAAGGTCTCGATTTTCCGCCGCTGCCCGGCGAGCTCGGCAAGCGCATCTTCGAAAACGTCTCGAAAGAAGCCTGGCAGCAGTGGATTCGCATGCAGACGATGATCATCAACGAAAACCGTCTGAACCTCGCCGATCCCTCACACCGCAAATATCTCGCCGAACAGGTTGAAAAGCACTTCTTCGGTTCCGGCGCCGACCGCGTTCAAGGCTACGTACCACCGCGCAGCTGAACGAAGTCTTACGAAGAAAAAAGTGCTTTCGGCGGAGGCTAACGTGAGCGCAAGCGAACGTTAAGCGCAGCGGCCGGAGCCAAAAGCACTTCTTCGGCGCTGGCGCCGACCGCGTTCAGGGTTACGTACCGCCGCGCAGCTAAGGCACATCTCGCGGAGAGAAGGTGAAACCCCTGCGAAACGCCGTGAGCGGGATGGGATGCAAGGCGCACGGAGCGCAGCGACCGAGACATACCTGGTAGGTAGGCGAGGGAGCGAGTACCGCGCAACGCAGCAGACCGCCCGCGCAGCCAGTTTCGCAGGGGTTTCAAAGTGCTTTCGGCGGAGGCTAACGTGAGCGCAAGCGAACGTTAAGCGCAGCGGCCGGAGCCAAAAGCACTTCTTCGGTTCCGGCGCCGACCGCGTTCAGGGCTACGTGCCGCCGCGCAGCTGACTAGCGCTGCCAAGCCGCTTGCTGAGCGGCGTGTCTTTTCAATATCCTTTGCTTCCGTTTGACACGATGTAGCCTATTGGCTACATTATTGCATGATCGAGATTCGGAAGACCGACCTATTTGCCGAGTGGCTCGATGGACTTCGTGATATCCAGGGGAGGGCCCGAATCCAGGCCAGGATCGAAAGGCTTGCGGCCGGGAATCCTGGCGATGTCGAGCCCGTTGGCGAAGGCGTTTCAGAATTACGTATCGACTACGGACCGGGCTACCGGGTGTATTTCAAGCAGCGCGGACGCAAGCTGATCATTTTGTTGGCAGGCGGTGACAAGAGCACTCAGGCCAAGGACATCAAAACAGCTTTGCGTATCGCCAGAAACCTTTTGGAGTAGCTGCAATGGCAAAGATCGTCACCACTCGCTACGACGTTGCAGAACACCTCAGAACGCCTGAAGAAATGGCCGCCTATCTCGAAGCCTGCCTAGAAGAAGCGAACGGAGATGCGGCCTTTATCGCCAAGGCGCTCGGCGACATCGCTCGCGCAAAAGGAATGGCACAGGTTGCCCGCGACGCGGGTCTTTCCCGCGAAAGTCTCTATAAGGCGCTTTCGGGCGAACGTAGCCCGAGCTTCGACACGATCCTCAAGGTGATCAGCGCCTTGGGATTGAAATTGCATGCCGAAGCCAGTCACGGCTGACAAGCGGCCACCGTCTGCAAGGGATCGATGCCGTGCCGCCGGTCAGCGCGTCAGCTGCCGCACGCCCTCCGGCGTCGCCAGCAGCAGCAAATCGGCGCCCCGGCGCGCGAACAGGCCGTTGGTGACGACGCCGACGATCTGGTTGAGCGTCGTCTCCAGGCCGGCGGGATCACTGATCTGCCAGCCATGCACGTCGAGGATCACGTTGCCGTTGTCGGTGACGAAGCCTTCGCGCAACTTGGGCTGACCCCCCAGCTTGACGATCTCGCGCGCCACGTACTCGCGCGCCATCGGGATCACCTCGATGGGCAGCGGGAACTTGCCGAGCACGGCGACCAGCTTGCTCGCGTCGCAGACGCAGACGAATTTCTCGGCCACGGCAGCGACGATCTTCTCACGCGTCAGCGCCCCACCGCCGCCCTTGATCATCTCGAGCCTTTCCGTGATCTCGTCGGCGCCATCGACATAGACCGGCATCGTCGTCACGTCGTTGAGATCCAGCACCTTGATGCCGTGTCCTTCGAGCCGCTTTCTCGTCGCCTCGGAGCTCGCCACCGTCGCGGCGATGTGGCCCTTGATTCCGGCCAGCGCGTCGATGAAGAAATTGGCCGTCGAGCCGGTGCCGACGCCGATGATGCTGCCGGCCGGCACGTTGTGCGCGACATAGTCCGCCGCCGCCTGGGCGACGGCTCGCTTGAGTTCGTCTTGGGTCATGCCCATCGATCATCCTCCTTGAATGAAGCGTCCGGTCGTGCCGGACTTGTGTTGTGATCGTGCAGTATAGCCGCACCGTTGCGGCATACTGCGGCTTTTCGAACCTGTCCAGACTGCCATGAAACACCATCTCGACGAACTGCTCGAACGCTTGCGCGCATTGCAGGAAGAAATCGAAGCCGAATATCAAGCCGCGCTGATGGAGTTCGAGCAAAAACGCGCGCGCCTCGCCGGCGAGCTCGCCCGCCAGCAGCGGCGCTACAAGGTCGGCCTGCTGCGCTATCTGCGCCAGGCGCGCCTCCTGGTGATCCTGACCGCGCCGGTCATCTATGCCGGCTGGATTCCCTTTCTGCTGATGGATCTGTTCGTCACCGTCTATCAGGCGGTCTGTTTTCCGATCTACCGCATCCCGAAGGTGCGGCGCGCCGACTACATCATCTTCGACCGTGAATTTCTGCCCTATCTGAACATCGTCGAAAAGATCAATTGCTTCTACTGCTCCTATGCCAACGGCGTAGCGGCCTACACGCGCGAGGTGGCAGCGCGCACCGAGCAGTACTGGTGCCCGATCAAGCATGCGCGGCGCCTGAAGGCGGCACATGAACGCTATCCGCGCTTTTTCGACTACGGCGACGCCGAAAGCTTTCGCCAGGGGCTCAGGCGTCTGCGCCGGCAGTACGAGAAGGATTGACAGGACGGCGGGAAGTTTTCGTGTCTTGTCTTGCCGTCCCGCCAGCGCCGACTTTCAAGTTCGCCAGTCTTCGATGGCAAGCGTTTCGATACGCCGGAATTCATCGGTGTTACGAGTGGCCACACTCAACCCATGAGCAAGAGCCGTAGCCGCAATCATCAGGTCGTGGGCGCCGATAAGCGTTCCGGCGCTGCGTAGGCGCGCATGCCATTCGGCATGGATATCGGCGGCACGCGCATCGAATGGCAGGCAGGGAAACAGCGCACAGAAATCTTCGGCGATACGCCGATTTTCTTCCGCACGAGACGAAAGCAAGGCACCGGCCAGCAATTCGCTGCGGACGACGGCGCAAAGCGCAATGTCGGTGCGTGGCAACGACGCGTAGCGGGCTAGCAGGACTGAGTCCCTGCCGCGCAGGATTTCGATGCAAATGTTGGTGTCGAAAAGCAGCCGCACGTAGGCTACCAGTGGGCGGGTTCCGCTGGCGGAACGTCCGGCAAGCGCTCAGGAAAATCGGGAGCCGCACCGAAGAAGCGCAGCATTTCCATGTCTGCTCCGCTGACACGACCGGCATGAGCGGCCTTCATGCGCAAGAACAGCAGGAAGTCCAGGGCCTCCCGTTGCATGTCCTCGGGCAGTGCGTCGGCTTGGGCGCGGATGAGTTCGGCAACGGTCAAAACACTCTCCTCGTCGGCTATGGCACGCGTATAAGACGCGTTGATCTTACTCCGTCCACAGACGCCCCGGCAATCACCGCCATTTCGCCAGCGTCGACTTGCCCGGTGGATCGCTCAGCGCCTCTTCAGCGGTGGTAGATCGGTGCAGCTGCCGTGGGCCACTTCCGCGGCCATGCCGATCGTCTCGCCCAGCGTCGGATGCGGATGGATGGTCTTGCCGATGTCGATCGCGTCGGCGCCCATCTCGATCGCCAGCGCGATCTCGCCGATCATGTCGCCTGCCGACGGGCCGACGATCGTGCCGCCGACGATGCGATGGGTTTCGGCATCGAAGATGAGCTTCGTAAAACCATACTCGGCGCCGTTGGCAATCGCCCGGCCGGAGGCCGCCCACGGAAATTTGGCCACCTCGACCGCTCTCCCCTGCTTTTTCGCTTCGTCCTCGCCCAAGCCCACCCAGGCGACTTCGGGGTGTGTGTAGGCCACCCCCGGAATCACCGCCGCATCGAAATGCGCCTGCTGCCCGGCGGCGGCCTCGGCAGCGACATGCCCTTCATGCACCGCCTTGTGCGCCAGCATCGGCTGACCGACGATGTCGCCGATGGCGTAGATGTGCGGCACGTTGGTGCGCCGCTGCGAATCGACCGCGATAAAGCCGCGTTCATCGACCGCAACCCCCGCTTTTTCCGCGCCGATCTTCTTGCCATTCGGGCTGCGCCCGGCAGCCTGCAGAATCAGGTCGTAACGCTGGGCTTCGGCGGGCGCATGCTCACCATCAAACGTCACCCAAAGTCCATCGTCCTTCGCCTCGACGGCGGTGGTCTTCGTCTTCAGCATGATCCGGTCGAAGCGATGGGCATTGTGCTTTTCCCAGACCTTCACCGCATCGCGGTCGGGGCCTTGCATCAGGCCGTCGAGCATCTCGACGACATCGACCCGGGCGCCGAGCGTCGAATAGACGGTGGCCATTTCCAGGCCGATGATGCCGCCGCCGATGACGAGCATTTTGCCCGGCGCCTGGCGCAGTTCGAGCGCGCCGGTCGAATCGACGATGCGCGGGTCACGCGGCAGGAAGGGCAGATGCACGGCCGCGGAACCGGCGGCGATGATGCACTTCTCGAAGCGGATGACGCGCTTGTTGCCGGTCTTTTCCTGCGCCGGCCCCGTGGTTTCCTCCACTTCGAGATGATGCGCGTCGAGGAAATGGCCGTAGCCGCGCACCACCTCGACCTTGCGGGCTTTCGCCATGCCGGCAAGCCCTTGGGTCAGCTTGCCGACCACCTTCTCTTTATGTGCGCGCAGCTTGTCGATGTCGATCTTCGGGGCGGCGAAGCTCACGCCGGCAGAGGAGACGTGCTGCGCTGCCTCGATCACCGCCGCGACATGCAACAGCGCCTTCGACGGAATGCAGCCGACATTGAGGCAGACGCCGCCGAGCGTCGCATAGCGCTCGACCAGCACGGTCTTCATGCCGAGGTCGGCGCTGCGGAAGGCGGCCGAGTAGCCGCCGGGGCCGGCGCCGAGCACCAGCATTTCGGTCTCGATGGGCGTCATAGCAGCACCCTGCGGAAGTCGCTGAGCAGTTGGGCCAGATACGCATTGAAGCGCGTCGCCAGCGCGCCATCGATGACGCGATGATCGGCCGAGAGCGACAAGGGCAGGATCAAGCGCGGCAGGAAGGTTTCGTCATTCCAGACCGGTTTCATCGCCGCCTTGGAGACGCCGAGGATCGCCACCTCGGGCGCATTGACGATCGGCGAGAAGGCCGTGCCGCCGATGCCGCCGACGCTGGAGATCGTGAATGTCGCCCCTTGCATCTCGGTCGGGGAAAGCTTGCCTTCGCGCGCCTTTTTCGCGAGCTCGGCGGTTTCCTGCGCGATCTCGATGACGCCCTTCTTGTCGGCGTCCTTGAGCACCGGCACGACCAGGCCGTTCGGGGTATCGGCGGCGAAGCCGATGTGCCAGTAATGCTTGTAGATGAGGTTCTCGCCGTCGAGCGAGCTGTTGAGCTCGGGATATTTCTTCAGCGCCGCGACGCAAGCCTTGATCAGGAAGGCGAGCATCGTGATCTTGATGCCGGTTTTCTCGTTTTCCTTGTTGAGCTGAACGCGCAGGGCTTCCAGCTCGGTGATGTCGGCCTCCTCGTGATAGGTCACCGCCGGGATCATCACCCAGTTGCGGGCGAGGTTCGGCCCGGAAATCTTCTTGATGCGCGACAGCGGCTTGGCCTCGATCGGCCCGAACTTGGCGAAATCGACCTGCGGCCAGGGCGGCAGGTTCAAGCCCGGCCCGCTGAAAGTCGGCGCTGGCGGGACGGCACCCCCGCTCACCGCCGCCTTGACGAAGTTTTTGACATCCTCATGGGTGATGCGCCCCTTCGGGCCGCTCCCCTTGACCTGCGCGATGTCGACGCCGAGCTCGCGCGCGAAGCGGCGCACCGAGGGACTCGCATGCGACTTGACGCCATCGAGTTCGGCGACGATCTCGGCAGGCGAGGGCATGCGCACGGGGGGCGGCAGGATGGCGATGGTCGGTGTCGGCGGCGTGGGTCCGGTCGACGCAGGGGCGGCAACGGCCGGCGCAGGCGTTTCGACCGCTCGTGGCGCCATCGGCGTTTCAGGCACGGCAGCGGGTGCGGAAATGGGAGCCGGCGGCGCTTGCGGAGCCGGCGACGCCTGCGGAGCTGGCGCGGCTGCTTCGCTGGCCGGTTCGAGCACGACGATCGTCGTGCCTTCCGAGACCTTGTCGCCGAGCTTGACCTTGACTTCCTTGACGATGCCCGCGGCAGGACTGGGCACGTCCATCGTCGCCTTGTCCGATTCGAGCGTGATCAGCGCATCCTCGGCCTTGACTGCATCGCCCGGTTTGACATGCACTTCGATGACCGGCACATCATGGAAATCGCCGATGTCGGGAACTTTGATTTCCATGGCGTCAGACCCCCAGCGGATTCGGTTTGGCCGGATCGATGCCGTATTTCTCGATCGCCGCTTTGACGACCTGCGTCTCGATCGCTCCGTCATCGGCGAGCGCCGAGAGCGCCGCCAGCGTGATCCAGCGCCGGTCCACCTCGAAGAAATCGCGCAGCTTCTCGCGTGTGTCGGAACGGCCGAAGCCGTCGGTGCCGAGCACCGTGTAGCGACGTCCGCCTTCGGTGATGAAGGGACGGATCTGCTCGGCATACAGGCGCACGTAATCGGTCGCGGCAATGATCGGCCCGCGCGTGTCGGCGAGCAGTCCCTTGGCGTGGCAGACCGGTTTCGGCTCGTCCGGATGCAGCAGGTGGTAGCGCGTGCAGTTGTGACCATCGCGCGCAAGCTCGGTGAAACTCGGGCAGCTCCACAGATCCGCTTCCACCCCCCAGTCATCACGCAACAGGTCGGCAGCACTGATCACTTCGCGGAAGATCGCTCCGGAGCCGAGCAGTTGCACGCGTGGGCCATTGCTGTTGGCACCCTTCCGGAACAGATACATGCCCTTGACGATGTCCTGCTCGACCCCGGCCGGCATTGCCGGATGCTCGTAGTTCTCGTTCATCACGGTGATGTAATAGAACACGTCCTGCTGCTCGGCGAGCATGCGCCGCAGACCATCCTGGATGATCACCGCCAGCTCGTAGGCGAAGGTCGGGTCATACGAAATGCAGTTGGGAATCGTCGCCGCGAGCACGTGCGAATGGCCGTCTTCGTGCTGCAGGCCCTCGCCGTTCAGCGTCGTGCGCCCGGCGGTGCCGCCCAGCAAAAAGCCGCGTGCGCGCGAATCGCCCGCCGCCCAGGCCAGATCCATCGTGCGCTGCAGGCCGAACATCGAATAGAAGATGTAGAAGGGGATCATCTGCACGCCGTGCGTCGAATAGCTCGTCGCCGCGGCGATCCAGTCGGCCATCGCGCCGGCTTCGTTGATGCCCTCCTGCAGGATCTGGCCGTCCTTCGATTCCTTGTAGAACATCAGCTGGTCGGCATCCTGCGGCACATACTTTTGCCCTTCCTGGTTCCAGATGCCGATCTGGCGGAACAGACCCTCCATGCCGAAGGTGCGCGACTCGTCCGGCACGATCGGCACCACGCGCCGCCCCAGGGTCTTGTCCTTGATCAACAGGCCGAGCAGGCGCACAAAGGCCATCGTCGTCGAGAACTCGCGGCCTTCACCCGATGCCTTCAACAAGGGCTCGAATGCCGCCAGTTCCGGCACCGGCAAGGGCTCGACCTTGCGGCGCCGTTGCGGCAGATAGCCGCCGAGAGCAAGGCGCCGGCTCTTCATGTATTCGAGCTCGGCCGAACCTTCGGGGAATTTCAGATACGGCAGCTTTTCGAGATCTTCGTCGGCGATCGGCAGACGGAAGCGGTCGCGGAAGGCCTTGAGCGAAGTCGTGCCCATCTTCTTCTGCTGATGGGTGATGTTCTGCGCCTCGCCGGATTCGCCCATGCCATAGCCCTTGATGGTCTTGGCGAGGATCACCGTCGGCTGGCCGGTGTGCTCCATCGCGGCCTTGTAGGCGGCATAGATCTTGTGCGGATCGTGCCCACCGCGATTGAGGCGCCAGATGTCGTCGTCGGTCCAGTTGGCGACCATCGCCTTCAATTCCGGCGTGTTGAAGAAGTGCTCGCGCACATAGGCGCCATCCTTCGACTTGAAGGTCTGGTAGTCGCCATCGACACATTCCATCATGCGCTTCCTGAGCAGGCCCTTCTTGTCCTGCGCCAGCAGCGCATCCCAGTAGCTGCCCCAGATCACCTTGATCACATTCCAGCCGGCGCCGCGGAATTCGGCTTCCAGCTCCTGGATGATCTTGCCGTTGCCCCGCACCGGCCCGTCGAGACGCTGCAGGTTGCAGTTGATGACGAAGATCAGATTGTCGAGCTTCTCGCGCCCGGCCATGCCGATCGCGCCCATCGACTCGGGCTCGTCCATCTCGCCATCGCCCATGAAGGCCCAGACCTTGCGACCGGAGGTGTCGGCCAGGCCGCGGTCGGCAAGGTATTTCATGAAGCGCGCCTGGTAGATCGCCTGCAGGGGCCCCAGGCCCATCGACACGGTGGGGAACTGCCAGAAATCGGGCAACAACCACGGGTGCGGATAAGACGGCAGGCCGCGGCCGGAGACCTCCTGGCGGAAACCGTCGAGCTGCTCCTCGGTGAGCCGGCCGAGCAGGAAGGCGCGGGCGTAGATGCCGGGGGCGGAATGTCCCTGGAAGTAGATCAGATCGCCGCCCGAAGGATGGTTCGGGCCGCGCCAGAAATGCTGGAAGCCGACATCGTAGAGCGTCGCCGCCGAGGCGAAGCTGGCGATGTGGCCGCCGAGGTTGGACTTGTCGCGGTTGGCGCGCAACACCATGGCCAGCGCATTCCAGCGCACATAGGAACGGATGCGGTTTTCGATCGCATAGTCGCCGGGCGCCAGCGGCTGGCGGTCGACCGGGATGGTATTGACGTAATCGGTATTGGCGGAATACGGCAGGTTGATGCCGGCGCGCTGGCCGAGCGTGATCAACTGCTCGATGAGGTAGTGGGCGCGCTCGGCGCCCTCCTGCTCGATGACGGCTTCCAGCGCATCGAGCCACTCACGGGTCTCCTGCGGATCGCCATCTTCGGTTTGGGCGGCGAAAACGGCAGCCGCGCCAGGCAAAGTCTCGGACATGTCTCCTCCTGTTGGAGTGATGGAATTGGGCTTCGCGGGGTGCGCGAAGCGGCTGTTCGTATGCACCGCCGGGTAGGCGGCGCTGCCGATGTTAAAGGGTTAAACTAGCCTTCGCAATCGGGCAGCGCAACATGACGCAAGCAAACAGCGGCCCGGCCAAAGACGAGGAGAACGCGCAATGTTCCAGGTTCGCTTTCACGGCCGCGGCGGCCAGGGGGTCGTCACCGCAGCGGAGATGCTCTCCATCGCCGCCTTCGACGAAGGACGCCATGCCCAGGCCTTTCCCAGCTTCGGCTCGGAACGCACCGGCGCGCCGGTGGTCGCCTTCTGCCGCATCGACGACAGGGAAATCCGTCTGCGTGAACCGATCGTGGCACCCGATGCGCTGATCATCCAGGACTCCACGCTACTGCATCAGGTGGACTGTTTCGCCGGGCTCAAGCCCGACGGCTACATCCTGATCAACACCGGCAAGAGCTTTGCCGAGCTGGGGCTGGGCGAATTCGTCGCGAACTACCGCCGAGAGCGGCTGTGCACCCTGCCCGCCACCGAGCTGGCCTTGAAGCATGTCAGCCGGCCGGTGCCCAATGTGCCACTGCTGGGCGCCTTCGCCGCCATCACCGGCATCGTCCGGCTCGATTCGGTCCTCAAGGCGATCCGCGAAAGATTTTCTGGCAAGGTGGCCGAGGGCAATGCCGCCGCGGCAAAGGAAGCCTACGCCATTGCCAAAGCTGAAATGGAGGAAGCAAAATTGGCCCCCACGCTCGCTTCACTCGCTGCCCCCACAGGGGGCGCTGCCCTCCTCGGCACGGCCCATCGGAGGGCAGGCCATGCTTAAACAGATCGAAGGTTCGCGCGCCGTCGCCGAAGCGGTGGCGCTGTGCCGTCCCGAGGTGATCTGCGCCTATCCGATCTCGCCTCAGACGCACATCGTCGAAGCGCTCGGCGAGATGGTCAAGGAAGGCACGCTCAGCCCCTGCGAGTTCATCAATGTCGAATCCGAATTCGCCGCGATGTCGGTGGCCATCGGTGCCTCGGCCGCCGGCGCACGCAGCTACACCGCGACGGCATCGCAGGGCCTGCTGTTCATGGCTGAAGCCGTGTTCAACGCTTCCGGCCTGGGGCTGCCGATCGTGATGACGGTGGCCAACCGCGCGATCGGCGCGCCGATCAACATCTGGAACGACCACTCGGATGCGCTGGCGATGCGCGACGCCGGCTGGATCCAGCTCTTCGCCGAGAACAATCAGGAGGCGCTGGATCTGCACATCCAGGCCTTCCGCCTCGGCGAGGAGCTGTCGCTGCCGGTGATGGTCTGCATGGACGGCTTCATCCTCACCCATGCCGTCGAGCGCGTCGACATGCCGACGCAGGAGCAGGTCGATGCCTATCTGCCGAAATACGAGCCACGCCAGGTGCTCGATCCGGCCGAGCCGGTGTCGATCGGCGCGATGGTCGGCCCGGAGGCCTTCATGGAGGTGCGCTATCTCGCCCATGCCAAGCAGATGGAAGCGCTGAAGCTGATCCCAGCGTATGCGGCCGAGTTCCGCAGCATCTTCGGCCGCGATTCGGGCGGTCTTGCGCACACCTATCGCTGCGAGGACGCCGAGACCATCGTCGTCGCGATGGGCTCGGTGCTCGGCACGATCAAGGACGTCATCGATGAAATGCGTGAAGCCGGCCACAAGATCGGCGCCTTGGGCATCACGCTGTTCCGCCCCTTCCCACTCGACGGTGTGCGCGCGGGTCTCGTGGGGGCGAAACGCGTCGTGGTGATCGAGAAGAGCATGGCGGTGGGGCTGGGCGGGATACTCTCGACCAACGTGCGCATGGCGCTGTCGGGCTTGCACATGCACGGTTATACGGTCATCGCCGGGCTGGGCGGCCGCGCGATCACCAAGAAGTCGCTGACGGAACTGTTCCTCAAGGCAGAGCAAGACGCGCTCGAACACGTCACTTTCCTCGACCTCGACTGGGCGATGGTCAACAAGCAGCTCGAACGCGAGAAGGCGCACCGCCGTTCCGGCCCGGTGGCCGAAAACCTGCTGCGCGACATCGGCGTCGTCGCTGCACGTAATTATTGAGAAGGAGCCCGCTATGTCCTTCCAGCCCATCAAGTTCTACCAGACCGGCACCTTCACCGTCGGCAACCGCCTGCTGCCGCCGGAACAGCGTAGCGTGCAAGCGCAGGTCAAGCGCTACAACTCGCTCAACTCTGGCCACCGCGCCTGCCAGGGCTGCGGCGAGGCGCTCGGCGCGCGTTATGCGATCGACGCGGCGATGGAAGCGACCAACGGCCGCGTGATCTGCGCCAACGCCACCGGCTGCCTGGAAGTGTTCTCGACGCCTTATCCGGAAACGAGCTGGCAGGTGCCGTGGCTCCACTCGCTGTTCGGCAACACCGCGGCGGTGGCGACCGGGATCGCCGCGGCGCTCAAGGTGAAGATGCAGAAAGGCGAACGGCGCCACATACGTGTCGTCGCCCAGGGCGGTGACGGCGGCACCACCGACATCGGCTTTGGTTGTCTGTCCGGCATGTTCGAGCGCAATGACGACGTGCTCTACATCTGCTATGACAACAACGGCTACATGAACACCGGCATCCAGCGCTCTTCCGCCACGCCGCCAGCCGCGCGCACCGCGACCACGCCGGCCGTCGGTCCGGAGCCGGGCAACCCGTTCGGTCAGGGCAAGTTCGTGCCGGCGATCGCGCTGGCGCACGAGATCCCCTATGTGGCCACCGCGACGGTCGCCGATCTGCGCGATCTCGAAGCCAAGGTGCGCCGCGCGATGGAATTTCACGGCGCGCGTTATCTGCACATCCTCGTGCCCTGCCCGCTCGGCTGGGGCACGCAGCCCCATGAAACCATCAAGATGGCGCGGCTCGCCAAGGAGACCGGCCTGTTTCCGGTCTTCGAGGCCGAATACGGCGAACAAAAGTCGGCGCTGGCGATACGGCACCCACGGCCCGTCGAGGACTATCTGAAGCCGCAGAAACGCTTCGCCCATCTGTTCGCGCCCAAGCTGCGCACCGATGTGATCGCGAAACTACAAGCGCTCGCCGACCGCAACATCCGGAAATACAGGCTGCTCGAAGGAATGTGACATGGACAAGCCCTTTGCCATCACTCTCGATCCGGGCTCTTCGCTCGCCAACCGCACCGGCTCCTGGCGCACTTTCCGTCCCGTCTATGTCGACCGCCTGCCGCCCTGCAACGCCGCATGCCCGGCGGGCGAGAACATCCAGGGCTGGCTCTATCACGCCGAGAGCGGCGACTATGAGGCCGCCTGGCGCGCGCTGGTGGAGAACAACCCGCTGCCCGCGATCATGGGCCGCGTCTGCTACCACCCCTGCGAGGGCGCCTGCAACCGCCAGCATCTCGATGAAGCGGTCGGCATCAATTCGATCGAACGCTTTCTGGGCGACGAGGCGATCAAACGCGGCTGGCGCTTCGAGAAGCCGCAAACCTCGAGCGGCAAGCGGGTGCTCATCGTCGGCGCCGGGCCATCGGGCCTGTCGGCTGCCTATCATCTCGCCCGCCTGGGCCATGCAGTGGAAATCCGCGAAGCCGGCCCCTATCCCGGCGGCATGATGCGCTTCGGCATCCCGAAATACCGCCTGCCGCGCGAAGTGATCGACGCCGAAGTGGCGCGCATCCTCGAGCTGGGCGTGACCCTCAAGCTCGATACCAAGGTCGGCGATCTCGAAGCGGCGATGCAGGAAGGTTTCGATGCCGCCTTTCTCGCCGTCGGTGCACACATCGGCAAGCGCGCCTACATTCCCGCCGGCACCGCCGCGAAGATGCTCGATGCGGTCTCCGTGCTGCGCTCGATGGAAGGTGACGAGAAACCGCAGCTCGGCCGGCGGGTGGTCGTCTATGGCGGCGGCAACACGGCGATCGACGTCGCGCGCACGGTGAAGCGTCTCGGCGCCGAGCCGGTGATCGTCTATCGCCGCACGCGCGACAAGGCGCCGGCGCACGATTCCGAGATCGAAGAAGCGCTCGAAGAAGGCGTGATGATCAAGTGGCTGTCGACGATCAAGCATGCCGATGCCGGCGCGATCACCATCGAGAAGATGGTGCTCGACGACAAGGGTTTTCCGCAACCGACCGGCGAGTACGAGACGCTGGCGGCCGATTCGGTGGTGCTGGCGCTCGGCCAGGACGTCGATCTGTCGCTGCTGGAAAACGTGCCGGGACTCGAAGTCAAAGACGGTGTCGTACAGGTCGGCCCGAACATGATGACCGGCCGCCCCGGTGTCTTCGCCGGCGGCGACATGGTGCCCTCGGAACGCACCGTCACCGTCGCCGTCGGTCACGGCAAGAAGGCCGCGCGTCACATCGACGCCTGGCTGAAAGGCGAAACCCATCTGCCGCCGCCGAAGCATGAGCTTGCCACCTTCGACAAGCTCAACCCTTGGTATTACGCCGAAGCGCCGCATCAGGTGCGGCCGATGCTCGACATCCTGCGCCGCCAGTCCACTTTCGACGAAGTGGTGCAGGGCCTGGACGAATCGAACGCCTTGTTCGAAGCGCGCCGCTGCTTATCCTGCGGCAACTGCTTCGAATGCGACAATTGCTACGGCGTTTGCCCGGACAATGCGGTGATCAAGCTCGGCCCTGGCAAGCGTTTCCAGTTCAACTATGACTATTGCAAGGGCTGCGGTCTGTGCGCGGCGGAATGCCCGTGCGGGGCCATCAAAATGGTGCCAGAGGAAAACTAAGAAACACTGAATAAGTCTGCTGCGCGACCGGATGGCGGCGTTGCGCGGTGCTCGCTCCCTCGCCTATCTGTTTGATATGTCTCGGTCGCTGCGCTCCGTGCGCCTTGCCCTCCGGCCGCTCGCAACGACTTCTTCAGCGTTTCCCTCAGCCTCCCTACCGAGGCGTGAGCGCCAAGCGGCGAAGCTTCTCGTGCATCCGTTCGAGGTTGATGTTGAGCATGCGGAACAGGCCGCGCATGAAGTTATAGACCTGGCGCGGATGGGTTTCGATCAGCAGCTCGAAATCGTCCGGCCGCACGGCATACACCACCGTCGGCCCCTTGGCCTGCAAGGTCACCTGGCGCGGCGTGCGCTCGACGAAACAGCGGATGCCGGCGCAATCGCCGGCCTTCATCGTATTCACGATCCGGTTACGGCCATTGACCTTGCTGCTCACCTTGAGGCTGCCGGCGGTGACGATGAATAGCGTGTAATCCTCGTCGCCCTCGCGCACCAACACTTCGCCATCCGTCAGTTCGCGCACTTCCATGACGGTGGCCAAGACCTGGCAGTCGAGGTCGCCAAGGAACCTGCCAAGCTCCGAATCCTTGATGAGCAAGCGCGCCGGTTCGTGTTCTGACGTGATGGGCATGGGCGACAAACCTGCGATTTCGAGACGAAAAAAGTATATCGACCCCTGCCGAGTCGCCCCATTGTTAGATTTTGGGTGGGAATAGGACGCTTCTATGCCGCCACGTCCGCTGAGGCAGTGATCGACCAACTGCCGCCTTCGGTGCGGCAACATCAACAGCGTTTTCGTCGCTGTCCGAGCTGCCAACGCATCTATTGGCCCGGCTCGCACTGGGAACGGATGCAGGCGATGCTGTCGGCGGCAGCCCGCTGATAAAGCTCCGCCAGCCGACGGGCATGGCTTTGCCGGGCCTCGGCAGCGACCCCGATCGCCCGTGAAAAGCCCTCGGCGAGCCGCGCGAGGCCGACCACGCCCGGCATTTCCGGCATCTCCCAGGTGGCCAGATAGGCGGCGAGTTTGTTGCTGCGGCCGGCCAGCGATGGTGACAGAAAACTCACTCGCGGCAGGGCAAACGCGCTGGCCACGATATGGCCATGGAGACTCGTGCCAACGAATCCCCGGCTCGCCGCGATCAGCGCCGTGATCTGCCAGACATCGAGCGCGGCGAAGATGCGCCATGGGGCCGTTGCAAACCGCGCAGCGCAGCGCCGATACGCTTCGAGGTCATCATGCCAGGGGGCGGTGCCGGCACGGAAAAAGACGATGCCCCAGCCGGTTTCCGCCGCGATGGCATCAAAGCCACGGGCCAGCGAGTCCAGCGTCGCGTCATCGCCGCATTCGGCGGCGAATTGCACGGCGACGAAGCCGGCAGGAAAGCACGAGCGGATCTCGGCCACCTCGCCTCGCATCGTCTCCTGCGCGATACCTGCGCCGAAGCGCGCGGCGATGACCGCCACCGGATCGGGCGCGAGTGCGGCCGCAATACCGTCCGCGGCCAGTGCGGCCTGGGTGGCCCGATCGCGCACACAAAGGGCATCAGCCCCTGCCAGCTTCGCCAGCACCTCGCGCCGCAACGACGCATCGGCATTGATGAAATCCGCCCCGCCGACGGCATTGAACACGACGCGCCGTGCCGCCGGAAAAAGCTCGCGGCCGATCACATAAGGCGCTGCGGCAGTGAAGCCGAAGCGCTCGCTTGCATAGGCACGCGCGCCCACAGGGTCGGCGTCGAAACGCGCGATCAGCCCGGGAGCTTCCTCCGGTTCGGCCAGCATCACCGCCGCCTGCCAGGCGGTGGTGGTCAGGATCTCGCCGCCGATGTGGATGATCTCGAGCGGCACGCCGCGATACCTCGCTGCCAGATCGGCGATCGCTTCGATGCGAAAGCCGCCATAGGGCGTCAGGTCGCGTGCCACCAGACCCGCCGGGATGAGCGTTCTGCCCTCACACAGCACCGCCGCGACGTGGCCGAACAGCAGATCGCCGAAGTTGTGGCGATCGTGGGCGCCGAAGAGCAGCGTCGGTGCCGTCCCGCCAGCGCCGACTTCGTCACCCATGCTCGCCGTGGCGTTCCTCCGCTAACTACGTGCCAGACGCCGCCCCAAAGCCGCAGGCAGCAGGACGATCAGCATGAGCCAGAGCGTCGCCGGTTCGGGCATCCGCATGGTATTGACGAAAGCAGTGGCGACCAACTGATGGCCGTATGTGGTCGGATGGATGCCATCCCAGAAGAGGTAGCCGGTTGGATCGGCGACACAAGCCGGATCCACCGCACAAGCACTCGAGACATTCGTTAAAGAATAGTCGGAATAATTTGTGACGATGTTGGCCATCACATCATGGAGATCAAACAGGATGAGATCGTCGAAGAGGCTTGTATAACCTCCTAGCAGATTCTCCAGTTCATAATTCATCGTCCCGACAGCTCCTCCAGCGATCAATTTCGCCATCGGATCAATGGAAAGTAAAGAGTTGACAGCAGGGGTAAGCGAAATATCCGGCACATTCCAGACTGCAACATGTTTCGCACCGATGTCAGCAAGTGTTTGGAAGATAGTGTTCATCCCGTCGATATATGCTTGTATGAATGTAGCTGGATCGGTGCTGTCGTCGCCATCAAGGGTCGCAGCAAGAACGTCGCGGGCATCATTGCCGCCGCCCTCGACGATGAACAGCGCATCTGCCGGCGCAGGATTTCCGTTGAGGAGCAGCACAAAGGCAGAAACCTGATCGACGAGGCTGAACGGGAACCCCAGGGGCGGTGTGGTACCGACCCGCGCTCCGCCGAAGGCGAAATTGGTGCCCGTCACAGTCGGAGCGGGTCCTCCCATCATGAAGTTGTACAGGTCAGGAAAACTCACCCCGTTCAGGGCATTTTGGGTCGGCAGCCCGGTGATCGCAGAGACATAATCCGGCCACACCCCGCCGTTCGAATAGCGGTTCGAGGTGTAAGGGAAAGTCGGCACCAGAGACGTATCGACTTCATCGACACCGGGCGAAATCGGTGCTTCGGTGCGCTGGAAGGCATAGCCGGTGGAATTGGTGGGATCAAGGGCAGGCAAGGCATTGTCGAACACCCAGGCATTGTTGCCGGTATCGGCAAGGCTGTCGCCAAAGATGTAGAGGCTGCTGTAACTCGCGGCCTGGCTGGGGGTGCTGCAAAAGAGCCCACAGGCACAAAGGCCAAGGAATAAAGAACGCGCTTTCATTGTTTTCTCCCTGAAGCACATACGGAAACCCGTTGTTTCCATGCAAGATTCATGCTTGTTGGCGTTTTCGTTGCATCTCATTGGCTTGCGTTTTTCAATCGAACAGCCATGTAAAGAAAAGCGACACTTTCAGCCGGCTCACGGCCTCGCGCTGGCGATGCTCCGTTTCATTCCGGCCTCATCCCGTCTGCAGCCGGTTTGGCGCCGACCGGCCATAGAGCCTGCGCAGCTCCTCTTTCGCGGCTTCCAGGATCGCCCGCCGTTCGCTGGGCAGCTTGCGGCCGGCGCGGTTGATGTAGAAGTTGAGCATCGACATCGCCGACTGGAAGGGACTCGCCTTGCGGCGCGTGCTCGCCTCGGCCGAGGCCGCGAGCGAGCGCGCGATCGCGGCCGGGTCGTCCCAGGTGAATACCCCGGCTTCGAGATCGAGCGCAAAGCTCGTCTCGGTCACCTGCTGCGACCAGCGCCTGGGTTTCATCTCATCCATCCTTGGCTGCGGGCGCTGCCCGCTCCGGTGCCCGCCGCCAGATCAACCGCCCATCGCGCCAGACTTCGCGGATGCGGTGCAGCGGGATGTCATGCACGCGTCCTTCCTCATCGATGAGGGTGAGGAGTTCGGGATTGTCGGGGTCGCGACCAATGTCGGAAAGTTTGACATGCCGGATGGCACCGGCAACACGATCCCAATAGCCGAGCACGAATTCGCCCTTGCCAAACGCCGCATCCCAGCGGATGCGGGCGAGCAGTTCGTGGATCGGTTGCATCAGCCCTTAACGCAGACGAGCGGCACGAGCCGCGCCACCTTGCGCGCCAGACCCGCGCGATGGGCTGCCTCGACGACGCTGCTCACGTCTTTGTAGGCCAGCGGCGCTTCTTCGGCAACGCCGCGCAGGCTCGGGCTGCGAATCAGCACGCCGCGCGCGGCCAGATCATCGACGATCTTGCGGCCCGAAAAGCGGCGCGTCGCCTCGTTGCGGCTCATCGCACGGCCGGCGCCGTGACAGGCCGAGCCGAAGGCGCGTTCCTCGGTGCCGGCGGCGCCGGCGAGCACCCAGGAGGCGGTGCCCATGCTGCCGCCGATCAGGACCGGCTGGCCTACGGCGCGATATTCCGCCGGCAATTCGGGATGCCCGGGCCCGAAGGCGCGCGTCGCGCCCTTGCGATGCACGAACAGACGGCGCTGTTCGCCCGCCACGGCATGGATCTCCTCTTTGCAGGTATTGTGCGAGACGTCGTAGAGCAGCGGCAGCGCAGCCCCAGGAAAGAATTCGGCGAACACTTCGCGCGTCAGATGGGTGAGGATCTGCCGGTTGGCCAGCGCGCAGTTGATGCCGGCGCGCATCGCTCCCAGATAACGCCTGCCGAGCGCGGAAGCCAGCGGCGCGCAGGCGAGCTCGCGATCGGGCAGCGCCAACCCGAAGCCCGGCGCGGCGATCGCCATCTCGCGCAGATAGTCGGTGCCGATCTGGTGTCCCAGGCCGCGCGAGCCGCAGTGGATGCTGACCACCACTTCGTCCTGCCTCAAACCATAAGCCGCCGCAGCCTCGTGGTCGAAGATCTCGGCCACCCGCTGCACTTCGAGGTAATGGTTGCCTGAGCCGAGCGTGCCCATCTCGTCGCGCTGGCGCTTCTTGGCCTGAGCCGAAACCGCGGCCGGATCGGCGCCGGCGACACGGCCGCCTTCCTCGATGCGGGCGAGATCCTCGGCCCGTCCCCAGCCCTGGGCAACCGCCCAGCGTGCGCCGCCGGCGAGCATCGCGTCCATTTCAACCTCCGACAGACGGATCGCCCCGGTGCTGCCGACGCCAGCCGGAATCCTGGCGAACAGGCGATCGGCCAGCCGCGGCTTGACGGCCTCGACCTCGCCGACCGACAGGCCGGTGAGCAGGCAGCGCACGCCGCAGGAAATGTCGAAACCGACGCCGCCGGCCGAGATCACGCCGCCCTCGTCGGGATCGAAGGCGGCCACACCGCCGATCGGAAAGCCATAACCCCAGTGGGCATCGGGCATCGCGAACGATGCTGCGACGATGCCCGGCAGTTTGGCGACGTTCGCCACTTGCTCGCGCACCTTCTCGTCCATCGCCGCAACCAGATCGCGGTCGGCGAAGAGGATGCCCGGCACGCGCATCGCACCGGTCTGCGGTATTTCCCACGTGTATTCGCTACGCTGGATCAGGCTGTTCAGTTCCATGTCCGCTCCTCAGAGCTTGTGAAAAAAATTCGTCGCGAGCGCAGCAGAATTTTTCACAAGCGCTCAGACATCGACCACACACTGCGCGAGCCATTGCCCATCGGGAAGGCGCTCGACTTTCAGTTCGCAGAAACTCGCCCCCTTGATCTCGGCGGCCGGCTGGTGACGCGCGACATCGATGGCTTCGCCCCAGGCGGTCGCCACGAGATGATGATCTTCGATGCTCACCGCGAAGCGCGAGAACAAGAGCTTCCGTGTCGCCATCTCGTAGATCAGCGCATTGAGCCAGTCGAGCAGCAGCAGTTCGTCATCGGGCGCGGCGCACTCGATCCGTGCCGTCTCGGAACCGCCGACTTTCGTGGGATCGGTGATCACCGCGGTGAGCGCCATGGCCGCGCCGGCAAAGGCCTCGGCCAGCGTCGCGCCCAGCCCGCGCACGCCGACGTCGGCATCGTGTGCGAATGTCTCCCATTTCATTTCCGTGTCCTCGCCAACAGGGACGACAGCTCGGCCAACGGCCGCGTGTTCAGCACGTCCTTGGCTTCCAGCCAGCCGCGCCGCGCCTGACCGACACCAAAGCGCAGGTTGGCGAAATCGGCGCGGCTGTGCGCATCGGAATCGATCGCCACCAGCACGCCTTCATCCTTGGCCAACAGGCAATCGCTGTCGGTCAAATCGAGCCGCTCGGGATGGGCATTGAGTTCGAGGAAACAGCCGCGCTGTTTCGCCGCGCGCACGATCCGCGCCATATCGACGTCGAACGGCGGCCGCGCGTCGATCAGCCGCCCGCTCGGATGGGCGAGGATGCTGACATAGGGATGATCGAGCGCGCGCAGGATGCGCTCGGTCTGCTTGGCGCGCGGCAGGTCGAAACGGCTGTGGATCGCCGCCACCACCAGATCGAGCTCGCCGAGCACGTCGTCGGGCAGGTCGAGACGGCCATCTTCGAGGATGTCGACCTCGATGCCTTTCAACAGCCGGAAACCCTTGAAGCCTTCGTTGAGCCGGTCGATCTTCGCGCACTGTTCGCGCAGCCGTCGCGCATCGAGGCCATGCACCATCTTCAGCCGCTGCGAATGTTCGGTGATCGCCAGATATTCGAAGCCCAGCCGCTGCGCTTCGGCAGCCATCGCCTCGAGCGTGTCGTGGCCGTCGGTGGCCTGGGTATGCACGTGCAGGTCGCCGCGCAGGTCGGCCAGCGTGACCAGCTTCGGCAGACGGTGTGTGCGCGCCGCGCCGATCTCGCCGCGATCTTCACGCAGCTCGGGCGGGATCCAGTCGAGTCCCAGCGCCGCATAGACGTCCTCTTCGCTGCCCCCGGCGAGACGCTGCCGGCCGCGGAACAGCCCGTATTCGTTGAGCTTGAGGCCAGCCTCCTGGGCGAGCCTGCGCAAGGCGATGTTGTGCGCTTTCGAGCCGGTGAAGTAGAGCAGCGCCGCACCCCAGGACTCCGGTTCGATCACGCGCAGATCGACCTGCAGGCCGCTTTTCAGGATCACGCTGCCGCGCGTCTCGCCGGCTGCGAGCACGTCGCGCATCTCCTCATAGGCCGTGAAGCGCCGCATCACGGCTTGCGCATCATGCGTGGCGACGAGGAGGTCGAGATCGCCGACGGTCTCCCGCGAACGGCGGAAACTGCCGGCGACTTCGATCCGCTCCACCGCCGGCGCGCCTTTCAGCCAGGCAGCCAAAGAGTCCGCATACTGCGCGGCGATCGCGAGCTTGAGCCGTTTGCTCTGCGACAGATGCTGCTCGACCGCCTGCAGGATGTTCGCCTCGGTCTTCGCGCCGAAACCGGGCAAGGCGCGGATGCGCCCGTCGCGTGCGGCGCGCGCGAGCTGCTCGAGGGTCTGCACGTCGAGTTCGTGCCACAGCGTGCGCACGCGCTTCGGGCCCAGGCCCGGAATGTGCAGCAGCTCGGTGATCGCCGGCGGCAGTTCCTGGCGCAGCTTTTCCAGCGCACGGCATTTGCCGGTCTCCACGATCTCGCGGATCTTCGCCGCGAGATCCGCGCCGATACCGGGCAGCCGCGTCAGATCCTCACCGCGCTCGACGAGGGTGCGCAGTTCGCGTGACCATTCGCCGACGATGCGTGCCGCATTGCGGTAGGCGCGGATGCGAAACGGGTTGGCGCCCTCGATCTCGAGCAGATCGGCGATCTCGGTGAAGATCGCCGCGATGTCGGCATTATGGATGGGCATCTCCGAGCCTTTCCGGCAAAGCGAGCGATTTCATTATCCACTGAAATTGTCGGGGTGCGCTCCCTATAATCGGGCGATCCTCATGTCGAAGCCAACGATCGCCTCATGACCGTCCCCGCTCCCCTCAGTCCCGATCAGCTCAGCCGTCGCTGCGACCCCGCGCAGCTGGGCTTTGCCACGACGGCCGACGCCCCTGCGGCCTCTTCCGGCATCACCCAGGAACGCGCCCTCGCGGCGCTGCAGTTCGCGATCGAGACGCGCGCGCCGGGCTTCAATGTCTTCCTGCTCGGCGAACCTGGCTGCGGCCGCCATCGTCTGGTGGCCAGGCTGCTCGATGAACAGGCGCCACGGCAAGCCGTGCCGCCGGACCTTTGCTATGTCTATAACTTCGCCGACAGCAACCGGCCGCGGCTTTTGATCCTGCCGTCCGGTCGCGGCGCGCGCCTGAAGGCCGACATGCAGCATTTCGTCGCCGAACTGGCCAAGGCGATCGCCGCCGCCTTCGAGAGCGACACCTTCCGCGGCCAGGCCGAGGCCCTGCAGGAGGAATACAAGGAGCGAGAAGACCAGGCGCTGCGCCAGCTCGGACAAACCGCCAGCGAAAACGGCATCGCGCTGTTGCGCACCCCGCAGGGCTTCATGTTCGCGCCGCTCAAGGGCGAGGAAACGATGGGGCCGGAAGATTTCGAAGCTCTGCCCGACGCAGAGAAGGAACGCCTCAACAAGCTGATCGAAGCATACGGGGACCAGCTGCGCGAGCTCTTGCATCAGTTCCCGCGCTGGCGGCGCGAGTTGCAGGCGCGCCTGTTGGCGCTGAGCCGGGAGACCATGACCCTGGCGGTCGGTCATCTGATCGAGGAACTCAAGGCGCACTATGCCGATCTCGCCAACGTCGTCGCCTTCCTCGACGAAGTGATGCGCGACGTCGTCGACAGCGCCGAGGAACTGCGCGAAACGAAGGGCGAGGCGGAAGGCCCCGCCAGCGCCATCGCCGGCAACCTGCCGCTGTCGCGCTATCAGGTCAACCTCTTCATCGACCACGGCGCGACGCAAGGTGCGCCGGTGATCTTCGAAGACCAGCCGAGCTTCCAGAACCTGATCGGCCGTGTCGACCACATCGCCCACATGGGCACGCTGATCACCCATTTCACGATGATCCGCGCCGGCGCGCTCGCCCGCGCCAACGGCGGCTATCTGGTGCTCGACGTCGAGAAAGTCCTCGGCCAGCCCTATGCCTGGGAAGGGCTGAAACGCGCACTGCGCGCGCGCGAGCTGCGCATCGAATCGCTCGGCCAGATTTTCGGTCTGCTCTCGACGCTGACCATCGAGCCGGAGCCGATTCCGCTCGACCTCAAGGTGATCCTGATCGGCGAGCGCCATCTCTACTATCTGCTCAAGGAATACGATCCGGAATTCGAACAGCTCTTCAAGGTGGCGGCCGATTTCGACGATGCGGTGCCGCGCGATGCCCCGACCATCGCCCGCTATGCCGGCTTCATCGCCGACGAAGTGCGCGCCAAAGCGCTGCGCCCCTTCGATGCCGCGGCGGTAGCGCGGGTGATCGATCATGCGGCGCGGCTGGCCGACGATGCCGCGCGCCTGACCACCGCGACGCGCCTGATCGCCGACCTCTTGGTCGAGGCCGATTACCACGCCGCGCGCGCGCAGCACACCGTCGTCGGCGCCGCCGATGTCGAGGCCGCACTCGCCGCCCGCCGCACGCGCAGCGAGCGCCTGCAGCGGCTGGGCATCGACGAGATCCACCGTGGCGTGCGCCTGATCGACCTGGCCGGCAGCCAGGTCGGGCAAATCAATGGTCTGGTGGTCTTCGATCTCGGTGGGGAGCGCTTCGGCCAGCCGGTGCGCATCAGCGCGACGATCCGCCTCGGCGAGGGCGAGGTGATCGACATCGAGCGTGAGGCCGAACTCGGCGGCCCGATCCACTCGAAGGGCGTGATGATCCTCGCCTCCTTCCTCGCCGCCCGTTATGCGCGGCTGCAGCCCTTCTCGCTCACCGCCAGCCTGGTGTTCGAGCAGTCCTACGGCCCGGTCGAGGGCGATTCCGCGTCGCTCGCCGAACTCGCGGCACTGCTTTCGGCGCTGGCCAATGCACCGATCCGCCAAGCCATCGCCGTCACCGGCTCGGTCAACCAGTTCGGCCAGGTGCAGGCGATCGGCGGCGTCAACGAAAAGGTCGAGGGTTTCTTCGACACCTGTCAGGCCGCGGGGCTCACCGGTGAGCAGGGCGTGATCATCCCTCAAGCCAACCTCGCCCATCTGATGCTGCGTCCGGATGTGGTGGAAGCCTGCGCGGCCGGCCGCTTCCACCTCTGGGCCGTGTCTACCGTCGATCAGGCTATCGAGCTCTTGACCGGCGTGCCCGCCGGCCTGCCCGACGAACAGGGCAACATCCCACCCGACACGATCAATTATCTCGTCGCCGTGCAGCTCGCCGAGATGGCCACCCTGCGCCAGGCGTTCGCCGAGGCCCATGGCGGCGGCCACAAGAAGCAGCAGAAAAAACACTGACCTCGCTGCCTTCCCACCTTCCCTTCCCCGGGCTATAGTAATCTCGAAAGGGGAAGCGATGGAACCGACGGCGATCATCCGCAAGACATCGGTCGATTGGCGTGTGCCGCCGAACCTCGCTGATTACGCAGGCGAGCGCAGCCGCTTCGACTGGCAGGCCGTGGCCGGGCGGCTCGCCGGGCCGAGGGGCGTGAACATCGGCTGGGCCGCGACCGACCGCTGGCTGGCAAGCGAGAAAGCCGAGAAAGCGGCGTTCCGCTTCCTCGCCGCGGACCAGCCCCCGCAGGAGATGACCTATGCCGAGCTGGCACGGCAAACCAATCGCTTCGCGAACCTGCTGCGGCAATTGGGCTGCGCGCCGGGCAGCGTCGTGTTCGTGCTCGCCGAGCGCATTCCCGAGCTCTATGTCAGCGTGCTCGGCAGCCTGAAATGCGGCTGCGTCGCATCCCCGCTGTTTTCCGCCTTCGGCCCGGAGCCGATCGCGACGCGCATCAACCTGGGCCGGGGCAGGGTGCTGGTGACCACCGATCTGCTCTACGAGCGCAAGGTGGCAGGCTGGCGCGAGGCGATGCCGACGCTCGAACATGTGCTGCTCGTCGCGGCGGAAGGTGGCCAGACCGCAGTGCCCGGCACCCATGACTTCGCCACGCTGATGGCCGCGGCCAGCGACGCGCCGGTCGCTGGAGCCACTGCGGCAGAAGATCTCGCGCTGCTGCATTTCACCAGCGGCACGACCGGCACGCCGAAGGGCGCGATGCACGTGCATGCGGCGATGCTGACGCACTGGGCGACGGGCTACTACGCGCTCGACCTCCATGAAGACGACCTCTTCTGGTGCACCGCCGATCCGGGCTGGGTGACCGGCACCTCCTACGGCATCATCGCGCCGCTGTTGCACGGCGTGACGAGCCTCGTCGACCGCGAGGAGTTCGATGCCGAGCGTTGGTATGGCCTCTTGCAGGAGCAGGGTGTCACGGTCTGGTATACCGCGCCGACGGCGATCCGCATGCTGATGAAGGCCGGCGCGGAGCTGGCGCAACAATACCGCTTTCCGCAACTGCGTTTCATCGCCAGCGTCGGCGAGCCGCTCAATCCGGAAGCCGTCCGGTGGGGCAAGGAGGTACTCGGCCTGCCGATCCATGACAACTGGTGGCAGACCGAAACCGGCGGCATCATGATCGCCAACACGCCCGCCTTCGACATCAAGCCGGGTTCGATGGGCCGGCCGCTGCCCGGCGTCGAGGCAGCGATCGTGAAGCGCCACGATGACGGCAGCGTGAGCGTGATCGACACGCCCGATGTCGAGGGCGAGCTGGCGCTGAAAACCGGCTGGCCGTCGATGTTCCGCGGTTATCTGAACAACGAGGAACGCTATCGCAAATGCTTCGCCGGCGAGTGGTATCTGACCGGCGATCTGGCCAAACGCGATGCCGACGGCTATTTCTGGTTCCTCGGCCGCGCCGATGACGTGATCAAGTCGGCTGGCCATCTGATCGGGCCGTTCGAGGTCGAAAGCGCGCTGATGGAGCATCCGGCGGTCGCCGAAGCCGGCGTGATCGGCAAGCCCGACCCGGTGGTCGGCGAAATGGTCAAGGCCTTCGTCTCGCTGAAGAAGGGCTGGGAAGACAGCGAAGCCTTGCGCAAGGAACTGCTCGCCCATGCGCGCAAGAGACTCGGCGCCGCCGTCGCGCCGAAGGAAATCGCCGTATTGCCGAGCCTGCCACGCACCCGCAGTGGCAAGATCATGCGCCGGCTGCTGAAGGCGCGCGAACTGGGATTGCCCGAGGGCGATACTTCGACGCTCGAAGGAGGAGTGTGAGATGGTCATCGAGCATCGCCCGCCACCGCCGCCTTCCGGTCCCGTGCCCTGGGAGAAAGACTTTGCGCTGAAGCTGCTCGCCGACATGGTGCGCATCCGGCGCATGGAAGAGAAATGCGCCGAACTCTACGGCGTCGGCAAGATCCGCGGTTTCTTGCACCTCTACATCGGCGAGGAAGCGGTCGCCGTCGGCGCACTGCACGCGCTCACGCCGCAAGACAACGTCGTCGCCACCTACCGCGAGCATGGCCATGCGCTGGTGCGGGGACTGTCGATGAATGCGATCATGGCTGAGATGTATGGCAAGCAGGAGGGCTGCGTGAAGGGCCGCGGCGGTTCGATGCACCTGTTCGACAAAGCGACGCGGCTGTATGGCGGCAATGCGATCGTCGGCGGTGGTCTGCCGCTCGCCACCGGGCTTGCGCTGGCGGCGAAGATGCTGGCTGAGGATCGCATCACCGCCTGCTTCTTCGGTGACGGCGCGGTCGCCGAAGGCGCCTTTCACGAGGCGATGAACCTCGCCGCGCTGTGGCGGCTGCCGGTGCTGTTCTGCTGCGAGAACAATCTATACGGCATGGGCACGGCGATCGAGCGCGCCGAGGCGGTGACCGATCTTTCCGCCAAGGCAGCCGCCTATGGCATGCCGGGCCTCGCCGCCGATGGCATGGACATCGTTGCGGTGCATGAGACCACGCGCGCGGCGCTGGCTCGCATCAAAAGCGACGGTGGGCCGGTGTTCGTCGAATATCGCACCTACCGCTTCCGCGCCCACTCGATGTTCGATGCCGAGCTCTACCGCGACAAGGACGAGGTCGAAGCCTGGAAGACGCGCGGACCGATCCACACCTTCACGGCTCGCCTCAAGAGCGAGGGCAAGCTCAGCGAGGCGGAATTCCTCGCCCTCGATGCCGCCGCGCAGCGCGAAGTGGATGAGGCGGTGGCCTTCGCCGAAGCCGGCAGCTGGGAACCCGTCGAGGCGATGCTCAGGGACGTGTATTCATCATGAGCCGGAAGCTCACTTACCGCGAGGCGATGCGCGAAGCGATGCGCGAAGCGCTGCAGCGCGACCCGCGCGTCATCCTGATCGGCGAGGATGTCGGCCGCTATGGCGGCACCTATGCGTTCTCGAAGGGCTTCCTCGACGAGTTCGGCCCGGAACGCATCCGCGACACGCCCCTGGCGGAGCTCGGTTTCGTCGGCACCGGCATCGGCGCGGCGCTGGGCGGGCTGCGGCCGATCGTCGAGGTGATGACGGTGAATTTCAGCCTGCTGGCGCTCGATCAGATCGTCAATACCGCAGCGCTGTTCCACCATATGTCGGGCGGACAGTTCTCGGTGCCGCTGGTGATCCGCATGGCCACCGGCGCCGGTCGCCAGCTCGCCGCGCAGCATTCGCACAGCCTCGAAGGCTGGTATGCGCACATCCCCGGCATCAAGGTGCTGGCGCCGGCGACGATCGAGGATGCCCGCCACATGCTCGCCCCCGCGCTGGCCGATCCCGATCCGGTGGTGATCTTCGAACATGCCGGCCTGTTCAACCTGGAAGGCGAGCTGCCGGACATCGATGGCGTCGACATCGCCTCTGCGAAGCTGCGCCGCACGGGCCGCGATGTGGCGCTGATCACCTATGGCGGCTGCCTGCCCAAAACCCTCGCCGCCGCGGAGATGCTCGCAGCCGAAGGCATCGAAGCCGAGGTGCTCGACCTGCGCGTGCTGCGGCCGCTCGACACGGCGGGCATCGTCGCCACGGTGGCGAAATGCCATCGCGCAGTGGTCATCGACGAGAACTGGAAGAGCGGCGGCTTCGCGGCGGAGGTGATGGCGCGCATCATGGAAAATGCCTTCTATGAGCTCGATGCGCCGGTGGCGCGCGTCTGCGCCGAGGAAGTGCCGATCCCCTATGCGAAACATCTGGAGGAGGCGGCGCTGCCACAAGCCGAGAAGATCGTCGCCGCCGTGAAGGAGATGTTCGCATGATCGAATTCAGGCTGCCATCGCTCGGTGCCGACATGGACGAGGGCACCCTGCTCGAATGGAAGGTGAAGCCGGGCGACAGGGTCGAAAAGGGCCAGGTGATCGCGATCGTCGATACCGCGAAGGCCGCGATCGACGTCGAATGCTGGCAGGAAGGCACCGTGCATCGCCTGATCGCCGAGCCGGGGCAGAAGATGCCGGTCGGCACGGTGATGGCACTGCTGCTCGAACCCGGCGAGACAGTGCCGGCCGAAGCGGCGACGGCAACCCCGCACACCGGCAGCAACGAAAGCCGAGAAGTCTCCTCGGGTAGCGGCGCACTGCGCGAAGTCGGCGCTGGTGGAACGGCACCCCCGCCCGCTCCAGAGGCGGGTGAGCGGCGCCGCATCTCGCCGGCGGCGAGGAAACGCGCCGCCGAGCTGGGCGTCGCTGTCGAAAAGCTCATCGGCAGCGGGCCGCAGGGCGCAGTGACGCTCGAAGACGTCGAGAAAGCGGCGGCCCGACCCGCGCCCGCCGCGCCGCCGGGCGATCGTTTCCTGGCGATGCGCCAGACCATCGCCGCGGCGATGAGCCGTTCCAAGCGCGAGATTCCGCATTACTACGTCAGCGAGGACATTCCGCTCGCCCGCATGCTGGCCTGGCTGCAGGAAACGAACGCGCAGCGGCCGATGACCGAGCGCCTCTTGCCGGCCGCGGTGCTGCTCAAAGCCGTGGCACGCGCCTTGGCAAACTATCCCGAGCTCAACGGCCATTACCGCGATGGCGCCTTCCAGCCGGCGCAAGCGGTGCATCTGGGCGTGGCGATCTCGTTGCGCGCGGGCGGGCTGATCGCCCCGGCGATCCTCGATGCCGGCGCGAAGCCGCTCACAAAGCTGATGCAGGAACTCGCCGATCTCGTCCGGCGCACCCGTGCCGGCTCGCTGAAAAGCGCCGAGCTTTCCGCGGCGACGATCACCGTGACCAATCTCGGCGACCAGGGCAGTCATGGCGTGTTCGGCGTCATCACCCCGCCGCAGGTGGCGCTGGTCGGATTCGGGCGCATCGCCGAACGGCCGTGGGCGGAGAATGGTGGGCTGAAAGCGCTGCCGGTGGTCACCGCCAGCCTTTCGGCCGACCACCGCGTCTCGGACGGCCATCGCGGCGCGCTGTTCCTGCGCGAACTTTCCGACCTGCTGCAACAACCGGAGGAACTCGCGCGATGAACCCCAGCGAATTGCGCCAACGGGTCATCACCACGCTGCAGGGCATCGCCCCGGAGGTGGATGCCGCGCGCCTGCGCGACGATCTGCCGCTCAGGCGCCAGGTCGATCTCGATTCGATGGACTGGCTCAACTTCCTGCTCGGCCTGAACAAAGCGCTGGGCATCGAGATTCCCGAAAAGGATTATGCCCGGCTCACCACGCTGAGCGCGCTGCTCGATTACTTGCAACACAAACTCACCGAAAGGAGTGCATCATGAAAGCCAACGTTCCAGCTGCCGGTTTCCGTCCCGTGCGGCGCGACCAGCTGCGCCCGGAACGGATCCACGACACCTACCAGCTCACCCACAAGCTCGCCGAGCCGTCGGTGTGCAAGGTCTGTGGCGCGATCTACCATGCCGGACGCTGGCAATGGGGCAGCCCACCGGGCGGCGCCCATGAAGTCACCTGCCCGGCCTGCGCGCGCATCCGCGACCATCTGCCGATGGGCTATGTGCAGCTTTCCGGCGATTACTTCGCCGCCCATCGAGACGAGCTGCTCAAGCTCGTGCGCCACCGCGAGGAAAAGGAAAAGGCCGAACACCCGCTGGCGCGCATCATGGCCATCGAGGATCAGGCCGACGGCGGCGTGCTGGTGACCACCACCGACAGCCATCTCGCACGCTCCATCGGCGAGGCGTTGGAGCACGCCCACAAAGGCGAGCTGGAATTCCATTACAACGAAGGGGACAACCTGCTGCGCGTGTTCTGGGAACGGTAGACGATTGCAGGCCGAAGCCGGATAATCGCCGTTAGCGCGGCCCGTCGCGACACCAGCGCGGCGGGCTTTCCATTTCTCAATTCGAAGACGAGACTTCTATGGCTTCAGTCATGCCCGCCCCGAGCCCGACCATTTCAGAGAACCGGCTGTTCCTCTCCGGCAACGAGGCCGTTGCCCGCGCCGTCTGGGAATCCGGCTGCAAGGTCGCCGCCGCCTATCCCGGCACGCCTTCCACCGAAATGCTGGAAGTGATTTCGACCTACCCCGAGATTTATTCCGAATGGTCGGTCAATGAAAAGGTGTCGCTCGAAGTCGCCATCGGCGCCGCGTTTGCCGGCAGCCGGGCGTTTTGCGCGATGAAACACGTCGGCATGAACGTCGCCTCGGATGCCTTGATGACATTGACGCTGACCGGCGTGATCGGCGGGCTGGTGATCGCCATCGCCGACGACGTGGGGCTCTCCTCGTCGCAGAACGAGCAGGATTCGCGCTTTTGGGGACGCTTTGCGCATGTGCCGGTGTTCGAGCCGTCCGACTCGCAGGAAGCGTATGAGATGACGAAGCTCGCCTTCGACTTTTCGGAAAAGCACCAGGTGCCGGTGATCCTGCGCATGACCACGCGCATCAATCACGTCAAGGGGCTGGTCGTGGTGGGCGAGCGTGTCGCCCACCCGAATACCGGCGGCTTCCAGAAGAATCCGGCACGCTGGGTGATGACGCCTGCCGGCGCGGGCAAGCGCATTCCGCTCATGTTCGAGCGCGACCAGGCCTTGCGCGCCGCAGCCGAGGCCAGCCCACTCAATGTCGTGGATGGCGGACGCGATCGCCGTGTCGGTTTCGTCGCCTCCGGCCCGGCCTGGATGCACGTCAAGGAAAGCTTCCCGGATGCGCCGGTGCTGAAACTCGGCTTTTCCTGCCCGGTGCCGGTCGAGAAGATTCGCGCCTTTGCAAAGACGGTCGATAATCTCGTCGTCGTCGAGGAAGTCGAACCGCTGGTCGAGACCGAACTCAAGGCCGCCGGCATTCACTGCCACGGCAAGGACATCCTGCCCAAGCAGGGCGAACTGGCGCCCAATGTGCTCAAGCCGGCGATCGCCAAGCTCCTCGGTGAGCCGGCGCCGGAAAATCTCGCCAAGCCGGCACCGGTGTTTCCGCGCCCGCCGACGATGTGCGTCGCCTGTCCGCATCTGGGCGTCTATTACACGCTCTCGCAGATCAAGAACATCACCATCTCCGGCGACATCGGCTGCTACACGCTCGGCGCGGGACATCCCTGGAACGCGCTCGACACGACGATCTCGATGGGCGCCTCGATGGGCATCGCACTCGGCCTCGACAAGGGCCGTGGCGAGGCCGACAAGGACAAGCGGATCCTGGCCGTGATCGGCGATTCGACCTTCCTGCACATGGGCATGCAGGGCCTGCTCGACATCGTCTACAACCGCGGCAACGTCACGGTGCTCTTGCTCGACAACCGCGCCGTCGGCATGACCGGTGGCCAACCCGATCCGGGCAGCGGCCGCGACATCCATGGCGAGCCCGCGCCGCGTGTCGATTTCGCCAAACTGGTCGAGGCGCTCGGCGTCAAGAAGGAACGCATCCACGTCGTCGACCCCTATCAGCTGCCGGTGCTGTTCAAGACCATCCGCGAAGAGATCAAGATCCCCGAGGTGTCGGTGATCATCACGAACCAGCCCTGCGTGCTGATCGACGACTACAAGAAGCAAAAGCCCTACGAGGTGATCGACGAGAAATGCACCGGTTGCGGCAACTGCGTCGAGGTCGGCTGCCCGGCGATCCATGTCGTGCGCCGCGAAAAGGTCGTCAAACCCTCCGGCAAGGAAGTCGAGCTGCAGTTCGTCCGCATCGAAACCTCGGTGTGCACCGGCTGTGGTCTGTGCGTGCAGCCTTGCGCACCGGACGCGATCGTCCCGGCCGATCCGAGCAAACCCATTCGCCTCGTCAAGCATTGAGAAGCCACCATGCCTGAAAGCAATGTCACCAACATCCTCGTCGTCGGCATCGGCGGCCAGGGCGTCATGACC
The DNA here is from genome assembly GCF_004323595.1 of Sulfuricystis thermophila. Lineage (GTDB taxonomy): Bacteria > Pseudomonadota > Gammaproteobacteria > Burkholderiales > Rhodocyclaceae > Sulfuricystis > Sulfuricystis thermophila. The sequence continues at coordinate 2,162,122 of NZ_AP019373.1, forward strand.
GCCACGGAGATCCTCGCCGAGGCCGCGATCGCGCTTGGCCACGATGTCAAGAAAACCGAAGTCGCCGGCATGGCGCAGCGCGGCGGGGTGGTCTCCTCGCATCTTAGGTTCGGCCCCAAGGTGCTCTCGCCGCAGATCATGCCGGGCACGGCCGATCTCTTGGTCGCCTTCGAAGCCGCCGAGGGCTTGCGCTGGTGCCACTATCTCAAACCCGGCGGCCTGGTGCTCCTCAACACCGCACACATCGTGCCGCCGGTGGTCGACATCGGCCTCTACGAGTATCCGGCCGATCCGATCGCCGAGATTCGCGCCAAGGGTTACCGCGTGCATGCCTTCGATGCGATGAAGATCGCGCTGGAACTGGGCGATGTGCGGCTCGGCAACACGGTGATGCTCGGCGCAATGGCCGATCATCTGCCCTTCCCGGCCGAGGTGTTGCTGGAAGCGATCGTCAAGCGCTTCCGTGCCAGAAAACCGCAGATGGTCGAACTCAACCAGAGGGCCTTCGAGGCCGGCCGGGCGGCGGAAAAGGCCGCCGCTCACCAGAAAGCAGAGGCGATTGCGTGACGACGGATTTGCAACGGGCGATCGATTGCCTTGCCACCGCATTGCCCGTCGGCAGCAAGGTGATCTTGTTCGGCTCGGCAGCCGAGAACCGCGCGCGTGCCGACAGCGACCTCGATCTGTTCGTCATCGAACCCGAGGTCGCCAATCGCAGCGAGGAAGCGGCCCGTCTCGCGGCATTGCTCGGCCGCCAGCTGATCGCCGCCGATGTCGTGGTTCAGGATGCGGCCACCTTCGACAAGCAGCGAAGGATTCCCAACACACTCGCATGGCATGTCGCGAGGCGAGGCATCGCCTATGGAATCGAGCATTGACTTTGCGCGACTGTTACTCGACAAGGCCCGCGATGATGCCTACGTCGTCGTTCGGCTGTGCGACGACCCTGCTGCCCCCGACTGGGTGATCGGTTTCCATGCCGAACAGGCTGTGGAAAAAGCGATGAAAGCCATGCTCGCCAGCCGCGAGATCGAATACCCGCGCACTCACAACATCGCGATGCTCATCGAACTGCTACGGCAAAATACATTGCCAGTGCCACCCGAGGCAGACGAGCTGCCACGTCTCGTCCCTTTTGGCGTCGCTCTCCGTTACGACGACGCAGCAGGCGAAGAGAACTTCCCATTGGATCGCACATGGGCAAGACGCATGGTTTCGGCTACGATTGCCTGGGTTGAACGACAACTCGACAAAGGAATGACATGACCGCCAAAATCATCGACGGCAATGCACTGGCACAAGCCGTGCGCGCCGAATTGGCCGAGAAGGCCGCGGCACTCAAAGCCACCCAGGGGATCACGCCCTGTCTCGCCGTGATCCTCGTTGGCGAGGATCCGGCTTCCCAGGTGTATGTCCGCAACAAGGTCGCCGCCTGCGAGAAGGCCGGCTTTCGCTCGATCCGCGAGACCTACCCGGCCAACGTCGAACCGGCGGTGGTGCTCGGCAAGATCGCCGAGTTGAACGCCGATCCGACGGTGCATGGCATCCTCGTCCAGCTGCCGCTGCCCAAGCACTTCGACACCGACGCGGTGCTCGAAGCGATCTTGCCCGAGAAGGACGTCGACGGCTTTCATGCCGAGAACGTCGGCGCGCTGATGCAGGGCACGCCGCGCTTCATCCCCTGCACGCCCTATGGCGTGATGAAGATGCTCGAGTCCGCGAACGTGCCCCTGAAGGGCGCCGAGGCGGTGATCGTCGGCCGCTCCAACATCGTCGGCAAGCCGATGGCGATGCTGCTGCTGCAACGAGACAGCACCGTGACCATCTGCCATTCGCGCACCCAGGACCTGACTTTTCACACCAAGCGCGCCGACATCCTCGTCGCCGCGGTGGGCCGCGCGAAGATGATCAGCGGCGAGATGATCAAGCCGGGCGCGACGGTGATCGACGTCGGCATCAACCGCCTGCCGGACGGGAAGCTGTGTGGCGACGTCGATTTCGCATCGGCCAAGGAAGTGGCCGGCGCGATCACGCCGGTGCCCGGCGGCGTCGGGCCGATGACGATCACCATGTTGCTCGCCAATACCCTAGCAGCGGCGGAAAGGACATTGAAATGACCCATCCCCTCGTCGGCATCGTCATGGGTTCGGATTCCGACTGGCCGGTGATGCAAGCCGCAGCGCAGCTGCTGGATGAATTCGGCGTCGCTTACGAGGCGAAGGTCGTCTCGGCGCATCGCACCCCAGATCTCCTTTTCGACTACGCGGCCAGCGCTTACGATCGCGGCCTGAAAGCGATCATCGCCGGCGCCGGCGGCGCGGCCCATCTGCCGGGTATGCTCGCCGCCAAGACCATCGTTCCTATCTTGGGCGTGCCAGTGCCCTCGAAGCACCTCAACGGCCTCGACTCGCTGCTCTCCATCGTGCAGATGCCCAAGGGCGTGCCGGTAGCGACCTTTGCGATCGGCGAGGCCGGTGCAGCCAACGCGGCACTGACGGCGATCGCGATTCTCGCCACGGCGGACGATACGGTCGGCAAAGAACTGGCGAAGCAGCTCACCGCCTTCCGCACCCAGCTGCGCGAGAAGGTGCTGGCGATGAAGCTGGGATAAATCTGGTAACGATGACCGCGATTCTTCCTCCCGCCACGCTCGGCATGCTCGGCGGCGGCCAGCTCGGCCGCTTCTTCGTGATCGCCGCGCACGAAATGGGCTACCGCGTCGTCGTGCTCGATCCCGACCCGGCTAGCCCCGCGGGCAAGATCGCCGACCTCCACATCGCCGCGGCCTACGACGACGCGGACGCGCTGGAGCGCCTGGCCGGCCAGTGTGCAGCGGTGACCACCGAGTTCGAGAACGTGCCAGCCGACACCCTTGCCTACCTCGCCAAATTCGTCACCGTGCGGCCATCGGCCGAGGCCGTGGCCATCTGCCAGAACCGCAGCGCGGAAAAAGCCTTTCTCAAACGGCATGGCTTCCCGCATGCGCCTTACGCCGACATCACGAGCGAGGATGATCTCAGGAATGCCAACGCCGGTCTCTTCCCAGGCATCCTGAAAGTGTCCCGTTTCGGCTACGACGGCAAGGGCCAGGCGCGCGTGGATTCGCGCGAGGAAGCCATCGCCGCCTGGGCGAGCTTCCGCCGCGAGCCGTGCGTGCTCGAGCAGCAACTGAAGCTCGACTATGAAGTTTCGGTGGTGCTCGCGCGCGACGAGGCGGGGCGCGTCAAGTGTTTCCCGACCGTCGAAAACCGCCACAGAAAGGGCATCCTCGACGTCTCGATCGCGCCGGCGCGCACCTCGGGCTGCCTGGCCGGCAACGCAGAAGAGATCGCCGAGGGCATCGCGCAAAAGATGGACTACGTCGGCACGCTCGGCGTCGAATTCTTCGTCGTCCATGGCCAGCTCTATGTCAACGAAATGGCGCCACGCCCGCACAATTCGGGCCACTACACGCTCGATGCCTGTGTGACCAACCAGTTCGAGCAACAGCTGCGCGCGCTCTGCGGCCTGCCGCTCGCCGATCCGCGCCAGCACTCGGCCGCCGTCATGGTCAATCTGCTCGGCGACATCTGGTACCGTGAGGACCCGCATCACGCCAAGGAGCCGGACTGGTCGCAGCTGCTCGCCATCCCGAATCTCAAACTGCATCTCTACGGCAAACACCATCCGCGCCCGGGGCGCAAGATGGGGCATTTCACCGTGATCGGCAATGACGCAGCAGTCGTGCAAAAGTCGGCGCTGGCGGCGCGGCACGCGATGGGGATCGGCGATGACTGAAGCGCACCCGGACATCCAGCGCGCCGTCGAGTTGCTCAAGGCCGGCGAGCTGGTCGCCTTTCCGACCGAGACCGTCTATGGCCTCGGCGCCGATGCGATGAATCCCGCCGCGGTGGCGAAGATCTTCGCCGTCAAGGGCCGGCCCGCCGACCATCCGTTGATCGTGCATATTCCGGATGCATCACAGCTGGATCGCTGGGCGCGCGAGATCTCGCCGGCGGCGCGCGCGGTGGCAGAAAAGTTCTGGCCCGGCCCGCTGACATTGATCCTCAAGCGTCATCCCGACGTGCCCGACTGTGTGACCGGCGGCCAGGACACGGTGGGCCTGCGCGTGCCGAACCATCCGCTGGCGCTCGCACTGCTGCGCGCCTTCGGCGGCGGCATCGCCGCGCCGTCGGCCAACAAATTCGGCCGCATCAGCCCGACCACTGCGCAGCACGTCCGCGACGATCTCGGCGATGCGGTGGCCATGATCCTCGATGGCGGGCCGTGCGCGGTCGGCATCGAATCGACGATCGTCGACATGAGCAGCGAGCGCACCACGATCCTGCGCCCCGGCATGATCAGCGCCTTCGATATCGGCATCTTCCTCGGCCGCATGCCGGCGGAAAAGGGCAATGCCCATTCGGTGAAGACGCCGGGCTCGCACCTCGCCCATTACGCACCGCGCACGCCGCTCCTCTTGGTGCCCGACGACACGGTGGCGGTCGCGGTGCGCACCGCGCTGGGCAAAGGCGAGAAGATCGCCGTGCTCGCCCCTTATCCGGCGCCGATCGAACACCCGCTGATCGTCGCCTGGCAGGTGGCGCCGACCGATGCCACCGCCTATGCGCATGCGCTGTATGCTACGCTGCGCACCCTGGATGCGGCCGGCGCCGACCTGATCATCGTGCAGCGGCCGCCCTGGCCTGCCGTCATCGACCGGCTGATGCGCGCTTCGGCCGGCTCCGGCACATGACCCTCAAGGAGGAAAGCAGATCATGAGCAAGATCGAAAAAGAAGCTCCCGTCCATCACCCGTTGCCCACGGTGAAGGCCCCGCCGGGCACCGGCTTTTCCGAGCCCTCCACCTTCACGCCCGTGCGGGCCGACTCGCCGGCGATGTCCGTGATGACCGACCTGAAACAGGTCTCCGCGGCGACGATCGGCCCCGACGTGCCGCTTTCCGTGGCGACCCAAACGATGATCTCGCGCGGCGTGCGCCTGCTGCTGGTGGTGAATCGCGACGACGAGGTGCTCGGCGTGATCACCGCGCGCGACACCACTGGCGAGCGGCCGATCCAGATGGTGCAGAAACTCGGCGGCAAGTTCGGTGACCTATTGGTCAGGGATCTGATGTGTCCGCGCGAGGACATCGATCTGATCATGCTCAGCGACGTTCTGAAAGCCAAGGTCAGCGACGTGATCGACACCCTGCAGGCGTTGAAGCGCCAGCATGCGCTGGTCGGCGAGCGCGATCCGCTCACCGGCCGGATGCGCATCCGCGGCATCTTCTCGGCCACGCAGATCGGCCGCCAGCTCGGCGCCCCCATCCAGACCTTCGATGTCGCCTCGACGTTCACCGAGATCGAAGGCTATCTCGCGCGGGACAACAGCTGAATCTGAGTCTCGAACTGGCGCTGGAGTGGCACAGCGCCTTGGCCGTTCATCGGGATCGGCATTGGTTCGCCGGTGTCGACCCGCTGGAAACCGACCTACCCGCCGGTTTCGCTACGGCAATCGCGAAACTCGGCGCTGGCGAGACGGCATGCTGGCCCATCGCCACCCCCAGCGGCACACTCGAAGCACGCGTGCTTGCCCGTGATGATGGGCCGGCGGATGGTTATCTCGCCGTGCTCGCCGCGCTCAAGCAGGGCATCGGCCGGCAGGCAGAGCTCGCGCCCCTCGAAGCGCTCACCGAACCCTACCCGCGGCCGCACGAGGACGATGCCGCCTTCTACGCCCCGCCGCGCCTCGTCGATCACCTCGATGCCACGGCGCTGAATGAATGGCGCACCTTCACCGGCCGTTTCGTGCGCGACGGCATGGCCGTGCTCGATCTGATGGCCAGTCACGACTCGCATCTGCCGGCTGAAGTCCGGCCGGCGCGCGTCGTCGGCCTGGGCATGAACGCCGTCGAACTCGGACACAACCCGAGGCTCACGGAAAGCATCGTCCATGACCTCAACGCCAAGCCGACGCTTCCCTTCGCCGCCCGGGAATTCGACCTCGTACTCTGCGCGCTGTCGATCGAATATCTCGCCCGCCCGGAAGCCGTGCTGCGCGAAGCGCGTCGCGTGCTCAAGCCCGGAGGCCGCTGCGTGGTGAGTTTCTCGGAGCGCTGGTTTCCGCCCAAGGCCGTCGAGCCCTGGCCGAAGCTGCATCCCTTCGCACGCGTCGCCTGGGTGCTGCGCCATCTGCAGCGCGCCGGCTTCACTGCTTTGCACACCGAATCGCTGCGCGGTCTACCGCGCCCGGCCGATGACAAATACATCGCGCAGACGAAATTTTCCGATCCGCTCTATGCGGTGTGGGGCACGGCCTGATCAGGCCGTCAGCTTGCGGTAGATGTCGGCGACCTTGAGCGGCAGTTTCTTCACGTCGTCGAGCACCGTGTAGGCGGCCGGACCCATCATGTGCTTCAGATAGTCGGCCCCCTGGCGGTCGATGGTGATGCAGTAACTCCGGATGCCCTGCTCGCGCGCTTCCTGCAGCGCGCGGCGTGTGTCTTCGATGCCATAGGTGCCGCGATATTCGTCGCCGAAATCGTCGGGGCGGCCATCCGAGAGCGTCACCAGGAGCTTGTGGCGTGCCGGCTGTGCGGCGAGCAGGCGCGTCAGATGGCGGATCGCCACGCCCATACGCGTGTAATCCTTGGCTTCGATGCCGTCGATGCGCGCGCGCACTGACTCGTCGTAACGATCGGCGAAATCCTTGATGCGATAGATGTCGCAGCGCGTGCGCGTCCAGCCCGAGAAGCCGTAGATCGCATAGGCATCGCCGAGCTTCTCCAGCGCCTCGCAGAGCATCACCAGCGCTTCGCGCTCGGCGTCATTGACCCAGCCCTTGGTCGAGCCGCTCATGTCGATCATGAACAGCGCCGCCAGACTGCGCTCGTTCCTGACGCGCCGGGAAAACAGGCGTGTGGAAGGTTCGGCGCCGCTCTTCCGGTCATTGACCGCCTCGATCAGCGCATCGAGGTCGATCTCCTCGCCCTCCACCTGACGGCCGAGCATGCGATCTTCCCCGCGCACCGCTTCGAAACGGCGCTTCAGCTGCGCAATGAAATGCGCATAACGCTGGCGCGTCTCGCGCACGAAGGCGCCATCACCGGGTTTGACGTCGCTGACATAGACATGGCACCAGCCGCGCCGGTAGGCGTTGCGATGGTAATCCCACTCGTCATAGCGATGATCGGGCTCACGGCTATTCACCATTTCCCGCGCGCCCTCTTTCGGCCGATCGTCGGGCGTCCACGGTGCCTCCCCGGCGGGTGAGAGCGCCTCGGGCGGCACCTGGCCGAGATCCTGCAGGAGCGACTGCACCGCCGTGCGCGCCGCCTCCGGCAACTGCACGGCCTGGCCATCGATGCGCACTTCCAGCTCACCCGTCGCGGTGTTCACCTCGGCCGTGAATTCGCGGCCATCCGCCTCGCGCTTGCCCGCCGCACCCCTCAAGGCGCCGAGCGCTTTTTTCAGTGTCTCGGTGTCGCGCGCGATGCGCTCACTGCGCACGCGCCAGGCGATCCCCGGTTCCAGCCGGGCAATGAAAGTCGGCGCTGGCGGAACGGCACCCGCCGCCATCAAACGGGATAACCAGTCGAGCGAGACGCGCACGTCGGCGTTTTCCCCCTGCAGATCGGCAAGCGCCGGATGCAAGGCTTCCGGCCAGGGCTCGCGCAACTCGGCGAGCAACGCCCCCAGACCCGGCAGATCGCGTGCGACGCAGGCTTCCAGCCGCACCGCTTCGAGATGCGCCAGCCAGGCGAGCGCCTGCTCGCGCTCAGGCCACTGTGATAGCGCCGCCTCCAGATCGACGTCGAAGGTGCCATAGCGCGTCTGCGCCCACAGCTGTACCGCGAGTCCCTGATAGACGCGGCGGTTGTCCTCGGCATTGGCAAAGCGGGCAATGCGTTCGGGCAGGAAGATCGTCTCGGTGTCGGTCCACGGATAGCTGCCGCTCTTGAGCGCCAGCGGCCGGCCGGAGAGCCCCAGCACGAACCGCGACAAGCGGGGTTCGACCTCGGCGAACTTCGCCGGCAGCCGGCCTTCGCGGGCAGCGAGGAAAGCCTCGACGTCGCGCAGAGTCTCGATCGCCGGACGCAACCCCTGCTTGTCGAACACGTCGAGCCCTGCGATCACCCAGGCCTCGAAATCCTTTTCGCTGAAGCGTCCGAGCATTTCGGGCGCCAAGGTGGCGATCAGATAGGCGAGCTCGGTATTGGTCTTCGCCGCGCCGCGCGCGACGCGCAGCACGAACTCCTGCTGCTGGCGCGGCAGCGCTTCGAGCATCGCCGCGAGCCGTTCGATCGAGCGGTGCGACGGCGAAGCGAACAGAAAGGCGTCGAGCAGTTCCTCGAGCTCGTGGGCGAACAGCTTTCTTGCGCTCAAAACACCGCCCGCACCAGATCGTCGAGAGTCTGCGTCATGTCCGGATCGTCGGAGAGCGCCCGCGCCACGGCCGCCCGCGCGGCGGCGGCGGGCGCCATGCCGGCGTCGATCAACTGTGCGGCATGCACCAAAAGCCGCGTGCTGGCGCCCTCGTCCAATCCCGCGCCCTTGAGGTTGCGGGTGAGCTGCCCGAGCTTGACGAGCCGTTGCGCCGTCGCCTCATCGACGCCGCCTTCGCTGGCGACGATACGCGCTTCGATCTCGGCGGCCGGATAGTCGAATTCGAGCGCGACGAAGCGCTGGCGCGTCGAGGGCTTGATCTCCTTGAGCACGCTCTGATAGCCCGGGTTGTAGGAAATCACCAGCATGAATTCCGGCGGCGCCGGAATCAGCTCACCCCGTTTATCGACCGCCAGCGCGCGGCGCGAATCGGCGAGCGGATGGATCACCACGGTGGTGTCCTTCCTCGCCTCGACGATCTCGTCGAGATAGCAGATCGCGCCGGCGCGCACCGCGGCGGTCAAGGGGCCGTCGAGCCACACCGTCTCGTCGCCGACGATCAGATAGCGGCCGACCAGATCGGCGGTGGTCAAATCGTCGTGACAGGCCACGGTGACGAGCGGGCGACCGAGCTTCCAGGCCATGTATTCGACGAAACGCGTCTTGCCGCAGCCGGTCGGGCCTTTCAAGAGCACCGGCAGGCGCTTTTGCGCCGCGGCCTGGAAGATCGCGATCTCGTCGCCGACGGGTTGGTAATAGGGTTCGGTGGGCAGCCGTTCGAGTTCGGGCGTGATGATGCGCAAATGTCTGGGAGTCATCTGGAAACGAAACGTCGCGGAAGGAGCGGCGCAGTCTCCAACATCTTAGCGGTGGCGTCAAATACCCGTGGGCACACCGTGGTCGCGCGTCAGAGTTCCTCGTCGACGTTCTCATAGAGCGTCGCCGCATCGATCGTCACGCCGATGCTCTGGAACTCGACCCGCTCTTCGCCGCTGAATTCGTAGAGCACCCAACGTCCCTCGGCATTGCGCCGGAAAACCTCGGTGCGCCGCACATCGATGTCGATCAGCGCATATTCCTCCAGCGTGTCGATCAGCCGGCAGGCGGCGAACTTCGCGCCGCGGTCGAAGGCCGCGGTCGAATCCGACAGCACTTCGATGACCAGCTTCGGATGAGCCAGCCACAGCGGCGTGGCGCGGTCGCGCGCATCGCAGCTCACCATCACGTCCGGATAGAACACCGCGTCGGCCGCGTCGATGCGCAGCTTCATGTCGGCGACGAAGGCGCGGCAGGGTGTGCCGCGCAGCGCGGCTTTGCAGGCAGAGTAAATATTGCCCGCCACATGCGCATGCGCCTGACGAACGCCGACCATCGCGAAGACTTCGCCGCGATAGTAGAAGTTGCGCTCGGGCTGCTTGGCCTCCCAGTCGAGATACTCATCGAGGCGCCATTTCGGCTGGGGAAGATTCATCCTTCGTCTCCCTGACAATCCTTCCAGCGCAATTATGCGCGTATCCGGGATCATGTGCGCAGACCGGCGGGCATCGTGGTTGACCGCAACGCCGCCTGCCGAAAAGAGTGGAATAATGGATAAGCATAAGAGCTTGTGAAAAAAATTCGTCGCGAGCACAGTGAGGAGGCCTACTCATGACACCGCCGCCGATTTTCCTGGTCGAGGACAACCCGGTCGATCTCGATCTCACCCTGCGCGCTTTTTCGCGCCGCAAGCTCGTCAATCGCATTGAGGTGGCGCGCGACGGCGAGGAAGCGCTGGCCTGGCTGCCGCGCTGGCTCGCCGGTGAGGAAAAGCCGGCGGTGATCCTGCTCGATCTGAACCTGCCCAAGGTGCATGGCCTCGAGGTGCTCGCCGCGCTCAAGCGCGAACCGCCGCTCGCGCGCATCCCGGTGGTGGTGCTGACCACTTCGAAGGACGACCGCGACATCACCACGGCCTATGATCTGGGCGCCAATTCCTACATCGTCAAGCCGGTCGATTTCACGAAGTTCATGGAAGTCGCGGCGCAGATCGAACTCTACTGGTGCGTCTATAACGAATCGCCGTTCCCGCGCCCATGAAGGTTCTCTACATCGAAGATTCCGCTGCCGATGCCGATCTCGCCCGGCGCCATCTGGCCCGTCATGCGCCGGAGATCGCGCTCGAGATCGCGCCGACGCTCGCCGAAGGGTTAGCGAGGCTCGATGCGGGTTTCGATCTGCTGCTCACCGACCTGCAACTGCCCGATGGTTCCGGGCTCGAGGCCTTGACCGAAGTGCGCGCCCGCCGGCTGCCGCTGGCCGTGGTCGTGCTCACCGGCTCCGGCGACCAGAACGCGGCGATCGCCGCATTGAAGGCCGGCGCCGACGACTATCTGGTCAAACGCGCCGATTATCTCGACCGCCTGCCGCAAACCCTGCTCGCCGCGCGCAGCCGCTTCCTCGTCAATGCCGAACGGCGCAGCCAGCCCCTCGACGTGCTCTATGTCGAACACAATGCCTTCGACGTCGATCTGCTGCGCCGTCACCTCGCCGGGCATGCTCCGCACATCCGCATCGACAACGTGCCGGATGCCACGGCGGCACTCGCCCGGCTGCCTGCCGGCCCGGATGCGCCCTGGCCGTGGCAGGTCCTGCTGGTCGATTACCGGCTGCCGGGGCTCGACGGACTGGAACTGGCCAAGATCGTGCGCGACGAGCGGCGGCTGGACATCCCGATCGTGCTGATCACCGGCCACGGCAGCGAAGAGGTCGCCGCTCAGGCGCTGCATCTGGGTATCGACGACTATCTGTCGAAGCACGAAGGCTATCTCTACGAAATCGCCGCGGTGATCGAGAAGGTGGATCGCCAGGCGCGGCTGGAGCGCGAACGCCAGCGGCTGGCCGAGACCAGCGAGCGGCTGGCGCACTTCATCGAAGCGAGCCCAGTCGTGCTCTACAGTCTGCGCTGGCGAGACGGCACGGCGACTGCCGTCTGGGTTTCGGACAATATCGAACGGCTGTTCGGCCACACCCGCGAAGATGCATTGGCGCCCGGCTGGTGGGAAGCGAATCTGCATCCCGACGACCGCGCAACAGTGCTCGCCATGCAAACGCAGCTCATCGAACAGGGCCGGCTCGAGCATGAATACCGCTTCCGAGCCGCGGATGGCCATTACCGCTGGCTACGCGACAGCCTGCGGCTCGTCCGCGACAGGGATGGCCAGCCGCAGGAGATCGTCGGCGCCTGGTCCGACATCAGCGAAACCAAACGCCGGCAGCAGATCGACGAAGCGCGGCGCGGCACGCTCGATGCGCTGATCGGCGAGCGGCCGCTCGCCGAGATCCTCGACGGCATCGCCCGCCGCCTCGAAGCGATCCAGGACGATCTGCGTGTCTCGATCCTGGTCGTCGACCCGCACGATGGGCGACTCTACACGCGCGCCGGGCCGAGCCTGCCGGATTTCTACAATGCCGCGGTCGACGGTCTGGAGATCGCCGAAGGGCACGGTTCCTGCGGCAGCGCCGCGGCGCTGGGCAAAAACGTCATCGTCGAAGACATCGACACCCATCCCTACTGGGCGCCTTACCTCGACATCGCCCACCGAGCGGACATCCGCGCCTGCTGGTCGGTGCCGTTCTTCGACGAGGCCGGCAAGGTGCTCGGCACCGTCGGCTGCTATTACGCCGCGCCGCGCGCGCCGCGCCCCGAGGATCTGGCGCTGATCGAGGAATTCGCGCGGCTGGCGGCATTGGCAGTCAGCAAGGTGCGCGTCAACGAACGTCTGCGTCAGGCTGCGGCGGTTTTCGCGTCGACACGCGACGGCATCGTCATCACCGATCTGGCGCCGCGCATCCTCGCCGTCAATCGCGCCTGGTCTGAGATCACCGGCTATACGGAAGCCGAAGCGTTCGGCCAGAATCCGCGCCTGCTCAAGTCGGGCCGCCACGACCGGGCCTTTTATCAGACCCTGTGGGCGACGCTGCGAAAGGTCGGTCACTGGCAGGGTGAAATCTGGAACCGGCGCAAGAACGGCGAGATCTATGCCGAATGGCTCAGCATCAGCACCGTGTATGACGAACGCGGCCAGCCGACCAATTATGTCGGCGTACTCACCGATCTGTCGCATCTGAAGTCGATCGAGCAGAAACTCGATCATCTCGCCCATCACGACATCCTCACCGATCTGCCGAACCGCCTGATGATGCAGGTGCGCCTGGCCGCCGCGCTGGAACACGCGCACCGCAGCCCGCAGCGCCTCGCCGTGCTGTTCCTCGATCTCGACCGCTTCAAGGACGTCAACGACAGCCTCGGCCACCCGGTCGGCGATGCGCTGCTCGTCGAGGTGGCCAAGCGGCTGCGCAGCCGACTGCGCGAAGAGGATCTGCTCGCCCGTGTCGGTGGTGACGAATTCATCGCGCTGCTCGAAGGCGTGGACACACCGGAGCAGGCCGGCATCGTCGCCCGCAGTCTGATCGAGCAACTGACCGAACCGTTCACGATCGAGCAAACCCCGGTGTTCATCGGCGTCTCGATCGGCATCAGTCTCTATCCCGACGACGCTCGGGATGCCACCGAGCTGATCCAGCACGCCGACGCGGCGCTTTATCTCGCCAAGCAGGAAGGGCGCAACACCTACCGCTTCCATACCGAGGCCTTGACCCGCGCGGCGCGCGAGCGGCTGACGCTGGAAACCCGGCTGCGCCAGGCGCTCGAGCGCGAAGAGTTCGCGCTGCATTACCAGCCGCTGGTCGATCGCAGCGGCAAGCCGTTCGGTGTCGAGGCCTTGATCCGTTGGCAGCCGCCCGGCGATGAAACAATCTCCCCGGCGCGCTTCATTCCCCTGGCCGAGGAAACCGGGCTGATCCTGCCGATCGGCCGCTGGGTGATCGAGACCGCCTGCCGGCAGATGGCCGCCTGGCAACGCGAAGGGCTGCCGTTCGGGCTCCTGGCCGTGAATCTCTCGGCGCGGCAGTTCGAAGATCCGGGGCTCGTCGAACTGATCCGCAACACCCTCGCTGCCACGGGGCTCAAGACCGACTGCCTTGAGCTCGAACTGACCGAGAGCCTGCTGATGAAGAACGTCGAACGCTCGCTCGTCGTGCTCGAGGAGCTCAAAGCGCTCGGTGTGCGGGTCGCGGTCGATGATTTCGGCACCGGCTATTCCTCGCTCGCCTATTTGCGCCGCTTCCCGGTGGACAAGCTGAAGATCGACCAGAGCTTCGTGCGCGATCTCGACGTCGACCCGGGCGACCAGGAAATCGCCGCGACGATCGTCGCCATGGCGCGCAACCTGCGTCTCACGGTGCTCGCCGAGGGCGTCGAGAAAGCCAGCCAGCTCGAGATCCTCGCCGCCCTCGGCTGCGACCACTACCAAGGTTATCTGTTCGCGCGACCGATGCCGGCGGACGATGTCCCCGCCTGGTGCGAAAAGCAGTAGACCGATGCGCCGGCTCCTCATTCTGCTTGGTTTCGTTGCCCTGCTGCTCAGCTGCGCCCCCGCGCCACAGTCGCCGCTCTTGCTGACCGTCAATCCGTGGCTCGGCTATGACCCCTTCGTGCTGGCGCGCGAACGCGGGCTGCTCGACCCGCGCGTGCGCATCGTCGAGCTCATATCCAACAGCGACAGCCGGCGTGCGCTCGCCAACGGCCTGAGCGAAGCGACCGCGCTGACCCTCGACGAAGCGCTGCGCGTAGCCGACGCCGGCATCCCGATCCAGATCGTCGCCGTGCTCGATGTCTCGGCAGGCGCCGATGCGGTGCTCGCACGCCCGGACATCGAACGTCTCGATCAGCTCAGAGGCAAGCGCATCGGCGTCGAGACCGGCGCCGTCGGCAGCCTGATGCTGGCCCGGCTGCTGTCCGCCGCCGGGCTTTCGAAAGATGCAGTGCAGATCGTCGCTGTCGAAGCGAGCCAACATGCCGCCGTGCTGCAAAGCGGCCGCATCGATGCCGTGATCACCTTCGAGCCGATGCGCACACAACTCAAGCGCCGCGGCTTTCCTGTGCTGTTCGACAGCCGCGCGCTGCCCGGCGAGATCATCGACGTGTTGGTGGTGCGACCTGGCCTCGATGCCGCGCCGTTGATCGAGGCCTGGCGTGCGGGGCTCGCCGCCTTGGAACGGGATCCGCTGGCGGCAGCGGAGGTGCTCGCGCGTGGGGTCGATCTCTCGGTCGAGGAATATCAGCAGGCGCTATCCGGTCTGCGTTTCGTCTCTCCGCAAGAAAGCGCGCGCTGGCTCTCCGGTGGTGCAGCTTCCCCGCTGGCCGAGCAGGCCAAAGCGATCGTCGCTGAACTGACGCAGCATGGCGAGCTAAAGCGGCCGCCGGACTGGCTGGCCTTGCTGGAGGGGGCGAGGCGATGAATTGGCTGCTGCGTTTTCCCACCCGGTGGACTTTGCCCGTCGTGCTGTTGCTGTTGAGCCTGCTCGCCATCGTCTGGCTCGATGTCTTGCAGCGCCATGAGTACACGCAGGCCGTCGAAAAGGAAGAGGCGATGCGGCTCAAGGACAGGCTGGCGGTCGAGCAGACACGGCTCGAGGTGCAGCTGGGCCTGAACAACCGGCTGCAGGTGCGACGCATCGTCAGCTCGCTCGGTTTGCGCCCCGATCTCATGCATGCCTGGCTGATTTCGCCCGAAGGGCGCGTCGTGGCCTCGCTCTCACGGCTCGAGATCGACGAGCCCTGGGAGAAAATCCGCGCCCGCCTGCCGGCGCCGCTCGCCGCCGCGCTCGACACAGCCCCGTCCCAAGCCCCCCCGCTCTCCTCGAGCCGTCCGGCCAGCGCCGACTTTCTGCTCGGTGAGATCACTGTCCACCCCGATCATCGCCTCATCGTCGTCAGCGATCTCGCCGCCCCGCTCGCCCGCCGGCTGGCCTCCGGCCGCAGCGAGCTTTGGTTGCAGATCGGCGCCTTTCTGCTGTTCGCGCTCACGGTCGGCGTGCTGCTGCATCTGATCTGGGCGCAACGTCTGCGGCGCCTGCTCATGGCCGCCGAACGTCTCGGCAGCGGCGACTTCACCGCGCGCGCCGCGTTGCCGGGGGCTGATGAGCTCGCCAACATCGGCGCCGCCTTCGACACGATGGCCCAGCGGCTCGCCCGGCAGCAGGACGAAATCCGCCGGCTGGCGACGCTGATCGAACAATCCCCGCTGATCGCGATCGTCTGGCGCAACCAACCCGGCTGGCCGGTGGCGTTCGTCAGCGACAACGTCGTGCGCTGGGGGCTCGACAAACACGCGCTGCTTTCCGGGAAGATTCCCTACAGCGATCTGATCCATCCCGACGATCTGCCGGCGATCGCCGCCGATGTCGAGCAGCATCTCGCCCAGGGCCCGGACCGCTATGTACAGACCTACCGGCTGCGCGATGGCTTCGGCCACTGGCGCTGGATCGAGGATTACACCTGGCTGCTGCGTGATGAAAAGGGGCAGGTGAGCACGATCCAGGGCGTGCTGCTCGACATCAGCGCACGGCGGGAAGCCGAGGAGGCGCTGCACCAGAAGGCCGCCGAACTGGCCGAACGCAATGCCGAGCTGGAACGCTTCGCCGCCGCGACGATCGGCCGCGAGGAGGAAATGATTCGCTTGAAGCGTGAGATCAACGCGCTGTGCCGGGAATTCGGCCGGCCCGAACCCTTCGAGCTCGGCTGGCTCGAAACCGAGCAGGAAGCCCGGCGATGAAACTGTCCCCGCCTTCGCTCGCCGCGCTGCGCATCACGCTGGCCTATCTCGTCTTTGCCGGCCTGTGGATCATCGCTTCCGACGGCTTCCTGGCGCTGTTCATCCACGATGCCCAGACGATCGCCTCGCTGGGCCTCGTCAAGGGTCTGGCCTTCGTCGTCCTCACCGCGCTGCTGCTTTACCTGCTGTTGAATCGTCGCTTCACCACACTGGCCAGCGCCCTCACCGAACGCGATGCGGCATTGGCCGCCCTGCAACAGAACCACGCGCGTTTCGAGGCCGTCTTCGAACAGGCGGCGGTCGGCATCGCGCTGGTCGCTCCGGATGGCCGCTGGCTGAAGGTCAACCGCCGGCTGGCCGAGATCGTCGGCTACTCGCCCGAAGAGTTGCTGGAAAGGACCTTCCAGGACATCACCCATCCGGACGATCTGGCCGCCGATCTCGCCCATGTGCGCCAGATGCTGGCGCGCGAGATCGAACGCTATGCGATGGAAAAGCGCTACATCCGCAAGGATGGCTCGACGGTGTGGATCCTGCTCACCGTGGCGCTGGTCTGGAAAGCCGATGGCCAGCCGGACTACTTCATCTCGGTGGTCGAGGACATTTCCCGCCAGCACGAGGCCGAAACGAGGCTCAAGGAGGCGCTCGCCTGGCAGCAACGGGCGCGGCTGGCGACGTTGAACCAGATGGAAGACGCGCTCGCCGCGCGGCGTGAGGCCGAAGCCGCCAATGCCGAGCTGCGCGAGCTCAACGCCACGCTGGAAGCCCGTGTGGCGGAACGCACGCAGGCGCTGGCGACGCTCAACCAGTCGCTGGAGAGCTTCGTCTATTCGGTTTCGCACGATCTCAAGACGCCGCTGCGCGGCATCGATGGCTACTGCCGGCTGCTGGAGGAAGACTATGCCGACCGGCTCGACGACGAGGGCCGGCTGTTCCTCGCCAACGTGCGCCATGGGGTGGCGCGCATGCAGGAACTGATCGATGATCTGCTCGCCTATTCGCGCATGGAGCGCAAGCCGCTCGCCACCACGGCGCTCGATCCGCGCGGCATCGTCGAGAACCTGCTGGCGGAGCGCAGCCAGGAGATCGAGGCACGCCATGTCGCGGTGCGCCTCGAGCTGCCACCGCTCACCCTCGCCGCCGACGCCGACGGCCTGGCGATCGTGCTGCGCAACCTGCTCGACAACGCGCTGAAATTCACGCGCCAGACGGCCCACCCGGAAATCGTCATCCAAGGCGAGACGAGCGGCGACGGCGTGCATCTATCGGTGCGCGACAACGGCATCGGCTTCGAGATGAAGTATCACGATCGCATCTTCGAGATCTTCCAGCGGTTGCACCGGCTCGAAGAGTATCCGGGCACCGGCGTCGGGCTCGCGCTGGTGAAGAAGGCCATCGAGCGCATGGGCGGCCGCGTCTGGGCGGAAGCCGCGCCCAATGCCGGCGCCACGTTTCACCTTTGGCTGCCGGCCGCCACGGCCGCTTGAGCACCGTCATCACCGGCGCAAAGCCAAGCGCGCAAACTCGGCGCTGACGGAACGGCATGGTGCGCGCAATCTGTGCTCAAATTCCGCCTTCTCGGACATACCCTCGATGCAGATCACCGTCGCCGCCCTCATCACGCGCTTCATGGAGCGCCTCGGCATTCGCTTCATCTATGGCATGCCGGGCTCGCACATCCTGCCGGTCTATGATGCGCTCTACGACTCATCGATCAAGACGGTGCTCGTCAAGCACGAGCAGGGCGCGGCCTTCATGGCCTGCGGCGAGGCGCGCGCCACGCGCCGGCCCGCCGCCTGTATCACCACCGCCGGCCCCGGCGCGACGAACCTCGTCACGGGGATTGCCAACGCCTATGCCGACAAGCTGCCAGTGCTGATCGTCACCGGCGAGACCTCGACTTCGATCTTCGGCAAGGGCGGCCTGCAGGAGTCTTCCGGCGAGGGCGGCAGCATCGATCAGTCGGACATCTTCCGCGGCATCACGCGCTATCACAAGATCGTCGAGCGCACCGACTATCTGCTGCAGGTGCTGCGCCAGGCCACGCGCATCCTGCTGTCGCCGAACGCCGGACCGGTGCTGCTCTCCTTTCCCTACAACATCCAGAAAGAGCAGGTCGATGCCGAACTGCTCGATGCGATCCGCTTCGTCACCGAGGCGCCGCGCATCTGCAACAGCTTCGCGGCGACCGAGGAGATGGGGCGCATGATCCGCGCCGCGCGTCATCCGGTGATCGTCGCCGGTCACGGCTGCTTTCGCGCCGGCGCGCAGGCGATGTTGCAAAAGCTCGGCGAACGGCATGCGATCCGCGTCGCCACGACCTTGAAGGGCAAGGGGCTGATCAGCGAAAACGATCCGCGGGCGCTGGGCTGTCTGGGGGTGACTTCCGACGGCAGCGCCTTTCGTCACATCGTCGAGCATGCCGACCTGATCATCGTGCTCGGCGCCTCCTTCAACGAGCGCACCAGCAATCTGTGGGACCCGCGGCTGATGGCCGGCAAGCGCGTGATCCAGGTCGATCACGACGCCAACCAGCTCGAAAAGGTGTTCCGCGCCGATCTGGCGATCCACGGCGACATCCGCGCCGTGCTCGAGGATCTGTTGATCTGCCTGGCCGATTTTCCCGCGCCGCCGCCCCCGGTCTATCAGCGCGCGCCGGTGGCGCCGAACTTCACCGCGATCGCCCATCTGTTCGACCGCATCGTCGAACGGCTGCCCGAAGCGCTGGTCTTCGACGACAACATCATCCTGGCGCAGACCTATCTGAAGGCCTCGCCGCAGCACCGCTATTTCCCGAACTCCGGCGTTTCGGCGCTCGGCCATGCGATCCCGGCGGCGATCGGCGCCCGCTGCGCGGTCGATACGCCGACCTTCGCGATCCTCGGCGACGGCGGCTTCCAGATGTGCTGCATGGAGCTGATGACTGCCGTGAATTACCGCATCCCGCTCAACGTCGTGATGATCAACAACGGCACGCTGGGCCTGATCCGCAAGAACCAGTTCCAGCTCTACCGCGAGCGCTACATCGACTGCGATTTCGTCAATCCGGATTTCGCGCTGCTGGCGCAAAGCTTCGGCATCCGTCACTTCCGCATCGAAACCGCCGCCGACGTCGATGCGCTGTTCGACACCGCCGACCTCACCGGCGACATCAACCTGATCGAAGTGATGTGGGACAAGCACGTGTTTCCGACCTATCGTTCCGACCGATGAGCCGGCATGCCTTCCTCGTCATCATCCCGGTCGCCGACCGGCCGCGCCACATTCGGGCATGTCTTGCCAGCCTCGCCGAACTGTTGCGCCGCTTTCCCTATGCCGGACGCATCCGCGTGCTGCTCGCCGACGACAGCCGCGCGGCCGCGAGCATCGACGCCAACCGCGCGCTGGCCGAGGCGTTTTCCGCTGCAGGTATCGAAACGATCCACTTCCCGCCGGCCGAGCAGCAAGCGCTCGTCGCTGCGCTCCCCTCACCCCTGCCGCATGTGCTCGGCGCGGCGCCGGTGGCGCCTTACGGCCACAAGGGCCAGGGCGTGATGCGCAACATCGCCTGGCTGAAAGCGAGCCAACTATTGAGGGAAGCGCCGGAGGAGACGCTGATCTGGTCGATCGACAGCGACCAGGAGTTCCGCGTCAATGTGCCTGAAAACGACGGCTACGTCCTCGATTTCTTCAACGCCCTCGATGCGATCTTCACGCGCACCGACGCCGAGGTGCTGACCGGCAAGGTGGTCGGCGACCCACCGGTCTCGCCGGCGGTGATGACACGCAATTTCCTCGACGACGTGCTCGCTTTCCTCGCCGACGCCGCGCAGCGCGACCCCTCTGCGCCTTGCAGCCACCATGGGGTGACCGTCTCGCACGGCGATGCGGCCTATCACGACATGGCCGAGCTGTTCGGCTTCAGGCCGGCCGAACACTCTCCCTATCCCTGCCCGCTTCCCGGCCTGCACAGCGAGGCCGACGGCTTCGCGCACTTCGCGGCGCGGGCCAACAGCTTCTTCTATGGCGAGCACCCGACGCGCGTGACCGCTTACCAGCCCGGCGATCCGCTCGCCAGCCTCGTCCCGGCCCGCACCGTGTATGCCGGCAATGTCGTCTTCCGGCCGTCGGCCCTGCGTTATTTCATTCCCTTCGCGCCCTTGCGGCTACGCATGTCCGGCCCGACGCTCGGCCGCATCCTGAAGAGCGAGCTAGGAGAGCGCTTCGTCTCGGCCAACCTGCCGATGCTGCACAAACGCACCGTCGAGAGCGGCGGTCAGGCGGAATTTCGCCCCGGCATCGAGACCCAGGCGACGGCGGTCGACATGAGCGACGAGTTCGAGCGCCAATTCTATGGCGATGTGATGCTGTTCTCAGTGGAACGGCTCGCCGCGGCCGGCCCCCTGTGCCGTGCCGCCAGCGCCGAGTTTGCGCCAACGCTCGATTGCCTGCGCGAGGAGATGCTGGCGCGCTACAACGAACGCCAGACGGCAGTGCTTTCCCGTCTGGCGCGGCTTATGGCCCTGCTCTCCGATCCGGCGCAATGGTGGAACCAGCGGCCCGGTCTGGCCGAGGGCCTGCGCCATTTCGCCGCCAACGTGCGGCACAATTTCGCCGCCGAAAACTCTGGACAGGCGCGCATCAACGATGAGGCACGCTGGCAGGACTGGCGCGCCCGGCTGCTCGACGGCCTCGAACACTACGCCGAAGATCGTGCGGCATGGGCACGACTCCTCGTGAGCTTGTGAAAAAAATTCGTCGCGAGCGGGCTGATGGCAAGGCGCCCGGAGCGCAGCGACCGAGACATAACATGGAGTTAGGCGAGGGAGCGAGCACCGCGCAACGCAGCCAGCAGGCCGCGCAGCAGAATTTTTCACAAGCTCTGAAAGTCTGGCTGCACCGGCGGCAACGGCCCCAGCGCTACGCCCAGCTCGATCGACTGCTGGCGAACCAGGCGCTCGATGCCACCCGGCTGCGCGCGAAGCAAGCAGCCGATCTGGCCGCGATCGTCGCCCATGCCCGCGCCAGCACCGCCTGGTATGCCGAGCGCTTCGCCCAGCTGTCGCAGAACTGGCGCATCACCGATCTGCCGGTGCTGACGAAAGACGAGGTGCGCGCCCATCTGCCGGCGTTACTCGCCCGACCGCACGATCCGGCCAGCACGCCGATCGGCCACACCGGCGGCTCGACCGGCCAGCCGCTGGCGTTCTATTACGACGAAGCCAAACACGAGCTGATGCGCGCCGGCATGATGCGGAGCTACATGCTCTCCGGCTGGCGGCCGGGGCAGAAGATCCTCAACTTCTGGGGCGCGCGCCAGGACACGGTGAAAGGCGGCGTGTTCGCCAGTGTCGCCTGGGATGACTACATCGCCGCCGAAAAGACGCTGCCGGCGCATGAGATCGACGCCGCGAAGCTCGATGACTGGGCGCGCTTCATCCAGCGCTACCGACCGACGCTCCTCCAAGGCTATGCGTCGATCCTCGCCGCGCTGGCGCGCTTCGTGCTCGACGAACAGCGCGCGATGCCCGACAGCCTGATCGGCGTCTATTCGACGGCCGAGACGCTTACCGAGGCGATGCGCGAGACGATCGAGGCCGCCTTCCGCTGCAAGGTGTTCAACCAGTATGGCAGCCGCGAGATCCCCAACATCGCCTGCGAGTGCCGCCACGGCCATCTGCACGTATGGACCGACATGGTCTGGCTCGAATCCCGCGACGGGGAACTGCTCGTCACCTCGCTGACCAACCGGTTGATGCCGATGATCCGCTATGCGATCGGCGATTGCGGCGAGCTGCTCGACGGCGCATGTTCCTGCGGCCTGCCGTTTCCGCTGATGACGATGAATCTCTGCCGGCACAACGACCTGATCCACACCCCGGACGGTCGCCGGCTTCACCCTTCGTTTTTCAACCGGCTGATGTATGGGCTGACGCAGGTGAGGCAATATCAGTTCGTGCAGGAGGCGCCGGGGCAAGTGACGCTGCGCCTCGTCGCGACCGAGCCGCTCGACGCTCCCACCCTCGCGCGGCTGAGCGGCGAGCTCGCCGCCGCCGGCCTCACGCTATCGATCGTGCATGTGCCGGAAATCCCGCGCACGATTTCCGGCAAGCATCGTTTCGTGATCCGGGCGATCTGATCTTCCGCAGCAGGCGGCTGGAAAGTCGATGGGCCAGGTTCTATCCTGAAATGAATCCACCCACTCCTATCACGATGAAACCGCTCACCCTGACGGCGCAAGACGCGCTGTTGATCGTCGATGTGCAAAACGATTTCCTGCCGGGCGGCGCCCTGGCGGTGCCCGCCGGCGATGCGGTGATCGCGCCGCTCAACCGCTGGATCGAACGCTTCCGGGCGGCTGGCCTGCCGATCATCGCCTCGCGCGATTGGCACCCCGTCGATCATTGCTCATTCTCGCCGCAGGGTGGACCGTGGCCGCCCCATTGCATCGCCGGCAGCGCCGGCGCCGCTTTCGCCGCCGCGCTGGCGCTGCCCGACGACGCCTGGGTGATTTCGAAAGCGGCCGCGAAGGATGCGGAGGCCTACTCGGCCTTCGCCGGCACCGATCTCTACACCAGGCTTCAAGGCCGTGGAATTCGCCGCCTGTTCGTCGGCGGGCTCGCCACCGACTATTGCGTCAAGAACACGGTGCTCGATGCGCTGCGCCTCGGCTACGCGGTGAGGCTGCTGACCGATGCGATCCGGGCGGTCGATGTACGACCCGGCGATGGTGAGCGCGCGCTCGCCGAGATGGCGGCCGCCGGCGCCGAGCCGTGGGCCGGCACGCCATGACGCGCGCGTTGCTCACCGATTTCTATCAATTGACCATGCTCGCCGCCTATCACGAGCAGGGCATGATGGATACCGCGGTTTTCGAGTTCTTCGTCCGCAAGCTGCCGCCGCACCGGAATTTTTTCGTCGCCGCCGGCCTCGAATCGACGCTCGATTTTCTTGCACGCTTTGCCTTCACGGCAGAGGAAATCGACTGGCTCGCCGGTCTCGGCAAATTCAAACCCGCATTTCTCGACTGGCTCGGCAAGCTGCGCTTCACCGGCACCGTCGAGGCGATGCCCGAGGGGACGCCCTTTTTCGCCGACGAGCCGATCCTGCGCGTGATCGCACCGCTGCCCGAAGCCCAGATCGTCGAGACCCGCCTGATCAACCTGCTTCAGTTCGAAACCCTGATCGCCTCGAAGGCGGCGCGCGTGCGCCTGGCGGCGGGCGACAGGCAGCTCGTCGATTTCGGCCTCCGTCGCGCCCACGGCGAAGAAGCCGGCATGCTCTCGGCGCGGGCGAGTTATCTCGCCGGCTTCGATGGCACCTCGAACACCCTGGCCGGCATGCGCTGGAACATTCCCGTGTTTGGCACGATGGCGCATTCGTTCGTGCAGGCGCATGCCACGGAATTGGCGGCATTTGCGGCATTCGCACGCGCCCATCCGCAGGCGACGACACTGCTGATCGATACTTACGATACCGAGGCCGCCGCCGCCGCACTCGTTCCTTTGGCGCATGAGCTGCACGCCGAGGGCATCACGATCCGCGCAGTGCGCCTCGATAGTGGCGATTTGCTCGCGCACGCCCGCCAGGTGCGTGCGATTCTCGATTCAGGTGGCCTGCCCGGAATCAAAATCTTCGCCAGCGGCAATCTCGACGAATACGAGATCACCCGGCTGCTCGCCGCCGGCGCCCCGATCGACGGCTTCGGCGTCGGCACGCGCATGAACGTCTCTGCCGACCAGCCCTACCTCGACTGCGCCTACAAGCTGCAGGAATATGCCGGCCGGCCGCGGCGCAAGCGCTCCGAGGGCAAGGCGACCTGGCCGGGGCGCAAGCAGGTATTCCGGCGTTTCGACGCTCAGGGGAGGATGCTGGGTGATGTGCTCACCGTCGTCGGCGACGAACAGGAGGGCACGCCACTGCTCGTGCCCGTGATGCAGGACGGGAAACGGCTGGCGCCGGCGCCACCGCTTTCCGAACTGCGCGCCAAGACGCTGGCGCAGCTCGCCGCCTTGCCCGAGACGTTGCGCCGCACCGAATCGGCCGAGCCCTATCCGGTCGTCGTTGCCGAGCCGTTGCGACGGTTGGCAGCAACCGTCGATGCTTATGGTCATTGAACCCAGATTGTCCATTAGACCGGGGTGATGCGCCATGAGCATGCGAAACGATCATTTCATCGCCCTACACGGCGGGTCTCAAACCGCGGGCGGCATCTTCGCGCCCCGCCATTGAAACCAGCTCGTGTTCCAATGGACAATCTGGGTTCAAGTAAAGCCGAGATGACGCCGGCAGAGCGCGGCCAACTGCCGGCGCGGCAGGCGCAGGCCGCGGGCCGCCAGCCGCTGGGCCGCCTCGTCACAACTTCGCGGCGGCGGTGAGAGCGCCTTCAGGAAGCCGCCGACGTCCTCATTGATCGCCCACGGAAACAGGATCCACCGCCAGCTCCTCACCTCGGCCGCGAAATAATCGGGACGATAGGGCGAGACGGTCTTGTAGAGGATCACGGCACTGCGGATTTCGGCCGGCTGTCGCGCGGCGAGGTGATCGAGCGCCGCGGCAAAGGTTTCGCCGCTGTCGGCCACGTCATCGACGAGCAATACGCGCCTGCCGGCGATCTCGGCGCAGAGCGGATCGACGACGCATGCCGCCCGAGTCTTCTGTGCCTGCCAATAGTGCGCGACGCGGAAGCTCGCAACTGCCGCCAGATCGAGCTCGTCGGCCAGCACGCGCGCCGGTGCCAGACCACCGCGCGCAATCGCCACGATCACCTCGGGCCGCCAGCCCGAGGCGAGGACCCGTTGTGCGAGCTGGCGCGCGAGCCGATCGAAACGCGGCCAGGAGATGCGTTCGATGCGGGCAGGCAGCGGGTCGGACATGGTGGAATGTGGAGCCTAGCCGACGGTCACGAACCGGCCTGTGGCCGGCGCTGCATATCGCCTCCACAGGCGTGATCCTGCGCACGATAGCGGGCAAGCATCGCTTCGCTCAATCAGATGTCCGCGCAGTATTTCTTCTCGGCTTCCGGATCGTATTCCAAACCCGCCGCGTCGGGATCGATGCCCTCTTCGAGCATCATTTTTTCGTACTGGGCGCGTTTCTCGGCCGCTTCTTTCTCGATCTCGGCCTGACGCTGACGCACCTTTTCGAGCCGCTGTTTGGCCAGTTCGTCGTTGAGCGGGATGGTCATCTCGCCGAACAACACCTGTTTCAGGTAACGGAAGGCGAACTGCAGCAGATGCTCGTCGTCGCTGAGGATCTCCTGCCATTCCTCCGGCGGCAGGATGAACAGCTGCTGGAACGCTTCGCTCTCGACGAAATCGCGGAAGGTGTCGATGTCATAGCAGGCGATGAAGAACAGCTGGCGGCTCTTCAGCGAAGGCGTACCGATCGCCGGGCCGGAGGATTTCTTCTTCAGGATCAGCTGGCGCCAGCCGCGCGCCATGTCGTCATACTCCACGACGCCCTGTTCCTTGCGGTATTCGGCGATGGTGAGCGTGCGCGCCACCTCATGGCCCTTGCAGTGCTCTTCCTTGACGAGGGCGTAGGACTGGGTGTCGGTGTATTCGTCCTGCTTGCGCATGGACAGCAGGGCGACAGGGTAGTAACGGCAGGCGGTGGGGCGGTCTTCATAGACCGCGCAGCCCTCCGGCTGCATGAAACGGCAGGCCGTGCCGCCTTCGACGGGCCGGAACTTGACGCCGGCGATGCCGTCCTTCTCCATCTCATAGGGCACGGTGTAATCGCGCAAAAACTGCGTCGAGCTGATGCCGAGACGTCGCTTCAGGCGGATGATGTCGTAGGGGGTCAGCGTGATGTCGATGTTCGCGCAACAGGCGTTCCAGCAGCCAATGCCCTTATGGCAGGAAAACTGGATTTCCTTGTGTTCATCGAACATCGTCGGCATCACGGGGCTGCCGGGAATCGGAATCTTGGGCTGGGACATTGTAGAAACCTCGCTGGGGTAAGGGTTGCAGCGGACGGAAAAAGCATCAGGCCGGCAGCCATGATCGGCTACCGGCCTGAGTCTCAACGACTACCCGTGATGCTTAGTGGGCAGCTTGCTTGAACAGCTTCGACTTGTCGACCAGGTCGACGTGGCGGCGCTTGAACACCGTCCACTTCTTGGTCTTCTTGTCGTAGATCGAGTTCACGAAGCAGTGCCAGTTCTCTTCGTCGATGAAGTTCTTGTCGGTGCGATAGTAGAAACCGGGGTAGCGGCTCTCTTCGCGGAACTGGATGTGCTTCATGTGGGCTTCGGCCGTGAGGATGCGGTGATAGTTTTCCCAGGCACGCAAGAGCTCGTGCAGGTCCTTGGCACGCATCTTCTGGGCGTCTTCCTTGAGCATCTCGAGCTTTTCTTCGGCCATCTTCAGCAACACGTCGTTGGTGTTGTAGTAGGTGGCGACACCGGCGACATACTCGTCCATGATCTTCTGCAGACGGAATTGCAGCATCCGCGGCGTGATGTAGTTCGGGTTGATGTCGATCGCGGTGGTGTAGTCCTTGTGCTCGAGGAAGTTGCGCACCGGCTTCCAGATGGCTTCGGCGATCTGCTCGGGGGTTTCGTCGAACTCGGGATTGAGGTTCGCGTTGTCGAGGCAGTACTTGACCATCGCCTTGGCGGCCATGCGACCTTCGGCATGCGAGCCGGAGGAGAACTTGTGACCGGAGGCGCCCACGCCGTCACCCGCGGTGAACAGGCCCTTGACGGTGGTCATCGAACGATAGCCCCAGTTCCAGCCGCGCGGCAGATGCTCGGGCACGCCGGGCAGTTCGGGATCGTTCGCGGTCGGCGCGCCGACGTCGGTCGGGCCGGACACCCAGATGCCGCAGCA
Organism: Sulfuricystis thermophila; assembly: GCF_004323595.1. Taxonomy (GTDB): domain Bacteria; phylum Pseudomonadota; class Gammaproteobacteria; order Burkholderiales; family Rhodocyclaceae; genus Sulfuricystis; species Sulfuricystis thermophila. The sequence continues at coordinate 2,188,956 of NZ_AP019373.1, forward strand.
GCCGGAGTGCGAGCCGAGCAGGTACGGTTCGGTCGGCATCAGCTCGGAGTTCTTCTTCTCCGGCTCGATGTTTTCGCCGACCCAGACGCCGCACTGACCGATACACATGTCGAGGAAGTCTTCCCAGGCTTCGGCTTCGAGGTGCTTGACTTCCTTCGGCGTCAGCGTCTCGCGCAGCTTGGCCAGCGCAGTGACCGTGTCCATCATGATCGGGCCGCGGCCTTCCTTCATTTCCTTCAGCATCAGGTGGTTGCGCAGGCAGGAGGCAGGAACGGCGGCCTGGCCATAGGGCGGATACTCGTTGAGCAGATCCTTGTTCTTGGCCATGTAGTCTTCGCCATAACCGTTGGCGGCGCGGGCCTTGAACAGCAGGAACCAGGCGCCGACCGGGCCGTAACCGTCCTTGAAGCGGGCGGGCACGAAGCGGTTTTCCATCATGGTCAGTTCGGCGCCGGCTTCGGCAGCCATCGCGTAGGTCGAACCGGCGTTCCACACCGGATACCAGGCGCGGCCCTGACCTTCACCGACGGAGCGGGGACGGAACAGGTTGACGCAGCCGCCGGCGGCAACCAGGATCGCCTTGGCCTTGTAGATGTAGATCTTGTTCTCGCGCACCGAGAAGCCCGCCGCGCCGGCGATGCGGTGCGGATCGTTCTTGTCGTTGATCAGGTGTACGATGAACACGCGCTCCTGGATACGCTCCAGACCCAGCGCCTTCTTCGCCGCTTCGGCGACGATCCACTTGTAGGATTCGCCGTTGATCATGATCTGCCACTTGCCGGAGCGCACCGGCTCGCCGCCGTCCTTGAGCGCCGGCAGGCCTTCCTTGATCGCATCGGCGCCATCGTGACGCACACCGTTGGCGTCGGTCTTCCAGATCGGCAGGCCCCACTCTTCGAACAGATGCACGGAGTCATCGACGTTGCGGCCGAGGTCGTAGGCCAGGTCGTCGCGGGTGATGCCCATCAGGTCGTTGGAGACCATGCGCGCGTAGTCGGCCGGGTCCTGACGCGGGCCGATGTAGGTGTTGATCGCCGACAGGCCCATCGCCACGGCGCCGGAGCGGTCGAGCGCGGCCTTGTCCACCAGCTTGATCTTCAGTTCCTTGCCGGTCTCGGCCTTGACGGCCTCGGCCCAGCGCATGATTTCGAAACCGCAACCGCAGGCGGCCATGCCGCCGCCGACGATCAGGATGTCCAGTTCTTCCTGGACGATTTCGGGATTTTCGAATGTTCCAGCCATGTCAGTTTCCTCGATGCGTTGAATTACTTACGGATCAGTTCGGCAGGATTGCCGGCACGGAAGCCACCCATCACGTCGCGGGTGAAGGAGCCGGTCTGGTCGATGTCGGCCAGCTTCGGCAGCGGCTTGCCGCCGTACGGATCGATCGAGCCCTCGGCGGTGGTGCGGATCGGGAACTTGAAGCGCTTGACGACGCCGTTGCGGAACTTGATGGTCCACATGATCGAGTCGGAACCACGCATCGGCTGCACGGAACCGCCCAGCGGCACGATGTCGGCATAGTGACGCGCTTCGATGGCGCCCTGTGGGCAGATCTTGACGCAGGAATAGCACTCCCAGCACTGATCCGGCTCCTGGTTGAAAGCCTTCATCGCATGGCCGGTGTAGGTGCCATCCTTGTCCAGCTTCATCAGGTCGTGCGGGCAGATGTACATGCAGGCGGTCTTGTCCTGACCCTTGCAGCCGTCGCATTTTTCGGTACGAACGAATGTAGGCATTACCTCTTCTCCTTGTTAGCTAACAATCCGCTGCTTTGCATCAGCGGTCCATTTAGGGCCGCACCCAACCTTGGCCGGGGCGTATCGCGAATCCGCTTCCGGCGGGTGCGGCGCTCCAAATTCCCATCACGCGGCCGAGTGGCCCTTCAGTTCCACCTTCACCTTCTCGTGCTCGGCGAGACTCGCGTAATACTTCTTCAGCACCGCGGCGACTTCCGGACGCGAGAACTCGACCGGCAGATCCTGGCCTTCAGAGAGCATCGCGCGCACCTTGGTGCCCGAGAGCAGGATGCGGTCGTCCTTGGTGTGCGGGCAGGTGCGTTGCGAGGCCATGCCACCGCACTTCTTGCACCAGAAGGTCCAGTCGATGTTGAGGTTCTGGGTCTCCAGCGACCCCTTCGGAATCTGATCGAAGATCTTCTGCGCGTCGAACGGCCCGTAGTAATCGCCGACACCGGCGTGGTCGCGGCCGACGATCAGGTGCGAGCAGCCATAGTTCTGACGGAACAGCGCATGCAGGAGCGCTTCGCGCGGGCCGGCATAGCGCATGTCGAGCGGATAGCCGGCCTGGATCACGGTGTTCGGCGCGAAGTAGTTGTCGATCAGCACCTTGATCGCCTCGGTGCGCACCTCGGCCGGGATGTCGCCGGGCTTCAGGTTGCCCAACAGCGAGTGGATCAGCACGCCGTCCATCGTCTCGATGGCGATCTTGGCCAGATACTCGTGCGAGCGGTGCATCGGGTTGCGGGTCTGGAAGGCGGCGACGCGCGACCAGCCCATTTCCTCGAACTTCTTGCGCGTCTCGGCCGGCGTCATGAACTGATCGCCATATTTCTCCTTGAAGCCGCCGGTGGAGAGCACCTTGATCGGGCCGGCGAGGTTCACGTCGCCCTGCGCCATCACCATCTTGACGCCCGGATGTTCGAGATCGGTGGTCTTATAGACCATCGCGCACTCGTGCGACTTGTCGATCTTGTACTTCTCGGTGACCTTCATCGTGGCGAGGATCTCTTCCTTGCCATCGAGGCGCTTGCCGACCAGCGCGATGTCGGAGCCGGTCTTGATGCCGTCGGCGAATACCTCGTCGCACGACAGCGTGATCGGAATCGGCCAGAACAAACCGTTGGCCATCTTCATGCCGTCGCAGACGCCCTGCCAGTCGGCGTGGGTCATGAAGCCGTCGAGCGGCGTGAAGCCACCGATGCCCATCATGATGATGTCGCCCGCCTCGCGCGAAGTGACTTTCAGTTTCGGCAGCGATGCGGCGCGTGCCTGTTCGTCCTTGAGAGCCTGGCCTTCGAGCAGAAGCGGTTTCAGTTGCCCGCCGCCATGGGGATTGACCAACGCCATGTCAGAACCTCCTTGATTCGTGTGTTATTCGAATGGGTGCCAGGTCGGCCGGCCCGCCCCGTGCCCGGATCGGACACACAGCCGCATGGCCTGCCGCCTTCGATGCGACAGGCGAAGGCTAGCATTTCGCGCACGGCGCAATGATGCTAATTTTTGATCAGAGAATAAGGCTCGCCAATTCGATCCGGATAAGGTTTGATCCAGATCAAAAGCCGGGGCGCGCGCCGCGTTGCATTTCGCTTTTGCGCTGCCGCAATTCGCGCAAACGCGCATCCACTTCGGATTGCTCGTAGAAATTGGCATCGCCGGCCTGGCGGGCGAGCTCCAGTTGCATGATCGCCTCGTCGAGCTGTCCTTGCGCGAGATAGGCCTCTGCCTGCGCCCGATGCTCGCGCAGCCGCTCGCCGAGCGCCGCATGGGCCTTCGCTTCCAGCGCATGGAGGCGTGCGTCGCCGGGCGTGAGCTGCAGTTCCCGATGCGCGATGGTGACGACTTCGCGCGCCTGTGCCGCTGTGCCAGCGCCGAGTTTCGTTTCGAGCAACGCGTAGGTGAGGGCGCGCGCGTTCGGGAAGCGCCGCGCCGCCTCTTGCAGGATGCGGATCGCGCCCTCGGTGTCCTTGCGCTGGAGGCGAATCTGCGCCGCGAGGTTTTCGACCAGCGGCGATTCGAGTTTGAGCCGCCTCAAGGCCGCCAGCTCTTCTTCCGCCGCCGCGACCCGGTTGTCGCGCAGCAGCGCATGCGCCAGCCCAAAGCGCACGTCGGCCTCGCGCGCATACTTGCCGGATTTGAGCTGGGCGGCGAAATCGGCCACCGCATCGCCGGGCGTGCCCTGATAAGCCCTGATCTTGGCGCGCACCAGGCCGAATTCGACGCTGTCCGGCACCTGACGGTAGGGCCGCTGGGCGATGCGGTTTTCCATGTCGGTGATGCGCTCGGTGGTCAGCGGGTGGGTGCGCAGATAAGCCGGCGCATTGTTTTCGTAGAGGCGGCCGAATTGCAGCATGCGCTGGAAAAAGCTCGCCATGCCGCGCGTATCGAAACCGGCGCGCTCCATCAGATCGAGGCCGAAACGGTCCGCCTCGCGTTCGAAGTCGCGCGAATAGTTGAGCTGCTGCTGGATGCCCGCCGCCTGCCCGGCCACCGCCGCGCCCACCGCCACGTCCGGATTGCTGCGCGCCGCCAGGAGCGCCACCGCCAGCGAGAGCAGCGAGGCGAGCTGAGCCTGGCTCTGGGTTCCGAACATGCGCGCCAGATGGCTTTGCGTGACGTGCGAGATTTCATGCGCCAGCACGCCGGCCAGTTCCGATTCGGAACGCGCGGCGAGGATCAGACCGGTATGCACGCCGACGAAGCCGCCGGGAAGCGCGAAGGCGTTGAGCATCGGATCGCGCACGACGAAAAACTCGAACGAAGTGCGCGCACCCTCGACATGGCTGGCCAGCCGCTGGCCGAGCCGGTCGATGTAGTCGGCGATCTCGGCATCATGGACGTAATCCGGGTCGCGGCGGATCTCCGCCATGATCTTTTCGCCCAGGCGCCGCTCGGCCGGCACCGACAGACCGCTGCGCTCCAGCTCGCCCAGATCGGGCAAGCCATCGGCCGAAGCCATCCCCGCCGGCAGCAGAAGCAAAAGGCAAAACCACAGGATCACTCGCATCAGGCTATGATACCGGCGCTCTCCTCCGGTTCCCTTCGACAAAGTGCAAGCAAATATGAGCGACTCTCCTCTCAGAGCTCGTGAAAAAATTCGTCGCGAGCGGGCTGATGGCAAGGCGCACGGAGCGCAGCGACCGAGACATAACATGGAGTTAGGCGAGGGAGCGAGCACCGCGCAACGCAGCCAGCAGGCCGCGCAGCAGGATTTTTCACCAGCGCTCACCCACTTCGATGCCGCCGGCCAAGCCCACATGGTCGATGTCGGCGCCAAGCTTGAAACCGCGCGGCTGGCGCGCGCCAGCGGCCGCATCCGCATGCAGCCGGCCACCTTCGATCTGATCAAGTCCGGCTCGGCGAAAAAGGGCGACGTGCTCGGCGTCGCACGCATCGCGGCGATCCAGGGCGCCAAGCGCACCAGTGAGCTGATCCCGCTGTGTCACCCGATCGCACTCACCCGCGTCGCCGCCGAGTTCGAACTCGACGAAGCCACGAGCAGCGTCACCTGCACCGTGACGGCCGAGACCTTCGGCCGCACCGGCGTCGAAATGGAAGCGCTCACCGCCTGCGCCACCGGCTTGCTCACCATCTATGACATGTGCAAAGCCGTCGATCGCGGCATGGTCATCGAGGAAGTGCGCCTGCTGGAGAAGGCTGGCGGCAAGTCGGGACATTGGCGGGCTCGCTAAGCCGCCTTCGCGCAATGCACGAAATCGGCGATCTCGTCGCTCGGCTGGTAGCCTGAAACCAGCCCGGTGAGCTGCTGGCGGATCGCCGGCGCGTCGTTGGCATCCAGCGCCGCTTCGAGCGCCATAAGCCGCGGCGCCAGTTCCGCCCAGGGAAGAAATCGCTCGCGCGCCTTCAGGATGCGCGGGTGCCGGGACGGGTGCGGGTCGTCGCCGATCAACAGTTCCTCGTAAAGCTTTTCCCCGGGCCGTAGCCCGGTGATGGCGATCTCGATGTCGCCGTCTGGATGCTCGGCATCACGCACCGACAGGCCTGAGAGCTCGATCATGCGCCGCGCGAGTTCCATGATCTTCACCGGCTCGCCCATGTCGAGCACGAACACATCGCCGCTCTCGCTCGCCTCACTGGCCAGCGCGCCGGCCTGGATCACCAGCTGCGCGGCTTCGGGGATCGTCATGAAATAGCGCGTCACCTCGGGGTGGGTCAGCGTGATGGGCCCGCCTTCCCTGATCTGGCGACGGAACAAGGGCACCACCGAACCCGACGAGCCGAGCACATTGCCGAAACGCACCATCGTGAAGCGCGTCCCGCCACCCTGCGCAGCGAACGCCTGCAGGATCAGCTCGGCCAGCCGCTTCGATGCGCCCATCACATTGGTCGGCCGCACCGCCTTGTCGGTGGAAATGAGCACGAAATCCGCAACGCCATGTTCTTGCGCCAGTCGCGCGAGGGTGAGCGTGCCAAAGGCATTGTTGCGGATGCCCGCGGCGATGTTGTGCTCGACCAGCGGCACATGCTTGTAGGCCGCGGCATGATAGATCGTCTCCGGCCGCCATGCCGAGAGAATCGCGCGCATGCGCCGCTCATCGGCGACCGAGCCCAACAGCGGCACCGGCTCGCTACCCCCGGGCCGGCCGCGCAGTTCGCGGTCGATCTGGTAGAGGGCGTATTCGCTGATCTCCAGCAACAACAGCCGTCGCGGCCCAAGTGCGGCGATCTGCCGGCACAGCTCGCTGCCGATCGAACCGCCCGCGCCCGTGACCAACACCACCTTGTCATGGATGTTCGCGGCCAGTAGCGTCGGATCGGGCATCACTGGCTCGCGGCCGAGCAGATCGTCGATGTCGAGCTCGCGCAAGTCCGAGATATGCACCTGCCCCTGCGCCAGCTCGGCCACGCCGGGCAGCGTGCGCACGGCGACCTGCGCGGCGCGCAGCCGCTCGACGATCTCGTGGCGCCGCCGCCGGCCCGCCGAAGGGATCGCCAGCAGCACGTCGCGAATCTGCTGCGCCGCGACCAAGTCCGGCAATGCTTCGGGCGCATGGATCGGCAGACCGTTGATCACCCCGCCCTGCAGCCGCACATCGTCGTCGAGGAAACCGACCACCTTCATCTCTTGGCTGTGCGCCAGCGCCGCCGCCAGCTGCCGGCCGGCGCTGCCGGCGCCATAGATCAGCACCTTGGGCAAGGCCATGCCGCGCAGGATGCTCTGATATTTGTCGCCCAGCCAGTAACGGGCGAAAGCGCGCGAGGCGCCGACGGCGACGAAGAGCAGCACCGGCTGGATCAGGCCCACGGTGCGCGGCACCCCGGCGACACCGATCGCCGTGAAGAGCGCCGCATAAAGCAGCGCATAGACGAACATCGCCTTCCCCACCGCGATCAGCGCCTGTAAGCCGGCATAGCGGAAGATGGCGCGGTAGAGGCCGGAAACCACGAAGATCGGCAGCGCCAACGCCAACGAGCCGAGCGCCGCCCACTGTGGCCGCCATGGATCATCGCCGAAGAAGCGCACCCATTCGTCCAGCCGCAGATAGAACGCCAACCAGACCGTCAGCACGCACAGGCTCGCATCCACCGCCAGCGCCACGAGGCGCTTCGCCGGCCGCGGCAGATCGAGCAGGAGTTGGGTGGTTTTGACGAAGGCCATGGAGATTTCTATCCGTCACGCAGCCAATGGCCGACCGGCTGCGCCAGAAAATCCTCCAGCGCGATACCGTCTCCCCCGACCCGCAACGCGCGCTGCGGCTTGAACGCCTTGACGAAAGCGGCCGTGCCGGCGTGAGTGCGCGGGGTGCGTCCGCTTTTCACTTCGATGGCGACCATGCGCCGCCCGGCCGTCACCACGAAATCCACTTCCTGATTGCCCTCTCGCCAGTAAAACACGCTGCATTCGCCGGCGAGCGCGGCATTGGCCAGATGCGCCCCGACGGCAGATTCCGTCAGCCGCCCCCAAAATTCGCGATCGTCCCTGGCCTCGTCAAAACCGAGACCGCTCATGGCGGTCATCAGTGCGGTATTGAGCACCTGCAGCTTGGGGCTGGAGCCCCGACTACGCGCGACATCCCCGGCAAACTTGGGCAGACCGCAGACCATGCCCGCTTGGGCGAGCAAGCTCAGGTAATGCGCCAGCGTCGTGGTATTGCCGGCGTCTTGCAGCTGACCCAGCATCTTGGTGTAGGAAAGCACCTGTCCCGAATAGCGGCAGGCCAGCTCGAACAGGCGGCGCAGCAGCGCGGGCTTGTCCACACGGGTCAGCAACAGGACATCGCGCGCGATCGAGGTCTCGATCAGGCTATCGGCCACATAGCGCGCCCAGCGCGCTGGATCGGCGATCAATGCCGCAGCGCCCGGATAACCGCCAAAGAACAGGTATTCCTCCAGCCCGAAACCGAACGCGGCGCGCATCTCGGCAAACGACCAATGCCCCAGCACGAGCGTCTCGAATCGTCCAGCCAGGCTTTCCGTGAGTCCCTGCGCGATCAGCAAGGGGGCCGAGCCAAGCAGCACCACTTTCAGCGGCCGACCCAGGCGGCTATCCTCGTCCCACAGGCGTTTGACGGTTTCCGACCAGCCCGGGATTTTCTGGATTTCATCCAGCACCAGCACCGCGCTTTCCCTGCCGGCAATCGCCAGCCGCGCCGCCTCCCATTGTTGGGCGATCCATTCCCTACCGCGCAGCGTCGGCTCATCGGCGCTGGCATAACGCACCGGTTGCAGCATCATGGCTGCGACCTGCTGCACCAGCGTGGTTTTGCCCACCTGCCGCGGGCCCACCACGACCTGGATGAAGCGACGCGGCTCGCTGAGTCGCGCCGCCAGAATGGCCGCCTGGGGGCGCTGGAATGCGCCCGAAGATTTACTCTCCATATTGAGTATTTTTGCTCAGGACACTGAGTAAATCAACAAAGTTCGGTCAGGAATTCGGGAATGCGTTGTTGGCCGCCACGGCCATCATCGTCAGAGAGCCAATTCTTCGTGTCGCATGACGGCTCGCTCAACCGCGCCTGCAAGCGGGCGACGAAAGGACGTTCGAAAGCTGGATCCATGGCGGCGGTTTAGCATTGCCAGGGTCACCTAGTATTTTTACAAGGCCTCCTGGTATTTCGCCGCTCATTGATCAAACGCAAGGCAGCGCGGCTGGCTGTCCGGCGTTTCACGCAAATCTCGGCGCTGGCAGGACGGCACTATCAGCGCACCCGGTCGCCCGCGCCTTTACCCAACATGGTCAGCACGAGATAGCGGAAGTAATCGGCAAGCCCCAGCCGCGCAAGCATCTCGGCGTCGGTCAGCGCCAGCCGTTCGGGCTGCGACATGTCGATGCCCTGCACCTGGGCCAGCCCGGTGATGCCCGGCCGGGCCGCGAAGACGCCCAGCCGCTCGCGCGCCGCGATCAGTTCATGCTGATTCGGCAGACAAGGCCGCGGGCCGACGAGGCTCATCTCGCCCTTCAAGACATTCCACAGCTGCGGCAATTCATCCAGCTTCGTGCGGCGCAAGAACGCGCCCCAGCGCGTCACGGCGGAAGCATCGGCCAGATGGGTCGCCACCTGCGCCGTGCCCGGTCGCATGGTGCGGAACTTCACCAACCTGAACGGCCGGCGCAAACGTCCGACACGCTCCTGCACAAAGAGCGGCGCGCCGGTATCGAAAAGCCCGATGACGAACAGCACGAGCAGCAGTGGTGCCCCCAAGACGAGCCCGACCAGCGAGAACACGATGTCGAAGAAACGCATCACCCCAACATCTCCCGCAAGCCTGCCGCGAGATCAACCTCGGCGCGAAAGCCCAGCTCCCGCTCGATGCGCACCGGGGAATAGCAGGCCGAACCGACGAGCCGTGCGCTGATCCGCGCCGCCGGCCCGCCCAGCGCTGCTGCCAGACGAAATGCCGCCGCCGGCACCTGCCAGCGCGCCGGCGGCAGGCCAAGCGCATTGCACAGCGCGTCATAAATCTCCCGGCTCGAATAGGGCCGCGGATCGGCCACGATGTAGGTACGGCCATTCGCGCGCGCATCCTGCGCGACGAGACGCGCCGCAGCCACCACATCCGCCACATGCACGATGGAGCGCCGGTTGCCCGTCTCCGGCAGCGGCGGAAACCAGCCCTTCCTGACCGCCTGCGCCATCTTCCACAGATTGCCCTGGCTGCCGCGGCCATAGACCATCGCCAGGCGCAGATTCACCACATGCATGCCGAAGCGTGCGCCCGCTTCCAGCACCGCTGCTTCCGCCGCCCGCTTGGCGCGGCCGTAGGGTGTGGCCGGCTCGCCGGGCCAATCCTCATTGACGCATTCCTCCCCCGGCTCGGCCATCGCCTTGACGCTGGAAAAGAACACGAAGCGGCGCACCCCGGCCCTGCCCGCCGCAGCGAGCAGATTTTTCGTGCCCTCGACATTGACGCGCCAGAGAAGCTCCACATCCCGTGCATCCGCATCCGCGAGGCCCGCGCAGTGGAATACCGTCTCCACGCCCTCGCACGCTCGCACAAGCGAGGCAGGATCGAGCAGATCGCCCACCACCTCGCTGGCAAGCCCAACCGGTCGCCGCACCAGCGCCCGGTCGCCCGGCTCGATCAGCTGCCGACCAATGAAACCGTTGGCGCCGGTGATGAGTGCGGTCATTCCTGCACCCCGCGGTAAACCGCCAGTGTGGCCCCGATCACGCCATCCTGACTGAACTCGGCCACCGCCCGCTCCCGTCCCCGTTCGCCCATGCGCCGGCGCAAATTCTGATCGTCGAGAAGCTGCTCGATTGCGGCGACAAGCGCTGCAGCGTCTTTCACCGGCACGAGCAGGCCGTTGTCGCCATCCCGCACGCAGTCGCGGCAGCCTGGCGCATCGGTGGTGATGCACGCCCGCCCGCAGGCCATCGCTTCGAGCAGCACCTTGGGCAGTCCTTCACGGTAGGAAGGCAAACAAACGATGTGCGCGGCGCTGAGGACTTCCGCCATGTCGTCGCGCCGGCCCCACCATTCCACGATGCCATCCTGCACCCAGGCATAGAGATCCCCTTCAGCCACACTGGCCGGGTTGCCAGGATCCGGCGCGCCGACGAGCACGAAGCGCGCGCGCCCCTTGAGCCTGCGCGCCGCCTCGACGAACTCGCCGACCCCCTTGTCCCACAGCAGGCGCGAGGCCAGCATCACCACCGGCCTACCTTCCGGTTCGGGCCGGGGCGCGAAACGTTCCGTATCCACCCCGGCACCGGGAATCAATCTGATCCGTTCGGGCGCGATCCCCAGGCCCTGCACGGTAGCGGCATCATCCGGGTTCTGCACGATCACCACGCCGCGCGCAAGCGCCAGGCGCAATAAAACGCTCATGGCTTGCTGCAGCCAACCGCCACGCCCGCCGGTGAATGCGAAACCCAAGCCCGCAATTGCGGAGACGACTGAGCGAACCCCGGTCAACCGAACCGCCAGCCCGCCCACCACTACCGGCCGCAGCGCCACATGATGCACGATGTCCGGCTTGAGGTTCCGGTAAAGCCGCGCTACCCCAAGCACCTCGCGCAGCAGCCCCAGCGGATTCAACCCCCGCCGCGCCATGTCGAAGGACACGACCCGCAGACCCGCCGCTTGAATCACTGCGCATTCGGCATTGCAGCGGGTAATCACCGTCACTTCAAACCCGGCTTCCTTCGCCGCCTTGGCCAAGGCAAGACGGTGCGAAACGAAATACCAGTCCTCGGTGACGAGAAAGACTAAGTGAGCGCCTGCCGTTGGCATCGCCTACTCCATCGCTTTTGCCAGCAGATCCGGCAGGCGGCGCCAGCTGATCGCCGGCACCGACTCGCGCGGCTGGTCACTGTTGCCGCCGAAAACCACTGCCGTGCTGCCAGCGCCGATTTCTCCGGCCAGTCTCGCCAGCGGCGCGAACCAGTCACCAGCCGGGGTCTCGCCAGCCTTGCACTCCAGCGCCAGGCGAGGCGCGCCATCCACTTCCAGAATCAGATCGATCTCCCGGCCATGGGCATCGCGGTAGAAAAAGAGTTCATGGGGCAGGAGCCGGTTGCGAAGGGTCTTGATCGTCTCGCTCACCACCCAGGTCTCGAACAGGGGGCCGCGCATCGGCCCCAGCGCAATGGCCTCTTCGCTGCGCTGACCGGCCAGCCAGGCCGCCAGCCCCACATCGAGAAAATAGAGTTTCGGCGTTTTCACCAGCCGCTTGCCGAGATTGCGATGCCAGGGCGGCAGCAGAAACACCAGGAAACTCGCTTCGAGCACCGACAGCCAGCTCTTCGCCGTGTTGTGGGTGATGCCGCAGTCGGCGGCAAGTTGCGACAGATTGACGAGCTGCCCGGTGCGCGCCGCGCACATGCGCAGAAAACGGTGAAAGGCAGCCAAATCACGCAACTCCAGAATCTGGCGCACATCGCGTTCGAGATACGTGGCCGTGTAATCGGCGAACCACACCTGGGGGGGATAGACCGGTCAAAGATCGGCGGAAACCCGCCTTTGAGCAGGCACTCGGCCAATGTGGCCGGTAGAAGCCTTGCCCCTTGGAGTTCCTGCATCGACAGGGGCAGCAAGGTCAAATGCCCCACCCGACCCGCCAGAGACTGGGCGATGCTCCCGCGCAAGCCCGGCTGCCACGAGCCCGTCAGCACGAAGCGGCCGGTGCGGCGGTCGGCATCGAGCACTTCTTGCAACCAGGAAAAGAGCTCCGGCGCGCGCTGTACCTCGTCCAGGATCGCCCCGTCGGGAAAGCGGCCGAGAAAGGCGCGCGCATCCTGGCGCGCAAAGTCGCGCTCGTCCGGGTTTTCCAACGAAACATAGGGCTTGTCGGGAAAGGCCAGACGCGCCAGGGTTGTCTTGCCCGACTGGCGTGGACCGACAATCGCGACCGCCGGATACCAGCCCGCCAGTTGATGCAGGGAAACCAGCGCGTGTCGGGAAATCATGGTGGCCAGTCTAGCCGCCGGCTTGGTCGATTGTCAATGTTACTGACAATTACCCAGTCAGCGCGGCGACGGAAAGTCCCGCGGTGAAGCCCATTGGGACTCCAGCCACGCCTCCCACATCAACACATCCCACAGGTAGTACGCCCAGTTGCGCCGCCCGGAAAGATGCTCCTGCCACTTATGGCGCACCGGTGCGGGGTGTAGAAAGCCTTCGCGCTTTAGCCGCTCTTCAGAGAGCAAATCCTCCGCCCATTCCCGCAGCGGCCCGCGCAACCACTGGTCGAGCGGCACGCCAAAGCCCATCTTGGGCCGTTCGATGAGCTCACGGGGGACGTATTTGTAGAGCACCTGGCGTAGCAGCCACTTGGATTGGCCATCGCGAATCTTCATCGACAGTGGCACCCGCCAGGCAAATTCCACGATGCGATGGTCCAGAAGCGGCACGCGGGTTTCCAGGCTCACCCCCATCGCCGCACGGTCCACCTTCACCAGGATGTCGTCCGGCAGGTAAGTGATGCTGTCGAGATACATCATGCGTGCCTCGAAGTCAGCGCCATCGAGCGAAGGCGCTGGATCGGTCATCGGCGTCGCGGGCTCCTCTGTGCCAAGCACGAGTGAGGCAGGATCCTCCCAATGGGAGACCAGGCGCAAATAAATCTCTTCCGGCCGCGTGGCGGCAAAGAGCGCTGCCGCCTTATGCAGCTTGTCGCCCGGCAACCGAAAGCGCGAATGCTCGGGCAACAAAGGCGCCAACAAGCCAAAGACGCGATTCCACGCCTGAGGCGAGATGGCGCGGACGCCTTGCGCGGCAAGCTTGCGCATGGGCAAAGGGATCCCAGCCAGCCGCCGCCACAAACGCCGTGCCCAAAAATAACGGTTATAGCCCCGAACAGCTCATCCCCGCCATCGCCGGAAAGACTCACTGTCACATGCCGGCGGGCGAGTTGCGCGACGAGAAAGGTGGGGATCTGCGAGGAATCGGCAAACGGTTCGTCGTAGAGCGCCGGCAGCTTTGGGATGACCGCCATCGCCTCCTCCGGCGTGACATAAAGCTCGGTGTGATCCGTGCCCAGATGGCACGCCACGGCTTTGGCATGTTCGGCCTCGTTGTATTCCCCTTCGTGAAAACCGATGGTAAAGGTTTTGACCGGCCGACTGCTTTGCGCCTGCATCAGCGCGACCACCGTGCTGGAATCGATGCCGCCTGACAGAAACGCCCCGAGCGGCACATCGGCGATCGTCTGGCCGGCGATGCTTTGCCTGAGCAGCCGCTCAAGCTCTTCCGTCGCCTCGGCCTCGCTACCAGCAAACGGATCGCGCAGCCCGGCCTCTGCCACTTCCCGGAGAGACCAGTAGGGTTTGACCTCCCCCATCCCGCAAGCGGGCGAGGGGCCGGGGGTGAGGGCAGCTGCCGCAACCTGCACAAAACACCCCGGCGGCAGCTTCCAGATGTTCTCAAAAATGCTCCACGGCGCGGGCACGTAGTTGTGGCGCATAAAAAGCGCCAGCGCCCGCCGCTCGATGGCATTATCAAAACCGGGATATGCCCGCAGCGCCTTGAACTCCGAGCCGAACACCAGCGCCCCGCGCACCCAACCATAGTAAAGCGGCTTTTCGCCCATGCGGTCTCGCGCGAGTGTGAGCGTGCGGGTTTCCCGGTCCCACAGCGCCAAGGCGAACATGCCCACGCAGCGCGTCAGTGTCTTTTCGATACCCCAGGCTTCGAACGCAGCCAACAGCGTTTCGGTATCGGAATGGCCACGCCACGCGGGTGCCGTCCCACCAGCGCCGAGTTTCGAGAGCTCCTTGCGCAATTCGAGGTGGTTATAAATCTCCCCGTTGAAGGCAATCACATAGCGACCAGAAGCGGACACCATGGGCTGGTGGCCTGCAGGGGATAGATCGAGGATCGCGAGCCGGCGATGGCCCAACGCAACGCCCGCTTCCGCATCCACCCACACCCCTGCATCATCTGGCCCACGATGGACGAGCGTATCGGCCATGCGCCGCACGGTGGCATTTGCCTCATCCGAGCGACAGCCGCGAGATTCCCAGAAACCGGTCAATCCACACACGGGTCAGCTCCACGCCAATTTTTTATGGACGTATTCGTCGCATCCCGAACCGCTTCCGATATCGAGAAAGCGCTTGCCCTCGAGCCGCTCTCCACCCAGAAGCCGCAAAAGCCCCGCTTCCGCCTCACGCACTTCATCCGCTGTGATCTTCGCTGCATACTCGGCCCAGTTACGCCCGAAGGCAAAGTGGGATTCGGCGCGAGTCAGGTCTTGGTCCATTGGTTTTGTATCCTTTCGTAGAGTTGTGCATAGGCTTGAGCAACTGCCTCGATGGAGTATTCCGTCAGTAGCCGCTCCCGTCCAGCCTGACCCATCGCCAGGCGCGCTTCAAGGCCACAATCCAGCAGTGTCTGCCATGCGTTGGCCAACGCACGCGCATCACCGGGAGGCACCACGATCCCAGAGTCCCCGATAATGGTTCGGGTATCCCCCACGTCGGTCGCCACGACCGGCACGCCACAGAGCAGCGCCTCGGCGATGGCATTCGAAAACGCTTCGCCCCAGGAAGAAGAAGAAGAAGCGATATCCAAGGCTGCGGTGAGCCGCGGGATATCGGCGCGCTCGCCCAGAAGATGCAATCGCCCGGCAAGCGGCCCATGATGGTAATGTGCAGCAAAGAGCGGATGTGCCGGCGTCACCTCCCGCCCAGCAAGCAGAAAATGCACATCCGGCCGGAGAGCAGCAAGACGCGCAGCGGCATCGAGAAAAATGTCGTGCCCTTTCATGGGGTGGTAGCGGGCAACGAGCCCGATGAGCGGCGCATCCGGTTCGATGCCGAGCTCTGCGCGCACACTGTGGCGGGAGTCGATGTCCGACCGCCACTGTCCGCCATCGAAACCGTTGCCTATCACGCACCCACGCTCCGGCGCAAAACCGAATGCCTCGTGCTGGGTGCGTGACACCTCAGCGTTGTACACAATGGCCGTCGCACGAGACGACCAGCGCGCCGAAAGGCGGATGACGGCTCGCGTACCGGGCTTCTCTCTTTGCAGGTCGTAGAGCGTCTGCCGAATACCCCAGACGACAGGCACCCCCAAAAATTTTCCAACAAAGCTCGCAGCCAGATTGCCGTGATACATCCAGCCCTGAATGACATGGGGGCGGAAGCGTCGCGCGACCGTCAGCAACCGTGCCGCTGCCCAGGGTAGCTGCCAAGGCCGAGCCAGATTCAGATGCCACACCGGAACGCCTAGGGATTCAAGCTCACCTGACACCGCACCAGGAGCCGCCAGAGAAACCACCGCCGCCTCGACATCTTTCCCGTCAAGCTTCGCGAGCAACCGAGCAAGCTGCTTTTCCGCGCCGCCGGTGGAAAGGCCGGTGATGACGTAGAGCACCCGCATCACTTCTGCCCACGGAGAATTTGTTCAGTGCGCGATACCATGCACCCCACGGAAAACTCGTCGACGATGCGTGCTCTGGCCTGGCGCCTGAGGTCCAGGTTGTTCTCGATCCGTTCCAGCATCCTTGCCATCGCGTCCGCCAAGGCATCCGCGTCGCGGGGCGGCACGACTTCGCCGACCTCGCCAACAATGCGCGCGGAATCGCCGACATTGGTGACAACGCATGGCCGCTCACAAGCCATCGCCTCTGCAATGGCATTGGAGAACCCCTCACCGAAAGAAGAAGACGAACAAACAATATCGAACGCGCTGTAAACCGCAGCCATATCCCCGCGCGGCCCGGCCCAGGTCACCCGCTCTGCAATGCCCAAGTGACGGGCAAACGCCTGCAGATCCTCGTGCATCGCAGCCTTGCCGCCGCCGACACAGACAAAACGAAGGTCGTTCCGCCGTGACGCAAGCAGGGCGCACGCTTGAAGGAAGTTGTGATGGTCTTTCATGACGTCCAGGCGCGCCACAAGACCAATGGCCGTTTCCCCGGCGCCAATGCCCCATTCCTTGCGGACACGTTCTCGCCCGGCAGCGTCATATCTGAAGCGCTCAGTATCGATGCCATTTTCGATGACTATCATCCGTCCGGACGGAAAACCCCGGTTAATGGCCCACTCCTTCCCCGCCCGAGAATTCGCCACGATGACGTCGGCTGACCGGCTCAAAACCGCCTCCAGCCTCGGCATCAACCGGGACAGCCAGTCATAGTGGCGCATCTCCATGCCTGCTGCGCGGATGCTCCAGACCAGCCTGGGACGCCCTATTGCCGGACGAAGCAATGCCGCCAGGATGTTAGGCAGGTCAAGAAAGGAATAGATGGTTGTGGGCCGCAATCGGCGGAGGATCATCCCAAGGCGAATCAAGAAGCCGAAGGCATCCCAGCGTCCGCGCTTGCCGACGAAGTGGACAGGCACGCCTGCGGCTGCAAGTTCAGCGTCAAAAGCGCCGCCAGCATAAAAAAGCACGGCATGAACGTCGTGGCCTAGGCTTTTCAGACCTGTCGCCAGCGCCACCAACTGCCTTTCGGCACCGCCTTGATCCAGTTTACGTGCAAGCAAGGCAAGGCGACTCATGGAGCCTTTCGCAAGGTAATACCTAACCAAACTGGACCAAATCTGGAAGGATTTGGTCATGAAGAAATGTCCTGGTTGTGGCTACAGTCGTCTGTATCAGTTGGC
Organism: Sulfuricystis thermophila; assembly: GCF_004323595.1. Taxonomy (GTDB): domain Bacteria; phylum Pseudomonadota; class Gammaproteobacteria; order Burkholderiales; family Rhodocyclaceae; genus Sulfuricystis; species Sulfuricystis thermophila. The sequence goes on from NZ_AP019373.1 coordinate 2,206,216, forward strand.
TGATGGCCGCCACAAATGCAAACGCTGCGGCCATCGCTTTCGCTGGCGTAGCGTGTGGTCGGCCAGCCGGCTGAGCGACGTCACCAAGCACGAACTGCTGCGTCGCTTCGTTTGGGGCGTGCCGGTTTATCGGCAGCGCTTCGGCGCCTTGGCCAGTGCGCCGGCGATCGAACGCTTTTACCGGCTGGTGCGTGCTTGTATGGCGTGGGCGGAGGAGTTCCGAGAACCCTTTGCCGGGGCGGTCGAATGCGACGAGACCACGTTTGGCGGGGCTCGGCACGGCAAACGGGGCTGGGGTGCGGCCGGCAAAGTGATCGTGTTTGGCATCGTCAAGCGCAACGGCCAAGTCAAGGCGATGCCGATCGCGGCTCACAGCCGGGCAGAGGTGATGCGCCACATCCAGGCCCATACCCGGGAGGGCGCGTTGTACTACACCGACGAGTGGCAAGCTTACGCGACACTGAAGCTGCGGGGTGAGCACGTGGTGATCCGCAAGGAGAAAGGCAAGCCGGTGGGGCGGGACCATATCAACGGCATCGAGGGCTTCTGGAGCTATGCCAAGAACTGGTTGTATCCTTACCGGGGAGTGCCTCGCAAATACTTCCATCTTTACCTCGGGGAAGTTTGTTACCGTTTCAACCACCGGGCTGAAAACCTGAAACCCTTGCTGGTCAAGCTTCTCAAGACCACCAGCATCCAGGATATCAGCCCAAAATTGGTCCAGATTCGTTAGGAATTACCTTCGCAAAACAAGTACACCCGTAGCCGAGCCGATCGGTGCAATTGAACCAGCTTGATTACTGGTGCTACTACCGCTTTCTAGAACATGCAACTTCTGAAAACAGGTCCTGACAGGTCTGGATTCCTGGGCATGTAACTCAAAACGATTACGCATGACGCATGCCATCCGTCAAACTTGGCTTCCGCGCACAAAAGTAAATGTTTCGGCAAATGCCGTAGGTTCCAATGCCGCGCCACGATAGAAATTTCTTGATTAATCCTTGCAACTTGCGCCACCAGCTGACAGATTCCCACTCTATGAAAAACTGCTCAAAGACTCTCTCCACCGAGAAATATTGATTCAAGGCAACGGTAAGCGTCTCCACACTGAAGCTGCGTTCATGGCCCCATCTGTGGAACAGGAAACCGCAGTGCGGACAAACCACAATGGCGTCTTCGAGTTTTTCGCGCGCCGGGACAGTGCCAATAAACCGCCCTCCTGGTCGCAGTACCCTCCTGACCTCCGCCAATGTCGCCTCGAACACTCCGTCATCCAAATGCTCGAGTACCTCCGACATCACAACAACATCGAATTTCCCATCTGGAAACGGCATTGTTTGACAGAAGCCGACTTGCGCCTTTTCCCCCAGACGAAGTTGCTTTCGTAAGCTATCTATCGCGCGGTGACTGGGATCAAGCGACCAGATATCGACACCTCTTTTAATCGCCATTCTTTCCAGAGCACCGTTCCCTACGCCAATGTTTAGGGCGCGTATTCCCGGCTTTAACTGCCGCACAAGAAACTCAAGGCGCCCTTGACTTTGAGCGAACGAATCAACCCCTTCGTTCTGAAAATGATCCCAAATCTTTGTCTGATCCGATGCCACCGGTTCCATGGTCTTACTCCACACCAATCTTTTCCGACACTCTGATGGTCTCGCACCAATGCAGGAAGTTCAATAAGTTGGCTTCCCATTCATAGTCGCGCCAATACCGTTCGAACCCCGCTCGCGCGATGCGGATTCGTTCAAGGGGCAGCAGCGCCCTGCTCACCCGCCCTGCACCCAAATCAACAACCCGTACCGATGGAACGGCATCTTTCAGATAAGGCCCTTCGGCGCATGCAAGGACCAAATCGACGCGATAGCCACGCCGTGCAAAGCCGTTGGCGATTGTTACCATCACCCGCTCGGCACCGCCGCCATTGAGCGAGGGGAGGAAGATTGCAATCTGGGGATTAGCTCCCGGACTGGATAAAGACCCACTCATATCACTGTTGGTGCACAATTTGCCCTACCTACACATGTCTATGTGTGGAGACTTCGGTTTCTGCCATGTCTCCCCTTCTCTCCAGACTGTTCCTTCCAGTCTCCCCCCTTGGCTGCGATCGCGGCCAGGATCAGCTCACGTAGATGATAGTTTGTTACCCAAGGCACCGCCCCCTCGCGCGGTCCATCTGCTCCCTTGGCGCCGCGCTCGGCAATGACGCGATGGCACGCATAGGTGTCATAGGAACCATCGGCCGTAACCTGGGCCACCTCGCGCTCAACTTGGCAAGCAGGTCAGGGAAGACTTCACTGTCGTTCCCGTGGGCCGTGGTGACCTCGATGCCGATAATGTCCTGGGCCGTTGCATCTACCGTCAGATTGCGCGAGGCGCGAGGCTTGCCCACCCCATGCTGGAGCGTTGGCGTGTCCCTTGTTGCCTTCATGAACCCGAAATCCACCCCAGGCGGCGCTCGAGCAATTCTTCGAGCAATTTGATGTCCTCACGAAAAAACTCTTCCAGCTCACGCCTGGTGTCAGGCCGCATCGGTACCCGAGGACGATACTTCATGTTTTTCTTTGCTATGGCATCCAGGATCCCGAGGCCTATGTGATATATCCTCAATCGGTATTTAAACCTTGCCAGGGCCTGTACGGTTCGGTTCAGTGCGAAGGACCTCAACGTCTTGGCCGGGTTTTCGACCGGAAACTCACACCTCCCGTCATCGTCAAGCCCCAGGAATGCGAGCACTTTCAGGTATTCAGCCCGAGCATCCCGTCTGACGTCATCAAGCAAAATGGTATGGACCCGGTCTTTTGGCACCGTACGGTAAAGCCTCAGCAACTGTTCGCCAAGTTTGCACATGCGACCGTATGCAAGGATTTTCGGTGCATCACACCAGCGACTCACTTGCTCACCCCGAAAGCGGGCTTCGCTGAGCACCCAGGCACGTTCGAATTCCAGCACATCTTCCATACCCGACACTACCATTTGTTCGTGTAGCGAATAAGCCATCTCCACCGGATTCCTTAGGCAGATGATGTATTTGGGGTGATCCACGTAGCGTTCTATATGCGGAACCGCCGCCTCGGAGAAAAGATATGTAGCCGAAGCCTCCCCAACCGCGCGATGCCGGTCCGTTGCATTGCGAAACAGCCTCTCATAGTCGGCTCGTCTCGGTATCAAAACCCTGAGATCTGCGCTGAAATGTTGTGGCTCCTTCATTGGGGACATGAAAACCTGGGGATGGCTTGCCAGCCAAGACGCCCAGGAGGTCGTGCCGCACTTTGGCGCGCCGATGATGAAAAAATTCGGCTTTTTCATTTTTTTCCTTCGAATGTAAAGATGGGGAACGCCATGGTTTCGATGCCAAGCAGACGCCGGACCGCGAGCCACATGATGACATTCCAAACCACGAGCGAGGTGGTGGCAGCGATGGCAGCGCCGATCGCCCCCCAAGCGGGAATCAGCGCGAGATTGAGACCGACGTTCGCGAATGCGGCAGCCAATACCGCGCGAAACGTTTGACGTTCGTGACCGGTCATATTGAGAAGCAAACCGACCGAGCCCATCGCCGCATTCACGAGCTGCCCAAACGCAATGATGGCAAGCGCAGTCTTACCCGATGCATAGTCATGTCCAAAGAAAAGGGTGAGCACTTCCTCGCCGGCGAGTACCATGAGGAGCATTGGCGGAAGGGAGAGAGCGAGAATACCCCGGGCACTCAGCGTAACCAGACGCTGCAGCCGCCCATAGTCGTCCAGCTGATGCAAACGCGCGAAATGGGGCGCGAGCGCCTGATTGACGGCGCCCAAGCCCAATGAGACGATGGCGGCAGCGCTGACCGCAATCTTGTAAATCCCTGCCTCTTCTGCGCTGCGGAGCCAGCCTAGCATGACGATGTCGATGTTCTGATTAAGCACCTGCAACCCAGTCGTCAGCGCAATCGGCAAAGCGGCCGCACGCCAGGCGCGGGCCTCGTAGATCGGCTCGGGGCGTGCCCGCAGGGCCGGGGGCACCAACCGCCAAAGCAGATACGCGCCGAGGGCGAAGGAGAACGATACGGAAAATATGTGTAGAGCGATGGCGGTGATCGCGTCCAGCCGAGTCTGCATCACGAGTGAAACGCCCACGATCAGCGCGCCGAGGAGTAGGGGGTTAATCACCAATTCCGGAAGTTGCCCTAAAACAACATGACGCAACCCCTGTAGGGCAGCACCCCGTAGAGTGTTCAGAACGTTCAGAGGGATGAGCAAGGCAGCGAGCACTAACAGCATTGTTCGATGCTCTGCTTCGCCAGGTAACAGGCGTTCCCCCACGAGCAGGGCGAGAATTGCAAGTAACAGAGCCAGACTCAGAACCTTCCTCGTAGCCCAATGCCACAATCCACGCATCACTCCCCAGCGTTGCCACACGTAGGCGGTAGCCGTCTCGCGCACGACGAGTGTGGGCAAACCCATCTGGGCAGGAACGGCGAGCAGGCTGACAAGGGAAAGCACGACAGAGTAGATGCCGAATTGCGTGGGCCCTAGCATGCGAGCCAGAACGATTGAAACCATCAGCATCAGCAGCACGGAAATGACACGCAACGCCAGGCTCCCGAAGGCACCTTTTACGAGCATGGCACGAAACTCATTTCCAAAAATAATGGGTTTGAGAGTACTTGCCAGTTTTATCCCCCGGCTGGTTTCCCCACGCTGATTGCCTTCAAACATAGTGCATAGACGTCATGAACACTGCGTTGGGAGGGCATACGGCGAGGCGGGCAGAATACGGCGTAAGCGCAAAACGTCGATGACCTGACGCACGCAATCGCCGAGCTGCTGTCTGCCAGTATCGACGATAAGTTCCGGAGTCAGTGGCGGCTCGTAAGGCGAGGAAATACCAGTGTAGTTCTTGATTTCTCCAGCTCGGGCCTTTTTGTAGAGGCCTTTGACATCACGCGCTTCGCAAACTTCCAAGCTGGCCTGGCAATAGATTTCCAGAAAATCCCCGTGCGGCATGAGGTTGCGAACGGCCTCCCGGTCGGCCCGAAAGGGGCTGATGAAGGCGGTCATGACAATCAACCCCGCTTCCATCATCAACTTGGCGACTTCACCGATACGGCGGATATTTTCCTTGCGGTCGGCTTCGCTGAAACCCAGGTCGGAGCAGAGGCCGTGCCGGACGTTGTCTCCATCCAGAACAAAGGTGCGGCAGCCGAACTGGTGCAATCGTTCCTCCACTGCATGGGCGAGCGTCGATTTGCCCGCGCCGGACAAACCGGTAAACCAGAGCACACAGGATTTGTGCCCGTTCAATTGTTCGCGTCGGGCGCGGGTCACCGTGGCCTGGTGCCAGATGATGTTTTCTGGGGTATTGCTCATGGTCTAGGTCGAAAAAGTCGGACACATTGCGCGTGACGACCGCCATGCCATGCACCAAGGCGGTGGCGGCACCAACGCACACCCTACGCAGTTTGGACACCACGCTACTATCGAGCAAGCATCATGCATGATCAGTCGGCCGGGAATCGATGGTGGCGCGCGGAGGCTCGAACTCGATCTCCGCAGCGCCTGAAGACGGGGGCGACCTTCCTGGTTTGTTGTCCTGTGGTAGCTTGAGCGGTCTGCATCGCTTGCGCGGCAAAGACCCACGCGCTTGCGCACATGTCATGGAGCGTGCGCGTGGCGCGCCAGCCTGCACCTGGTGGGGCCTTGGTGGGGTCGGCCGAGCATACATACAAACGGCTATTGCTGAGATTGTCGAGCAAAACGACCCCGTGGCCGGTTTGTTGCAGCATGACGGCGGTGTGGCTGCCGATGTAACCCAATCCACCAGTGAGCAAAATGTTCAAGCCAGATGATGGAGATTGAAGCCGGGGCACGCTTTGCTTTCGTCTGTTTTTGCTTATTCGGAACGAATTATAAGCGGGATGATCGGGTCATTCTTGGTGTTGTCGGTAGCCGGGGCAGCGATGCATCTTCGATCGGAATGGGCGATCCTTGAGCTGTTTGATGCCGTTTGCGCAAATGGTTCGATTTCCTTAGGCGAAAATTTCCGCCTGCGCGAATGTCGGCGCGGCGGCATCCTTGGGCGCGAGGATCGGTGTGCCGACGTTTGGCCACGCGATGGCCAGGGTTGGATCGTCCCAGCGGATGGCGCGCTCGTAGTCGGGGGCGTAGTAGTCGGTGGTCTTGTAGAGGAACTCGGCGGTGTCCGAAAGGGTGAGGAAGCCGTGGGCGAAGCCGGGCGGAATCCAGAGTTGCTTTTTGTTTTCGGCGGATAGGATCTCGGCGACCCATTTGCCGAAGGTCGGGGAAGACCTGCGGAGGTCGACGGCGACATCGAAGACTTCGCCTTGCACGACGCGCACGAGCTTGCCTTGCGCCTTGGGCGGCAGTTGGTAATGCAGGCCGCGCAGCACGCCTTTGACGCTTTTCGAGTGATTGTCCTGCACGAATTCGGGATCGAGACCGGTGGCTTCCTTGAACGCCCGGCGGTTGTAGCTTTCGAAGAAGAAACCGCGCTCATCATTGAACACTTTCGGTTCGATGACCAGCACGTCGGGGATGGCGGTGGGGGTGGCTTTCATCCGGCAATCACCTCCAGAGCCGCGCCCGTCGCACCCACTACGGCATGCGGCGATATTCCCTTGTTCATATGCCTCGCCCTTCGCTCAATCCGCGAAATTGCGGATGACGCGGAATCCTTCTCGCTCGGCAGCCTGACTCAGCCGGGCATCCAGGCAGACGAATTGCCAGCCTTGCGGTCTGTGCTCGCAGACAAGCAGCGCCGCGGCCAACTGCAGCGCATCGGCGGCGCGCAGCGGGTGGAGCCGTAGCAGCCGCTGTGCGATCTGGCGCACGCCATCCAGTGGCTGCACCTCATGCCAGGCCGCCTGCAGCGCTGCCAGTTGGTCCAGCGCCTGGGTCACTTCGCTGGAAGTCAGTTTGCTTTCGCGCTCCAGTCTCGCCAGGGCCGAGGCACACTCGACCGGGGTGCCCCACCATGCCACGATTGTGGGGTTGTCGGAGTAATAGTCCAACGCGGACGGCGTGGTTGACTCCTCTACCAGCAGTGGCAGGATCGCGGAGCTGTCCCAGAAGATCACCGCGCCGACTCGCGTTCTTCCAGCAGCGCCTGGACTGCGCTGGCGCGCTTTGCCGGCGCTGGGGGAGGCGCCAGGCGGCACGCCTTGCCATGGCCTCGCCGCAGGAGACCCTTGCGTTCCAGCAGTGCCAGCTCGTCCGCGCCAGGCTGGCCGTTTTCGACCCCTGCCGGAATCAGCCGGGCGACCGGACGGCCGTGATCGGTGATGAAAATGGTCTCTCCCTGCCGCACCCGCTCGATCAGTGCGCTCAACTGATTTTTGGTTGCGGATATCGAGGCGGTTTTCATATGGCCATTATAGCCATATCATGCCATGAAGATTTCGGATCGTCCGCCACCGCAAACGCATCTGCCAGCGGCTGAAGGTCGGCGAATCTTCGCGTCCCCGCTCCTCGCCAATAGACACCGTTATGGGCTCGTCGCGGGGACGCAAACTTGCTCGCCCTCGCCATCGATACCCGCTCGTGTTCCAATGGACAATCTGGGTTGAACACTTTCGGTTCGATGACCCGCACGTCGGGGATGGTGGTGGGGGTGGCTTTCATCAAACGATCAACTCTAGGCTGGAATCGCTCGTTCCCTTCACGGCAAGGCGCGGGATGCCCTTGTCGAGCGTCACCAGGCGGCCTTTGTGCTTCACCGCCAATGCGAGCAAATAGGCATCCGTCACTTGGCGGGAGCCGAGAATGCGCCTCCAGTCAATCACGCCGGGAGTCAGCATGCTGATGTCGTCTGGCCAAAACTGGTGCAGAGGGTGGGCGACCGCCTCTTGCAGCCTTTCGGCGACTGCGCTCGCAGGAACAGGATTCGGATAGCTCGGGTGGGACATGATGCGTATGCATCCATTCTGGGTAAGAGGACAGGAGGCCCATCCTGACGCAGCATTTTCTTCCAGCCACTCTGTCGCACGGCGATGCTGTAGATGGTTGGCGTCCAGCAACGCGATCAGCACATTCACATCCAGCAAAGCCCGCATCAAACACCTTCCTGCTCGCGCAAGGCATTGACTTGATCGTTGGTAACGATGTTTGCGCCACTTGCGAATGGCCGAAACCCTACCACGGCCTTACCACCTTCCGCCAATCGGTTCGCCCGACCCGTCAATGCATCCCGCAGAAGCTGCGAAACGACTTGGCCGGCAGATTGATGCTGCTGCCTTGCCAATGCCTTGGCGGCGTTCAATACGTCTTCGTCGATATCCAGCGTCGTCCTCATGATCCATTCCTTACCTGGCCACGCATCATGATGCTAGCACATCAAGATGCGATGATGCTTCTCAGGAAACCCTCGCGACACTGGCTGGATGTCGTGGCGTTCCGCAGGATTTCCTCAGGTCAATACCCGTTCGTCGAGCAACCGCAGCAGATACTGGCCATAGCCGTTCTTCGCCAGCGGTTCGGCCAGCCGCCGTAGTTGCATGGCGTCGATCCAGCCCTGGCGCCAGGCGATCTCTTCCGGGCAGGCCACTTTCAGCCCCTGGCGCTTTTCCAGCGTGGCGATGAACTGGCCGGCTTCGAGCAGCGATTCGTGGGTGCCGGTGTCGAGCCAGGCATAGCCGCGCCCCATGATTTCGACGTCGAGCCGGCCGCGTTCGAGGTAGAGGCGGTTGAGGTCGGTGATTTCCAGCTCGCCACGCGCCGAGGGCTTCAGGGTCTTGGCCAGCGCGACGACTTCGGCATCGTAGAAGTAAAGCCCGGTCACTGCGTAATTCGATTTGGGTTGCCGTGGCTTTTCTTCGATGCTGATCGCCTTGCCGTTGGCATCGAATTCGACCACGCCGTAGCGTTGGGGATCGAGGACGTGGTAGGCGAAGACCGTGGCGCCGGTGGTGCGTTGGCAGGCGCTGGCGAGCAGCTTGTGGAAGTCGTGGCCGTAGAACAGGTTGTCGCCGAGCACGAGGGCGCAGGGGGCTTGGCCGATGAAGTCTGCGCCGATCAGGAAGGCTTGCGCCAGGCCATCGGGGCTGGGTTGCACCGCATAGTCGAGCTTCAACCCCCATTGGCTGCCGTCGCCGAGGAGCTGCCGAAAGCGCGGCGTGTCCTGCGGCGTGGAGATGATCAGGATGTCGCGGATGCCCGCCAGCATCAGCGTGCTCAGCGGGTAGTAGATCATCGGCTTGTCGAACACCGGCAGGAGCTGCTTGGAGACGGACAGGGTGGCAGGATGCAGCCGGGTGCCGGCGCCACCGGCGAGGATGAGGCCTTTGCGATTGTGTGGTGTGTTCATCGTCTTCCTTTTGAGGCGGAGTACCATCAGGCATCGAGATTGCGCAGCCAGTGGGCTGCTGCGGCGATGCGCACCGTTCCGCGCTGCTCTTCCTGCCGCAAATCACGCACCAGCTGGATGGCCTCAGCATTGGGAAAGCGCGCCGAGAAGGCAGTCAGCGCCCGGTGCGGGGATGTGTCGGAATGTTTGCATTCGATCAGGTGCGTCAATGCGTTTTCTTCGCTGAGCGCGAAATCCACCTCGGTACCATCCTTGGTGCGGATGTAGTGCAGTCCGACCGATTTGCCGCGGGCATCCTGACGGAAATGCAAATGCTTGAGTAGCATCGTCGCCACGGCATTTTCCAGTCGCACGCCGGCATCTCCCCGCACCAGGCCCGTATCGAAGAAATAGACTTTGGGCGCTTGCAGGATGGCCCGAGCAATATTGTGGTGCCAAGGCTGGACGGTGAAGACGACGAACAGTGCCTGAAGCACATCCAGATAGCGTTTCAGCGTCGTCGGCGCGACGGCGAGATCGCGGGCGATCGAAGCCAGGGAAAGTGGCGAGCCGACTCGCTCGCGCAATATCTCGACGAAGAGCCGCATCGTATTGATTTCGTGCAACCGCGAGAATTCGACGACGTCTTCGCGAATCAGGTCAGTGAAGTATTGCCGCCGCCAGCGGTCGGCATCTTCGGAATCAGCGGCCAGGCATGGTTCGGGAAAACCGCCCCGCTCGATGATGCGATCCAGCGCCTCATCGGCGCTGCCGCCCTGCGCTTCGCACCATTCACGTACGGAAATCGGATGCAGCCGGTAGGCGAGATAACGACCCGCCAGAGAATCACCGGACTGGCGCCAGGTCTCCATACGGGCGCTACCGGTGACCAGCAGCGCTTGCCCGGCCGGTCGGCCGTCGACGACGCCTTTGAGCCAGGTTTTCCAGCCCTTCATTTTGTGAATCTCGTCCATCACCAGCAAGGTGGCGCGCGGGCTCCAACTCTGCCGTTGCAAGATGGCCCGATCCGCCGCAATGTCCCAGTTCAGATATTGCGCAGAAGCATGACGCGCCATCAACTGACGGCACAGGGTCGTCTTGCCGACTTGGCGCGGCCCGGTCACCAGCACCATCTTGCGCTGCAGGTCCTTGACGATGAGCTCCTCGAGGTAACGCCTCATGTCGACTATTTTATCGGTTCCGTCAAAATAGTGGCGACCATATTTTCATAATCGCAAATCAAGCCGGGATGATCTGCGCCAGAACGTGATGCAGCCCCTGCCGCCAATCCGGCAGGACGAGACCGAAGGTTTTGCGCAGTTTGCTGGTGTCGAGACAAGAGTTGGCCGGACGTTTCGCCGGCAGCGGATAGTCGGCGGTGGCGATCGCTTGCACGTCCTCGGGACGGAGGCGCAGCGGCCGGCCCGCGGCCAGTGCCGCACGCACGATTTCCTGGGCGTATTCGTGCCAGCTGGTGCGGCCAGCGGCGACGAGGTGATACAAACCGAAAGCAAAGTCGGCGCTGGCGGGACGGCACGCCCGGACGTATTGGCCGAGGATTTGCGCGGTCACGTCGGCGATCAACGCTGCCGAGGTCGGCGCGCCGAACTGGTCGGCGACGACGCGCAGCGTGTCGCGCTCGGCGGCGAGCCGCAGGATGGTTTTCACGAAATTGCCACCGTGCGCGCCGAACACCCAGCTGGTGCGAAAGATCAGATGACGCGCGCCGCTGGCGATCAGCGCCCGTTCGCCGGCGAGCTTGCTCCGGCCATAGACATTGAGCGGATTGGGCGCATCGTCTTCCGTGTAGGCGCCTGCCTTGCGGCCGTCGAAGACGTAATCGGTCGAGTAATGCACGACCAGGGCGCCGAGTCGCTTCGCCTCTTCGCCCAGCAGGCCGGGCGCGTCGGCATTGATCGCCTGCGCGAGTGCCGGTTCGGATTCGGCCTTGTCCACCGCGGTATAGGCGGCAGCATTGACGATGATCTGCGGTGCGACCTCGCGGATCAGGCGGCGGAGTGCATCGGGCTGCGCGAGGTCGCATTCGGCATGGCCGACGGCGACGATCTCGGCGAGTGGCGCCAACGCGCGTTGCAGCTCGAAACCGACCTGGCCGTTCTTGCCGGTGAGGAGAATCTTCATCTCACTCGCCGTAGTGCCTGCCGATCCATTCGCGGTAGGCGCCGGACTGCACATGGGCAACCCAGTCCGGATGATCGAGATACCAGGCCACCGTCTTCTCGATGCCGGTCTCGAAGGTTTCGGCCGGGCGCCAGCCGAGTTCGCGTGCGATCTTCGTCGCGTCGATGGCATAGCGCCGGTCGTGGCCGGGACGATCCTTGACGAAGGTGATCAGGCTGGCATGGGAGGCGCCATCGGGGCGGGGACGCCGCTCGTCGAGCAGGCGGCAGACGATGCGCACGATTTCGAGGTTGGTCTTCTCATTCCAGCCGCCGATGTTGTAGGTTTCCCCAACACGGCCGCGCGCGAGCACGACGCGGATCGCGGCGCAATGGTCCTTGACGTAGAGCCAGTCGCGCACGTTCAGGCCGTCGCCATAGACGGGCAGCGGCTTGCCGGCGAGCGCATTGACGATCATCAGCGGAATGAGCTTTTCCGGGAATTGATAGGGGCCGTAGTTGTTCGAGCAGTTGGTGGTGAGCACCGGCAGCCCGTAGGTGTGGTGCCAGGCGCGCACGAGATGATCCGAGGCGGCTTTGCTGGCCGAATAGGGACTGTTCGGCTCGTAGCGGTTATTTTCAGAAAAAGGGGGATCGTCGGGGCCGAGCGAGCCATAGACTTCGTCGGTGCTGACGTGCAGGAAGCGGAATGCGGCTTTGTCCGCCTCGGGCAGCGCGTTCCAGTAGCCGCGCGCGGCTTCGAGCAGCCGATAGGTGCCGACGATGTTGGTCTGGATGAAATCCTCCGGCCCGTGGATGCTGCGGTCGACATGCGATTCGGCGGCGAAGTTGATGATCGCCCGCGGGCGGTGCTCGGCGAGCAGTGTTGCCACGAGATCGAAGTCGCCGATGTCGCCGCGCACGAAGATGTGGCGGGGATCGCCTGCCAGCGAGCGCAGATTTTCCAGATTGCCGGCGTAGGTGAGCCGGTCGAGATCGATGACCGGCTCGTCAGACCGGGCAAGCCAGTCAAGGACGAAATTGCTGCCGATGAAACCGGCGCCGCCGGTCACCAGGATCGTCATTCAGCCACCTTTGCCTCATCGAGGCTGCGGCCGGCGGCCAGCCAGTCCTTGACCCATTGCGGTTTTCGCCCGCGCCCGCCGCCCCAGGTCAATTGGGGATTTTCCGGGTGGCGGTAAAGCACTTTCTTTTTGGCTGGTTGAGCCGCTTTTTTGCCCCTGGTTTTGCGCGGCTTGATGCGGCTTGCGGACACGCCAACCAACTCGTCCAATTTCAAGCCGTATTTCGCAGCGATGCTCTTGATTTCTCCCAAGGCCTTGTTGCGCTGCAGGTTTTTCCGATTTTCGATTTCCTTGTCGACGGCTTTCTTGAGCTTGTTCAATTCCGCCACGGACATGCTTTTTAGATTCATGGTTTTTCTCCAATTCCGATTGGAGCGGAAATTTTATATTCATTTGCAACGGCGTGCCGTCCCGTCAGCGCCGATTTTCAGCATGGGCGCCAGATAGCGCCCGGTATGGCTGCCCATGCTTTGCGCCACGGCTTCCGGCGCGCCCGTGGCGATGATGCGCCCGCCGCCGTCGCCGCCTTCCGGCCCGAGATCGACGATCCAGTCCGCGGTCTTGATGACGTCGAGATTGTGTTCGATGACGACGATCGTATTGCCGGCATCGCGCAGGCGGTGCAGGACTTTCAACAGCATCTCGATGTCGTGGAAATGCAGCCCCGTGGTCGGTTCGTCGAGGATGTAGAGCGTGCGGCCGGTATCGCGTTTGGAGAGTTCCAGCGCGAGTTTCACGCGCTGCGCCTCACCGCCGGAAAGCGTCGTCGCACTTTGCCCGAGCTGGATGTAGGACAAGCCGACATCGATCAGCGTCTGCAGTTTCCTCGCCACCACCGGCACCGGCGCGAAGAATTCATAGGCCTGTTCGACGGTCATCTGCAGCACTTCATAGATCGTCTTGCCCTTGTAGCGAATTTCGAGTGTTTCGCGGTTGTAGCGTTTGCCGTGGCAGACGTCGCAGGGCACGAAGATGTCGGGCAAAAAGTGCATCTCCACCTTGATCATGCCGTCGCCCTGGCAGGCTTCGCAGCGGCCGCCCTTGACGTTGAAGGAAAACCGCCCCGGCCCGTAGCCGCGCTCCCTCGCCTGCGGCACGGCGGCGAAGAGCTCGCGGATCGGCGTGAGCAGCCCCGTGTAGGTGGCGGGGTTCGAGCGCGGGGTGCGGCCGATCGGGCTTTGGTCGACGTTGATGACCTTGTCGAAATATTCGAGGCCCTGGATTTCCTCGTGCGGCGCGGGTTCCAGTGCCGAGCCGTAGAGGTGGCGCGCCGCCGCGGCGTAGAGCGTGTCGTTGATCAGCGTCGATTTACCGGAGCCGGAGACGCCGGTGATGCAGGTCAGGAGCCCGACCGGGATTTCGAGATCGACGCGCTTGAGGTTGTTGCCGGTGGCGCCGAGGATTTTCAGCTGCCGCGCCGGATTGGGCGGCGTGCGTTTCTTCGGCACCTCGATCCGGCGCCGGCCGGAGAGATAGGCGCCGGTCAGCGATTCTGGATGCGCCGCGATTTCGGCCGGCGTGCCCTGCGCGACGATGCGCCCGCCATGTTCGCCCGCGCCCGGCCCCATGTCGACGACATGATCGGCCGATTCGATCGCCTCTTGGTCGTGCTCGACGACGATCACCGTGTTGCCCAGATCGCGCAAATTGGCGAGCGTTTGCAGCAGGCGGGTGTTGTCGCGCTGGTGTAGACCGATCGACGGCTCGTCGAGCACATACATCACGCCGGTGAGGCCCGAACCGATTTGGGAAGCCAGCCGGATGCGCTGCGCCTCGCCGCCTGAGAGCGTCTCGGCCGAACGGTCGAGCGAGAGGTAATCGAGGCCGACGTTGATCAGGAAGGTCAAGCGCGAGGTGATTTCCTTGATGATCTTCTCGGCCACCTGGGCGCGCTGGCCGGTGAGCTGCAAGAGGTTGAAGAAGTCGCGGCAGTCGATGAGGCTCAAGCGGCTCACCTCGGCGATCGTCTTGCCGCCGACGAAGACATGGCGCGCTTCGCGCCGCAGGCGCGCGCCGCCGCAGTCCGGGCAGGGCTTGTGATTGAGGTATTTCACCAGCTCTTCGCGCACCATCTGGCTCTCGGTCTCGCGGTAGCGGCGTTCGAGATTGGGGATGATGCCCTCGAAGGTATGCGCGCGCTCGAAGCGCGTGCCTTTTTCGTTGAGATAGCGAAAGCGAATCGACTCGCGTCCGGAACCGTAGAGCACGACCTGGCGCACGCTTTCCGGCAGCGCCTCGAAGGGCGTGTCGACATCGAAGCCGTAATGCGCGGCGAGCGATTCGATCATCTGGAAATAGAACTGGTTGCGCTTGTCCCATCCCTTGATCGCGCCGGCGGCGAGGCTCAAATGCGGATAGGCGACGACGCGCGCCGGATCGAAGAACTGGATCTGTCCCAAGCCATCGCATTGCGGGCAGGCGCCCATCGGGTTGTTGAATGAAAACAGGCGCGGCTCGAGTTCGGGCAGCGCATAGCCGCAATGCGGGCAGGCGAACTTGGCCGAGAACAGATGCTCGACGCCGCTGTCCATCTCGACCGCGATGCAGCGGCCTTCGGCGTGGGTGAGCGCGGTCTCGAAGGATTCCGCCAGCCGCTGGCGCTGGTCGGCACGCACCTTGAGGCGATCGACGACGACATCGACCGAGTGCTTCTTCGTTTTGGCGAGCTTCGGCAAGGCATCGATGTCATACACCTTGCCATCGACGCGCAGGCGCACGAAGCCCTGGGCCTTCAATTCGGCGAACAGGTCGAGTTGCTCGCCCTTGCGGTCGGCAACGACCGGCGCGAGGATCATCAGCTTCGTATCCTCGGGCAAGGCCAGCACGTGATCGACCATCTGCGAGACGCTCATCGCCTCGAGCGCCACGCCATGTTCGGGGCAATGCGGTTGGCCTGCGCGCGCGTAGAGCAGGCGCAGGTAGTCGTGGATCTCGGTCACCGTGCCGACGGTCGAACGCGGATTGTGGGAAGTCGCCTTCTGCTCGATGGAAATAGCAGGCGAGAGGCCCTCGATCAGGTCGACGTCGGGCTTCTCCATGAGTTGCAGGAACTGGCGCGCGTAGGCCGAGAGCGATTCGACATAACGGCGCTGGCCTTCGGCATAGAGCGTGTCGAAGGCGAGCGAAGACTTGCCGGAGCCGGACAAGCCGGTGATCACGGTGAGCTGGTTGCGCGGCAGATCGAGATCGATGTTCTTGAGGTTGTGCGTCCTGGCGCCGCGAATCTTGATCGTTTCCATGCGGGATCGAAAAAATGGCGAACATGACACTATACGGAAAATCCCTGCCGTCCCGCCAGCGCCGAGAGCTTGCCCAACTGGCGCATCGTGCGTAAAATATGTATTAGGTGAGTTACGGAATACACATCATGCGCACGAACATCATCCTCGATGACGAACTCATCGCCCAGGCGATGAAGGCCGGGCCGTTCAAGACCAAGAAAGAGGCGGTCGATGCAGGCTTGCGTCTGCTCGCCCGTCAAGCCGCCTACCGCGAGATTCTCGCCTTACGCGGCAAGCTGCGTTGGGAAGACGCCCAGCCCGCCGCAAGCCAGCTGGTCATGGAACCGACCGTTCGCTACGAGGCGAGCGAGACCGATACGACGGCGACGGGCAAATGATCCTCGTCGACGCTTCCGTCTGGATCGACTTCTTCAACGGCCGTGAGACGGCGGCGGTCGCACGGCTCGCCGATCTGCTCGCCGATGGCGCAGCACCGCTGGAAATGGCCGATCTGACCCTGTTCGAGGTGCTGCGCGGCTTTCGCCATCCCGAAGACTTCTATGCGGCAAAACGGGCGCTCGCCGCCTTGCCGGTGGTCGCAATCGGCGGAGCGGAGAATGCGCACGCCGCCGCGGAACATTATCGGGCATTGCGCAGGCTGGGCATTACAATCAAGAGCCCGATCGACGTGCTGCTCGCCAGTTACTGCATCGAACACGGCTATGCGCTGCTGCACAGCGACGCCGATTTCGACGCGCTCGAAGCACACCGCGGCTTGCGAGTCTGGCGTCATTGAGAGAGTTTTTTCCATGCGTTTCTCCGCCATCGACCCGATGACCCCCGCCGAACGGCGCACCGGCGGCGTGCTGGCCGCGATCTTCGGCCTGCGTATGCTGGGCCTGTTCCTCGTGCTGCCGGTATTCGTCGTGCTTGCGAAGCACCTGCCGGGCGGCGACGATGCCGCACTGGTCGGCCTGGCGCTGGGCGCCTATGGCCTGACCCAAGCCTTTTTGCAGATCCCATTCGGCATCGCCTCCGATCGTTTCGGCAGGAAGCCGGTGATCGTCTTTGGCCTGCTACTGTTCGCAGCCGGCAGCTTCGTCGCCGCAGCTGCGCCAAACATCCACGTCATGATCCTCGGCCGCGTGCTGCAGGGCGCCGGTGCGATTTCCGCCGCGATCACCGCGCTGGCGGCCGACCTGACGCGCGAACAGCATCGCACCAAGGTGATGGCGATGATCGGCGCCTCGATCGGCCTGGTGTTCGCCGCCTCGCTGGTGATCGCGCCGCCGCTGGCCGCCGCACTCGGACTCTCCGGCCTGTTCGTGCTGATCGGCGCACTCGCGCTGGGCGCCATCGTGTTGCTGTTCGCTGCCGTTCCGCCAGCGCCGAGTTTCGCCACGCACGAACGTCCGCCGTTCTCCGCCGTGCTGTTCGATGCGAAACTCGCACGCATCAATTTCGGCGTCTTCGCGCTGCACCTGATGCAGACGGCGCTGTGGGTCGTGATTCCGCCGGCGCTCATCACCGCCGGGCTTCCCGGCGGCGAGCACTGGAAGATCTATCTGCCGGCGGTGCTGCTCTCGTTCGCCGTCATGGTGCCGGCGGTCATCGCCGCCGAGAAGCGCGGCCGCATGCGGTCGATCTATGCCGGCGCGGTGGCGCTGCTGGTTCTCGTGCAGGGGGGACTCGCCCTGTTCGGCGGCGGCCTGTGGAGTGTGGGCTTCTGGCTGCTGCTGTTCTTCGTCGCCTTCAATATCCTCGAAGCACTGCAGCCCTCGCTGATCTCGCGCCTCGCGCCGCCGGCGGCCAAGGGCGCGGCACTGGGCATCTACAACACGACGCAATCGTTCGGTCTGTTCCTCGGCGGCGCACTGGGCGGCTGGCTGGTCAAACACCACGGCGCCGTCGGCGTTCATCTCGCTTGCGCCGTGCTTGGTATCATCTGGCTGATGCTGGCGTCACGACTTGCGACGCCCCAACCACTGACGAACTAGGGAGAGAACATGGCCTCGGTGAATAAAGTGATTCTGGTAGGCAACCTCGGCGCGGACCCGGAGATCCGCTATCTGCCGAACGGCGATGCCGTCGCGAACATCCGGCTGGCCACCACCGAAAGCTGGAAGGACAAGGCCACCGGCGAGAAGAAGGAGCTCACCGAGTGGCACCGCGTCGTCTTCTACCGCAAGCTCGCCGAGATCGCCGGCCAGTATCTCAAGAAAGGATCGCAGGTCTATGTCGAAGGCCGCTTGCGTACCCGCAAGTGGCAGGGTCAGGATGGACAGGACCGCTATACCACCGAGATCGAGGCCAACGAGATGCAGATGCTCGGCCGGCGTGAAGGGATGGGCGATGCCGGCCCACGCGACAGCGGTGCGCGGCCGGCAGCGCGCCCGGCGCCGCAGAGCGCGCCGAGCAATGGCGGCTTCAATGATGTCGAGGACGACATCCCGTTCTAGCGATCGATGGCAAACCGGCGTCACCTGCGGGAGTATTCGCCGCGCGACCTGCTGATCGTCGGTTTGCCGCTGCTGCTGCTGGTTTTCGCCGGTTTCTGGTTCGCCTCGCGCTTCATCCGTCCCGCCCCGCCGGACACGCTGACGCTCTCCACCGGCAGCGAAGGCGGCGCCTATCAGCGTTTCGGCGCGATTTACAAAGACGTGCTGGCCCGCTACGGCGTCACCGTCATCGAACGCCCTTCGGCCGGCTCGACCGAGAATCTGGCGCGGCTGCGCGACCCGAACGAAGCCGTCGATGCCACCTTCATCCAGGGCGGCACGGCGAGCATCCAGGATGACGACGCGCTTTACTCGCTGGGCAGCCTCTACTACGAACCGTTGTGGATTTTTTATCGCGCCGAGCTCGGCACACCCACGCGGCTCGCCGATCTGAAAGGCAAGCGAATCGCGATCGGCGCGCCTGGCAGTGGCACCCGTTATCTCGCCGACCAGCTGCTCTCCGCGAGCCAGATCGACGGCAAAAACGCTCGACTGGTCGAACAAGGCGGTCTGGGTCTGGCGCAATCTTTCGCCAACAGAACGATCGATGCTGCCTTCGTGGTCGGCCCTACCCAATCGGCAACGGTTTGGACTTTGCTGCATACGCCCGGGGTGCGGCTGATGAACCTCGTCCATGCCGCAGCCTACACGCGCCAGTTTCCGTGGCTGAACAAGCTCGTGTTGCCGCGCGGCGCGATCGACCTGGCGCAGGACCAGCCGCCGACGGACATCGAACTGCTTGCACCGACGGCGACGCTGGTGGTGCGCGCCGACACCCACCCAGCGCTGATCGACCTCATGATGCAGGCGATGACCGAAGCTCACGGCGGTGCAGGCATCTTTCAGCGCGCCGGAGAATTCCCCCGCCCTACCGCCGCGGGCAGCGTGGATTTCCCGCTCTCGCCCGAGGCGCAGCGCTTCTACAAATCGGGCAAACCCTGGCTGCAACGCTTCCTGCCGTTCTGGGCGGCGACCCTGATCGACCGCATGGTGGTGATGCTGATCCCGCTGTTCGCGGTCTTGATCCCGGTGCTGAAATTCGCGCCCGGACTCTACAACTGGCGCATCAAGTCGCGCATCTACCGGCGTTATGGTGAGCTCAAGTTCCTCGAAGCCGAACTCGAAGCCGATCCGACGAAGCTCTCGCGCGAGGAATGGATGCAGCGCGTCGATGCGATCGAGCGCGAAGTCAATCACCTGGCGGTGCCGCTGGCTTTCAGCGACATGATCTACACCCTACGCGTGCATCTGGGGCTGGTGCGCAAGGCGATCGACAAGGCCACTACAAGCGCCTGATCTTCTCCAGCAGCGCGGTGGTGGAGCGCGTGTGCAGGAAGGGGATCGAATGCACTTCCCCACCCCAGCCGAGGACTTCCGCCGCGCCGACGATTTTGTCGACCGGCCAATCGCCACCCTTGACGAGCATCTCGGGCCGGCAGTCGAGGATGCGTTGGAGGGGCGTATCTTCGTCGAACCAGGTGACCAGCGAGACGCTTTCCAGCGCGGCGAGCACCGCCATGCGATCCTCCAGTCCGTTGACCGGCCGGTCATCGCCCTTGCCGAGGCGTTTCACCGACGCATCGGAATTGACGGCGACGATCAGGCTCGCGCCCAAGGCGCGCGCCTGGGCGAGATAGGTGACATGGCCGCGATGCAGGATGTCGAAGCAGCCGTTGGTGAAGACCCTGGGCGCCGGCAGCAAAGCCGCGCGCGCAGCGAGCTCCGCCGGCGCGCAGATTTTTTGTTCGAAGCTGGGCGGCGGATAAGTCGCTCTCACTGCGCCGGCTTGGGCTGGGCTTGCTGGGCTGGCGTGCCGGAAGACGCCTGGCCGCTGCCGGAAAGACGTTGCGCCTCGGCCTCGGAAATGATCTCGAAGACGCGCACGACCTTTTTCACGCCACCGGTGGTGCGGGCGATCTCGACCGCGGCATTGGCTTCCTTCTGCGTCACCAGGCCCATCAGATAGACCACGCCGTCCTCGGTGACCACCTTGACATGATTGGCCGCGAACTGGTTGGCATCGATGAAACGCGCCTTGACCTTCGAGGTGATGTAGGTGTCATTGCTGCGCGAGGCCAAGGAGCTCGCGCCGGCGATGGCGAGCTCGTTGCTGATCGCCTTGACGTTCGGCACCGCGGCGACGATTTTTTCCACCTCCGCCTTGGTGGCGGCATCCGGCACTTCGCCGGTCAAGAGCACGGTGCGGTTGTAGCTGGTGACATTGACATGGGTGTTGCTGCCAAACTTTTCCGAAATGCGGTTGGCTGCGCGCAGCTCGATGCCTTCGTCGGTCACCTGGGTCTCGGTCGTGCGGCGGTCGGCATAGGCCAGCACGCCGACGCCGGTGCCGACGGCCACGGCGCCGAAGCAGCCGGACAGGAGGGGAACGAGGGTCGCAAGCAGGATCAGGATGCGTCGATTCATTGGCTTTCTCCTAGAGTGAGCGCGTCGATGCCGTCGCACAGGCAGTGGATCGTCAGGAGATGGACTTCCTGGATGCGCGCCGTGCGGCTGGCGGGTACACAGATATGAATGTCGTCCGAGCGGAGCTGCCGGCCGATGGTTCCGCCGCCCTTGCCGGTGAGCGCCACGACCCGTACGCCTTTGGCATGCGCCGCGGTGATCGCCGCGGCAACGTTCGGCGAATTGCCCGAAGTGGAAATCGCCAGCAGGACATCGCCGGCGCGGCCGAGCGCCGCGACCTGCTTGGCGAACACCTGGTCGTAGGCGTAATCGTTGGCGATCGAGGTCAGGGTCGACGTGTCGGTGGTCAGCGCGATCGCCGCCAGCGGCGCGCGTTCCTTCTCGAAGCGGTTCAAAAGCTCGGCGGCGAAATGCTGGGAATCGGCAGCGGAGCCGCCATTGCCGCAGGCCATCACCTTGCCGCCGGCGGCGAGGCACTGCGTCATCAGGCGTACCGCCGCCTCGATGGGCGCGGCGAGGTCGGCCAAAGCCGCCTGTTTGACGGCGATGCTTTCCTCGAATTGATGGTGGATGCGTTGGGCGAGATTCATGATGCGATGATTCTACCCGGCGACGGGAAAGCCCCGACGGCGGGAATAGCACGCTCAAAGAACCACAAATACATCGATCCGCAGCCGCCGCCAGGGGTTCTTGTGCTTGACGAGCGCCGCGATGCGGCCTTCGACCTGCTCGCCGCGATCCATCGCCGCAGCGACCGCCTCGTTCTCGGCGCGCGGCAGATAGCCGAGCATCACGCCACGCCATTCGACGCGCACCGCGCGGCGGTCATAGGGATTGTCCGGCTCGCGGATCAGGGCGAGCCGATCGCCGATACGCATCTCGTCCCACAGCGCCTCGCCGGCGTGATACTGAAAGCCGGCGAGCGGCGAGCTTTGCACGAGGAGTCTGATGCTCTCCGCCCGCGCCGCAAGGCTGATGACCAGGAACAGGCTAATCCAGACGAAACGCATCCTTGAGCCACTCGATTTTGCCGCCATCGATCAGCACACAGTCGAACCGGCAGGGCGAGTCGCCATGCCGGGCGAGCCAGTGGCGCGCCGCGAGGATCAGACGCTTTTGCTTCGTCGGCGTGATGCTCGCCGCCGCGCCGCCAAAGTCGGTTCTGGCGCGAGCGCGCACCTCGACGAACACGGTGATGCCACCTTCGCGACAGACCAGATCGATCTCGCCGCCCTTGACGCGAAAATTGCGCGCGAGGATCGCCAGCCCCTCCGCGGCGAGATGACGCGCGGCGCTCTCTTCGCCGGCATCGCCGAGTGCTTTCCTGTTCCGGGGGATAATGCCGTTCATGACCGCCACATTATTCATCGTCGCCACCCCGATCGGCAACCTCTCCGACATCACGCTGCGCGCGCTGGAGACGCTGAAATCCGTCGCCGTGATCGCCTGCGAGGACAAGCGCCATGCGCGGCGGCTTCTGGCGCATTATGACATCCGCACGCCGCTGCTGGCATTGCACGAACACAACGAACGGCAGGCGGCGGAACGGCTGATCGAACGGCTTGCCGCAGGTCATGACGTCGCGCTGATCTCGGACGCCGGCACGCCCGCGGTGTCGGATCCCGGCGCGCGCGCGGTGGCCGCCGTGCGTGCGGCGGGATTTCGCGTCGTGCCGATTCCCGGCCCGAACGCCGCGATCGCCGCACTCTCGGCAGCAGGCTTCGAGGGGCCGTTCTGCTTCGTCGGCTTTTTGCCGCCCAAAGTCGGCGCTCGCCGGACGGCACTCGAAGGCATCAAGTCTTTGCCGGCCACCCTCGTGTTCTACGAAGCGCCCCATCGCATCGTCGAGACCGTCGCCGACCTCGCGGCAATCCTGGAGCCGGAGCGGGAAATCGTCATCGCCCGCGAGCTGACCAAGCTGTTCGAACAGATCGAACGCATGCCGCTGCTTGCTGCGCCAGCCTGGCTTGCCAGCGATGAAAACCATCGCCGCGGCGAATTCGTGCTCATCGTCTCCGCGCCGCCGCCGCACGAGGGACTCGATGCCGAGAGCGAGCGCATCCTGAAACTGCTGCTTGCGGAGTTACCCGTCAAACAGGCGGCGAGGCTCGCTGCTGCAATCACCGGCCAGCCGAAGAACGACCTCTATGCGCGGGCACTGGCGCTGCGCCGGAACAGCAGCGAGGGCTCGCTATAATCGTTTCATGGGTCAGCAAGCCATATTCGACGAGATCGCACGCCGGCTGGTGGAGGAATTTTCCCCCCTGCGGATCTATCTCTTCGGCTCGCAAGCATGGGGCAAGCCGGGATTGGAGAGCGACATCGATCTCATGGTGATCGTCCCAGAAAGTAAAGAGCCCCGCTACCAGCGGGCCATGCGCGCCCATCGCGCATTGGCCGATTTGCCCGTGTCCAAGGATGTAGTGGTCGAAACCGCTGAAGAATTCGCCTTTCGGGCTCAGGCACCCTCCTCGCTCGAATACAAAATCAGTCAGGAGGGACGGTTACTGTATGGATGAAGCCACACCCATTCTGACGGCCGAACGACTGACCCTCACCCGCCCCGACGACTGGCACCTGCACCTGCGCGATGGCGAGGCGCTCAAAGCGGTGCTGCCGGATACGGTAAAGCGCTTCGCGCGCGCCATCGTGATGCCGAATCTCAAGCCGCCGGTGACCACCGTTACGCAGGCAGCGGCGTATCGTCAGCGGATTCTCGCTGCCGTCCCGCCAGGACCGACTTTCACACCCTTGATGACGCTGTATCTGACCGACGACCTGCCGGCCGACGAGATCGAGCGGGCGATCGACAGCGGCATCATTCACGCGGTGAAGCTCTATCCCGCCGGCGCGACGACGAATTCCGCTGCCGGGGTCACCGACCTCAAGAAATGCAGCGCAACGCTCGCCCGCATGGAAAGGCTCGGCCTGCCGCTCTTGGTGCATGGCGAGGTTACCGATCCGGCAGTGGACATTTTCGACCGCGAGGCGGTGTTCATCGAACGGGTGCTCACGCCGCTCCTCAAGGATTTTCCGGCGCTCAAAGTGGTGCTCGAACATGTCACGACCCAAGACGGCGTCGAGTTCGTCAAGGCATGTGGGGCGAACGTCGCGGCGACGATCACCGCGCATCATCTGCTGTTGAACCGCAACGCGATTTTCGCCGGTGGCATCCGGCCCCACCACTACTGCCTGCCGGTTTTGAAGCGCGAGACCCATCGTCAGGCGCTGTTGACTGCGGCGACTTCCGGCAACCCGAAGTTCTTCCTCGGCACCGACTCCGCGCCGCACGCGCGCCGCACGAAAGAGGCCGCTTGCGGCTGCGCCGGCTGCTACACCGCGCATGCCGGCATCGAACTGTATGCCGAAGCCTTCGAGCAGGCCGGCGCGCTCGACCGACTCGAAGGCTTCGCGAGCCACTTCGGCGCCGACTTCTACGCTCTGCCGCGCAATACGGAGCAAATCACCCTCGTGCGCGCAGCTTGGCGCGTGCCAGACGAACTGCCCTATCTCGCCGACGATGTGCTCGTGCCGCTGCGGGCCGGCGCGACCGTCGGCTGGAAACTGGAGGATATGCAATGAAGCGGCGCTTCTTGTGCCTTTGTCTCTTGCCTCTGCTCGCCGCCTGTACAAAGGAACCCGCCGGCTACGAGATCGAAGGCGGCAACCATTCGCTGACCGTGGAACGCAACAAGCCTTATTTCTGGAGCAGCGGCTGGGAGCTCGATCTGATCGTGACCCGCTACCCGGAATGCCAGCGCCGCTATGCGCTCAAGAAAGCCGGCGAGAAAGTGCGTGTCGATCTCTATCGCACACCGACGGGAGCTTACATCCTCAACCAGGGCAAACGCTGGTATGTCGCCGAAACGCAAACTTGCCGCATGCAGCCCTTCGAAGAAGAGCCCCCCGAACCCGGCGAATTCATTGGCAGCTTCCGCGTCAAGAACGGCGTCTTCACCTTCGTACCCGAGTCAGGCGACAGGTAACTGGTTACGGGTTACGGGTTACGGGTTACGGGTTACGGGTTACGGGTTACGGGTTACGGGTTACGGGTTACGGGTTACGGGTTACGGGTTACGGGTTACGAATGGATATGGGTCGCGCACAGCGCGACAATTTTTTCTGAACCCTGACCCCTGAATCCTGTATCCTGACAGCGGAAGTCCGCCAGGCAGCCGCGGCGCCGCGAGGCGACGAGGAAAGTCCGGGCCCCATAGAGCAGGATGCCGGCTAACGGCCGGGCGCAGCAAGCCGCCCCGTTGTGACGGAGCGGCCCAAGGCGACGGAAAGTGGCACAGAAAACATACCGCCCAAGTCCTTCGCGGACCGGCAAGGGTGAAAAGGCGAGGTAAGAGCTCACCGCGCCGCCAGTAATGGCGGCGGCAGGCAAAACCCCATCCGGGGCAAGGCCAAATAGGGGAGCGATGGCGTGGCTCGCGCCGCTCCCGGGTAGGCTGCTTGAGCCTGTCGGCAACGGCAGGCCTAGAGGAATGGCTGCCCACGACAGAACCCGGCTTATCGGCGGACTTCCATCCCCACTCCTCACAAACTACTTTCAAAACGTTTTTTCGCGTTTTGATTTTCAAGGATTTTATTTTCAGGAATCCATCGCATTTCGTCGATAAGTCATTGTGCTGCCGGAAAAATTCCTCGTTCTCCTATTGACTCGTCCCAATAGGTGGAATAAAGTGGGGCTGAGTGGGGATAAGTGGGAACAAAGGGGAGCGAGTGTTCCAAGGCGCGGCACAACTGAGTCTGGATGCAAAAGGGCGGCTGGCGATCCCCGCCCGGCACCGCGACGACCTCGTCGCGGCCGGCAATGGCCGGCTCGTGCTCACCGCGCATCCACACCGTTGCCTGCTGCTCTATCCCGAGCCCGCCTGGCAACCGATCCGCGACAAGATCCTTGCCGCGCCGAGCTTCGATCCGCGCTCGGCGGCCCTGAAGCGCATCCTGGTCGGCAACGCGCGCGATTGCGAGATCGATGCGGCCGGCCGCATCCTGATCGCGCCGGAACTGCGCGACACCGCGGAGTTCGACAAACAGGTATGGCTGGTGGGCATGGGCTCCCACTTCGAGATCTGGAGCGACGCCGGCTGGCGCCGCCAGCATGAGACCGCCTTCGAGGCCCTGGCCGGCAGCGAGCCGCCGCCGGGATTCGAGGGTATTTCGCTGTGAGCGGCTTCGATGAGCGCGCCAACGTCAGCGCAGCACCAGCCGGTGCTGCTTGCCGAAGCCGTCGCCGCCCTGGCCATCCGGCCGGACGGCCTCTATGTGGATGGCACCTTCGGGCGCGGCGGCCACAGCCGCGCGATTCTCGCGCGACTCGGGCCACAGGGGCGGCTCGTCGCGCTGGATCGCGATCCGCAGGCGGTCGCGGCGGGCAGGGAGATCGCCGATCCGCGCTTGACGCTCGTCCATGCCGCTTTCAGCCGCTTGGGCGACGTCTTGGATGCCTTGGGCATCGCTCGGGTCAATGGGATTCTGCTCGATCTGGGCGTGTCCTCGCCGCAGCTGGACGATCCGGCGCGCGGCATGAGTTTTCGTTTCGATGCGCCGCTGGACATGCGCATGGATACGACGCAGGGGGAAACCGCGGCGGAGTTTCTGGCGCGGGCCGATCAATCGGAAATCGAGGAGGTGATTCGTGAGTATGGCGAAGAACGGTTTGCTCATGCGCTTGCAAAGGCGCTTGTTGCTGCTCGGCAGCGGGAACGTATTTCATCCACAGGACAACTTGCCGCGCTCGTGGCGCAGGTCGTGCGCACGCGCGAGCCTGGCCAGCATCCGGCGACGCGCACCTTCCAGGCTCTACGGATTCACGTCAATCGGGAGCTTGAGGAGCTCTCGCTAGCCCTGCCCCAGGCGCTCGATCGTTTGCAGCCGGGCGGAAGGCTCGCCGTGATCAGTTTCCATTCGCTCGAAGACCGCATCGTCAAGCGCTTTCTGCGCCATGCGGCGCAGCCGCCGCAACCGCCGAAAGGCGTGCCGGTGCGGGCTGCCGAGCTGCCAGCGCCGAGTCTGCGCCTGATCGGCAAGCCGATCCGCCCCGGCGCTGCGGAAATCGCCCGCAATCCCCGTGCCCGGAGCGCGGTGCTGCGAGTCGCGGAGAAGTGCTGATGGCAAAGCTCAATTTCGTCCTGATCCTCGCCGTGCTGGTCTCGGCGCTGGCGGTCGTCTCGACCAACCACCGGGCGCGGCGGCTGATCAGCGAATTCGAGCGCCAACAGGAACGCATGCGCGCGCTGGAGGTCGAATGGGGCCAGCTGCAGCTCGAACAGAGCACCTGGGCCGCCCATGCGCGCATCGCGCAGATCGCCCGCGACAAACTCGGCATGCATGCGCCCCGGCCGCAGCAGATCGTCAACATCCGCGAATGAAACTCGCCAAGAGCCCCCTCCTCGTCGACCGCCTGCCGATCTGGCGTTCCCGGCTCGTGCTCGCGCTGCTGCTCGCCGGCTCGGCGGCGCTGATCGGGCGCGCCTTCTACCTGCAGGGCATCCACAAGGACTTCCTGATCGGCAAGGGCGAATCGCGCTATGAGCGCGTGATCGAGATCCCGGCCACCCGCGGCCGTATCCTCGATCGCAATGGCACCGTGCTGGCGGTATCGACGCCGGTCAAGTCGGTCTGGGCGATCCCGGAGGATGCCCGGCTCGCGCCTGCCGAGGCTCGTCAGCTGGCCGGTCTGCTGCGCATGGAGGTGAATGATCTCGTCAGGAAACTCGCCGCCGCACGTGATTTCGTCTTCCTGAAACGCCAGATTCCGCCGGATGTCGCCGCCCGGGTGGCAGAGCTCAAGCTGCCCGGCATCCATTTCCAGAACGAATATCGCCGCTACTATCCCGCCGGCGAGGTCACCGCCCATCTGCTCGGCTTCACCGGCGCGGAGGATGCCGGCCAGGAAGGCATCGAGCTCGCCCTCGACAAGGCGCTTGCCGGCAAGGCCGGCTCGCGGCGCGTGATCAAGGACCGCCGCGGCCAGATCGTCGAAGATGTCGAGTCGATCCGCGCACCGCAAGAGGGCAAGGACGTCACGCTTTCCATCGACGCCAAGCTGCAGTATCTCGCCTACTCGCAGCTCAAACAGGCGGTGACGGAAAATCGCGCCAAGGCCGGCGGCATCGTCGTGCTCGATGCGAAGAGCGGCGAAATCCTCGCGCTCGCCAACCTGCCCGCCTACAACCCGAACAACCGTGCCCGACTCTCCGGCGCACAGCTGAGAAATCGCGCCTTCACCGATACCTTCGAGCCGGGCTCGACCTTCAAGCCCTTCGCCGTCGCGCTGGCGCTCGACAAGGGTCAGGTGCGCTTCGACACGCCGATCCAGACCGCGCCGGGCAAGCTCACCATCGGCCCGGCGACGATCCACGATGCCCATCCCCATGGCATGCTGACGGTCGCGCAGGTGATCCAGAAGTCTTCCAACGTCGGCGTCTCGAAAATGGCGCTCAATCTGCCGGCCGAGGAGATGTGGGCGATGTTCGACAAGCTCGGCTTCGGCCAGCCGACCCGCATCGGCTTTCCTGGTGAGGCCGGCGGCCGGTTGCGCCCCTGGAAGCACTGGCGGCCGATCGAGCAGGCGACGATGTCTTACGGCCACGGTATTTCGGTGACGCTGATCCAGCTCGCGCGCGCCTATCAGGTGTTCGCCCGCAACGGCGATCTCGTGCCGCTGTCGCTCACCCGCGTCGATGTGCCGCCCGCCGTCGGCCTGCGAGTGTTCTCCGAACAGACCGCCAAGGAAATGCGCGCGATGCTCGAAATGGTGGTGCAGCCCGGCGGCACGGCCGTGAAGGCGCAGGTGCCCGGCTATCGTGTCGCCGGCAAGACCGGCACCGCGGTCAAGCTCGAAGGCGGGACCTATGTGAACAAGTACGTCGCGGCCTTCGTCGGCTTCGCGCCGGTGTCCGATCCGCGGCTGATCGTCGCGGTGATGATCGACGAACCTTCGGCCGGCAAGTATTACGGCGGCGATGTCGCCGCCCCGGTGTTTTCCAGTGTGATGTCGAGCGCCTTGCGTGCGCTCGGCGTTGCCCCCGATGACGCGCCACGGCTGTTGACGGTGGCGAAAAGCGAAACGTCCGCCCCGGAGGAGATGTGATCCAGCCCGCCTTCATGGTCGGTGTCACCGGCACCAACGGCAAGACCTCGGTGACGCAATGGATCGCCCAGGCGCTCACCCTGTGCGGCCGCAAATGCGCGATCGTCGGCACGCTGGGCAACGGCTTTCCGGGCGCGCTGGTGCCGGGACCGAACACCACGCCGGGCGCGCACGTGCTGCGCGAGTTCCTGCCGGAGAGCGTTCGCCAGGGTGCCCAAGCCTGTGCGATGGAGGTCTCGTCGATCGGCTTGCATCAGAACCGCGTCGCGGGCGTGCGTTTCGATGTCGCGGTATTCACGAATCTGACCCGCGACCATCTCGAATACCACGGCACGATGGCCGCCTACGCCGCCGAAAAGGCGAAGCTGTTCGACTGGCCTGGCTTGCGCTCTGCGGTGTTGAACCTCGACGATCCCTTCGGTCGCGAACTCGCGGCGAAACTCGCTGGCCGTGTGCCGACGATCGGCTACACGCTGGGCGACGAGAGCGGTGCAGACCGTGTGCTGCACGCGACAGGGCTCGCGGCAACCGCGACGGGGCTGAGCTTCACCGTCGATGGCGTCGCCATCTCCGCGCCAGTAATCGGCCGCTTCAATGCATCCAACCTGCTCGCGGTGATCGGCACGCTGCTCGCCGGCGGCGAGCGGCTCGAAACCATCGCCGCGGTATTGACCCGGATCGTCGCCCCGCCCGGCCGCATGCAGCCGCTCGGCGGCGGAGAGGACGAGCCGTTGGTGATCGTCGATTACGCCCACTCGCCCGATGCGTTGGCAAAGGTGCTGACCACCCTGCGCGGTACGGCCAGTGCCCGCGGCGGCCGGCTCGTCTGCGTCTTCGGTTGCGGCGGCGAGCGCGATCCCGGCAAGCGGCCGCAGATGGGCGCGATCGCAGAAGCGGCTGCCGACCAGGTCGTCGTCACCAGCGACAATCCACGCGGCGAGGCGCCGCAGGCGATCATCGATCAGATCCTGGCCGGCATGCGATCGAAGCCAATCGTCGAGCCCGACCGTGCCCGCGCGGTGGAGGCGACGATCGCTGCCGCCGCGCCCAACGATGTGATCCTGCTCGCCGGCAAGGGCCACGAACCCTATCAGGAAATCGCCGGCGTGCGCATTCCCTATTCGGACGTCGAGACCGCAAAGTCGGCGCTGGCAAGACGGCACGAGGTGCTCAAATGCTGACTCTTTCCGCAACGGCGCTGATCCTCAACGGCATCCAGACCGGCCGGGATGTCGAGTTCACCAGCGTCGGCACCGATTCGCGCGCGATCACGCCGGGCATGCTGTTCGTCGCGCTGACCGGCGAGCGTTTCGATGGTCACGACTACGTCGAACAGGCCCTGGCCGCTGGCGCGAGCTCGGCGCTGGTGCGCAGCGACTGGGCAGCGGCACATCCCCATCTGCCGCTGGTCGGCGTCAATGACACGCGCCGTGCGCTTGGCCAGCTCGCCGCCCACTGGCGCAGCCGCTTCCACATCCCGCTGATCGGCATCACCGGCAGCAACGGCAAGACCACCGTCAAGGAAATGTGCGCGGCGATCCTGCGCGCCGACTTCGGCCAGCATGCGGTGCTGGCGACGAGCGGCAACCTCAACAACGACATCGGCATGCCGCTCACCTTGCTCAAACTCCATGCGCCACATCGCGCGGCGGTGATCGAGATGGGCATGAATCACCCCGGCGAGATCGCCTATCTGACGCAGATTGCGAAACCGACCGTCGCCGTCGTCACCAATGCCCAGCGTGCGCATCTGGGCGGACTCGGTTCCGTGGCCGAGATCGCCCGCGCCAAGGGCGAGATCTTCGCCGGGCTCAGCGATGACGGCGTGGCCATCATCAATGCCGACGATCCGCAGGCCGAATACTGGCGCGGCCTCAATGCCGGCCGGCGCATCGTCACCTTCGGCTTTTCGCCCGAGGCCACCGTGCATGGCCGCTGGCGGCCGTTCGGGCGTGGCGGCGAGCTCGATCTCGTCACACCGCGGGGTGATGCGCACATCATGCTGCCGCTGGCCGGCGAGCACAATGGCCGCAATGCGCTCGCCGCCGCTGCCGCCTGCTTTGCCCTCGGCGTGCCGCTGGCACCGATCGTGCGCGGCCTGTCGGGCTGCACCGGCACCGCCGGCCGCCTGCAACACAAGCGTGGTCTGCGAGGCGCCTGTGTGATCGACGACAGCTACAATGCCAATCCCGATTCGATGCGCGCGGCGATCGACGTGCTGGCAAGCTTGCCCGGCAAGCGCATCTTCGTGATGGGCGACATGGGCGAGGTCGGCGAGATGGCCGGACAGCTGCACAGCGAAGTCGGCGGCTACGCCAAGAGCCAAGGCATCGACCTCCTGTTCGCGCTGGGCGAGAAGAGCGCAGCCGCGGTGCATGACTTCGGCAGTGGCGGACGGCACTTCACCGGCGTCGATGCCCTGGTGCGCGCGCTCAAACCGTTGCTGGACCCGGACACCACCGTGCTCGTCAAGGGCTCGCGCTTCATGAAGATGGAGCGCGTCGTCGAACGCATCGTCGAAGGGGCTGCCCCTGAATCGCCCCGCACGGCGGAGGAGGACGGCGATGCTCCTTGAACTGTTCCAATGGCTGGCGCAGGACATCCGCGCCTTCAACGTCTTCAACTACATCACGCTGCGCGCGGTGCTGGCGACGCTGACGGCGCTGACGATCTCGTTCGTCTTCGGCCCGGCGGTGATCCGTTGGCTGACCGCGAAGAAGATCGGCCAGGCGGTGCGCATCGATGGGCCGCAGACCCATCTGGCCAAATCCGGCACGCCGACGATGGGCGGCGCGCTGATCCTGCTCTCGCTGGGCGTCTCGACGCTGTTGTGGGCGGATCTCACCAACCGTTTCGTCTGGATCGTGCTGATCGTCACTTTCGGCTATGGCGCGATCGGCTGGGTCGACGACTGGCGCAAGGTGGTCTATCGCAATCCGAAAGGCCTGTCGGCGAAGGCGAAGTTCTTCTGGCAGACGGTGATCGGCATCGTCGCCGCCCTCTGGGTCGCGTTTTCGATCTCCGCGCCTTCCAGCGAAAAGGCCCTGCAGCTGTTCCTGCAATGGGCCGGCAGCGGCTTTGCCACGGCGTTGCCGACGCGCACCGATCTGATCGTGCCCTTCTTCAAGAGTGTTTCCTATCCGCTCGGCATCGTCGGTTTCATCGTCCTCACCTATCTGGTCATCGTCGGCGCCAGCAACGCGGTGAATCTGACCGACGGCCTCGACGGTCTGGCGATCCTGCCCACCGTGATGGTCGGAGCAGCACTGGGCATCTTCGCCTATGTCGCGGGCCATGCCGGTTTTTCGAAATACCTGCTGCTGCCCTACGTGCCGGGCGCCGGCGAGCTCACGGTGTTCTGCGGCGCGCTGGCCGGCGCGGGTCTGGGCTTCCTGTGGTTCAACGCCTATCCGGCCGAGGTCTTCATGGGCGATGTCGGCGCATTGGCGCTCGGCGCCGCGCTCGGCACGGTGGCGGTGATCGTGCGGCAGGAGATCGTGTTTTTCATCATGGGCGGGGTGTTCGTCGCCGAGACCGTCTCGGTGATGCTGCAGGTCGGCTGGTTCAAGTTCACCAAGTGGAAGACCGGCACCGGCCAGCGCATCCTGCTGATGGCGCCGCTGCACCACCATTACGAGCAGGTCGGCTGGAAAGAGACCCAGGTCGTCGTGCGTTTCTGGATCATCACCATCCTCCTGGTGCTGATCGGTCTGTCGACATTGAAGATCCGATGAATCTCGCCGGCAAACACGTGCTGATCCTCGGCCTGGGTGAATCGGGCCTGGCGGCCGCCCGCTGGTGCGACCGCCAGGGCGCGCGGCTGCGCATCGCCGACACACGGACGAATCCGCCGGGCCTCGAGGCCCTGCAGTGCCGTCTCGCCAGCGCCGAGTTTCGTGCCGGCGAATTCGACAAGACGCTGCTCGACGGCATCGATCTCGTCGTGCTCTCGCCGGGCCTGTCGCCCGGCATGCTGGTGGTGATCCATGCCCGCGCCCGGGGCATTCCGGTGGTCGGCGAGATCGAGCTGTTCGCCCAGGCGCTGCGCGCGCTCGCGCAGCACGTGCCGGTGATCGCGATCACCGGCACCAACGGCAAGACGACGACGACCGCGCTCACCGGCCATCTGCTCGCCGCCAGCGGCCGCACGGTGGGCGTGGCCGGCAACATTTCGCCGGCCGCGCTCGATGCCCTGATGGACTTTCAGGACCAAGGCGCCCTGCCCGAGGCCTGGGTGCTGGAACTGTCGAGCTTCCAGCTCGAAACCACCGAAACGCTCGACGCCACCGCGGCGACGGTGCTCAACGTCTCGGACGACCACCTCGACCGCTACATCGATCTGGACGACTACGCCAGCGCCAAGGCGCGCATCTTCCGCGGCACGGGCACCCAGGTGCTCAACCGCGACGATCCACGAGTGAAACGCATGGCGATTCCCGGCCGCAAGCTGATCACCTTCGGCCTCGATGCGCCTGCCGATGCCAACGACTTCGGCCTGCGCGAAAACCGCAACGAGCCCTGGCTGGTGCAGGGCGACCGTTTCCTGCTGCCGGTCGGCGCACTGCCGCTCGCCGGTCTGCACAATGCCGCGAACGTGCTGGCGGCATTGGCGCTGTGCACCGCGATCGGCCTCGAGCCGGTCAAGCTCTTGCCGGCGCTGCGGACATTCCGCGGCCTGCCGCACCGCGTCGAGAAAGTGACGACGATCGGCGGCGTGACCTTCTACGACGATTCGAAGGGCACCAACGTCGGCGCCACCGTCGCCGCGCTCCGAGGACTGGGGACGAAGTCCGTCGTCATCCTCGGCGGCGATGGCAAGGGACAGGATTTTTCTCAGCTTGTGCCCGCCGTCGCCCAGCACGCCCGCGCCGTGGTGCTGATCGGCCGTGACGCGCCGCTGATCGAGCAGGCCATCGCCGGCTGCGGCGTGCCGCTGAGGAACGCGACCGACATGGCCGATGCGGTGCGCACCGCGGCCAGACTGGCGCAGACCGGCGATGCGGTGCTGCTCTCACCGGCCTGCGCGAGCTTCGACATGTTCAAGAATTACGCACACCGCGCCGAAGTATTTCGGGCGGCGGTCGCCGAACTGGAGGCCCGGGCATGAACACCGCCGTGCTCGGCCGCCGTGTTGGCGGCGCCTCCACCGCCAACGAAATCGACCCGCTGCTGCTTTGGCCGGCGCTCGCGCTGCTCCTGACTGGCCTGGTGATGGTGTATTCGGCCTCGATCGCCACCGCCGAGGGTTCGGCCTTCAGCGGCCATACGCCGACCTACTTTCTGGTACGCCATACCGCCTTCCTGCTGATCGGGCTGGTCTGGGCGCTGATCGTCTTCCAGATTCCGCTGCGCATCTGGCAGCAGCTGGCGCCCTGGCTGTTCCTCGCCGGCGTGGTGTTGCTGGCGGTCGTGCTGATCCCCGGCATCGGCAGGTCGGTCAATGGCGCGCAGCGCTGGATCGGGCTCGGCCCTATCAATGTCCAGCCCTCGGAGTTCATGAAGCTCGCCGCCGTGCTCTATGCGGCGGACTACACGGCAAGAAAGCTCACCGAGATGGGCAGCTTCCGACGCGGCTTCGTGCCGCTGGCGGCGGTGATGATCGTCGTCGCCGCACTGCTCTTGCGCGAGCCGGATTTCGGCGCCTTCGTCGTCATCATCGGCATCGCGATGGGCATCCTGTTCCTCGGCGGCATGAACGGCCGGCTGTTCGCCTTCCTGATCGTCGCCATGGCCATCGCCTTCGCGCTCTTGATCATCTCTTCGCCTTACCGCTGGGAACGCATCATCAGCTACATGGACCCCTGGCGCGACGCCTTCGGCAAAGGCTACCAGCTCTCGCACGCGCTGATCGCCTTCGGGCGCGGCGAGTGGTTCGGCGTCGGTCTGGGCGCTTCGGTCGAGAAGCTGTTTTATCTCCCCGAGGCGCACACCGATTTCCTGCTCGCGGTGATCGCCGAGGAGCTCGGCTTCGTCGGCGTCGTGGCGGTCGTCCTGCTGTTCGCGCTGCTCACCTGGCGATCCTTCATGGTCGGCCGCCAGGCCCTGCTGCTCGACCGCGTCTACGCCAGTCTCGTCGCGCAGGGCATCGGCATCTGGCTCGGCTTGCAGAGCTTCATCAACATGGGCGTCAATATGGGGCTGTTGCCCACCAAGGGGCTGACGCTGCCGTTGATGAGCTTCGGCGGTTCCGGCATCGTCGCCAACTGTGTCGCGCTCGCTGTGCTGCTGCGCGTGGACTTCGAGAACAGAAGATTGATGAGGGGATTGCCGGCATGAAAATAATGGCCCCCCACGCTCGTAAAACCAACTCGCTGCCCCCCACAGGGGGGCGCATGCTGCCTTGGGGCAGCCCGGCGGCAGCATGAAGACCATCGTCATCATGGCGGGAGGCACCGGCGGTCACATCATGCCCGGTCTCGCGGTCGCCGACCGGTTGCGCGATGCCGGCTGGAAAGTGGTCTGGATGGGCAACCCGGATGGCATGGAGGCGAAGCTCGTGCCGCCGCGTCATTACGAAATGGCCTGGGTGCGCTTTTCCGCCTTGCGCGGCAAGGGGCTCAAGCGCCAGCTGCTGCTGCCCTTCAACCTGCTCACCGCCTTCTGGCAGGCCTGGCGCGCCTTTGGAAAGATTCGTCCGGACGTCGTGCTGGGCATGGGCGGCTTCATCAGCTTTCCCGGCGGGATGATGGCCAGCCTGCGCGGCATCCCGCTGGTGCTGCACGAGCAGAATTCGATCCCCGGCTTGGCCAACAAAGTGCTCGCCCATGTCGCCGATCGCGTGCTGACCGGTTTTCCCGATACATTCAGGAAAGGCCGCTGGGTCGGCAATCCGGTACGGCCGGAGATCGCCGCGTTGCCACCGCCCGCCGAGCGCTATGGCGCGCGCAGCGGCCGGCTGCAAGTGCTGGTGCTCGGCGGCAGCCTCGGCGCTGCGGCGCTCAACGAAACCGTGCCGAAGGCCCTCGCATTGTTGCCGGAGGACGAACGTCCCGAGGTCGTGCATCAGTCGGGCGAAAAGCATCTCGACGCGTTGCGCGCCGCCTATGCCGCCGCCGGCGTCCATGCACACACCGTGGCCTTCATCGCCGACATGGCGGGCGCCTATGAATGGGCGGACCTGGTGATCTGCCGCGCCGGCGCGGCGACGATCGCCGAGCTTGCCGCCGCGGGCGTGGCGAGCATCCTGGTGCCTTTCCCGCATGCGGTCGACGACCATCAGACCGCGAACGCGCGCTTCCTCGCCCAGGCGGGTGCGGCGATCCTGCTGCCCCAGAGCGAGCTGACGCCGGAGCGCCTCGCGCTGATCCGCGCTCTGAAACGCCCGCAACTGATCGAGATGGCGGAGAAGGCGCGCGCGCTGGCGATGCCCGAAGCAACCGCCGCCGTGGCGGCCACCTGTGAAGAGGTCTGCAAATGAAACACAAGGTCAGACGCATCCACTTCGTCGGCATCGGCGGGGCTGGCATGTCGGGCATCGCCGAGGTGCTCGCCAACCAGGGTTTCGAGGTGAGCGGTTCCGATCTCGCCTCCTCGGCGGTGACGTGTCGTTTGCAGGAGCTCGGCGTGCGCATCGCCATCGGCCATGCCGCCGAGAACATCGCCGGCGCGGATGCGGTGGTGGTCTCGAGTGCGGTCAAGGACGACAATCCGGAAGTCGTTGCCGCACGGCAAAATCACATTCCGGTCGTGCCGCGCGCCCAGATGCTCGCCGAGCTGATGCGCTTGAAACAGGGCATCGCGATCGCCGGCACACACGGCAAGACGACGACCACCAGCCTCACCGCGAGCTGTCTGGCCGAGGCCGGCCTCGATCCGACTTTCGTCATCGGCGGCCGGCTCAATTCGGCCGGCGCGAATGCGCGCCTCGGCAGCGGCGAGTTCCTCGTCGCCGAAGCGGACGAATCGGACGCCTCCTTCCTCTATCTCTCGCCGGTGATCGCGGTGGTGACCAACATCGATGCCGACCACATGGACACCTACGGCCACGATTTCGGCCGACTCGAGCAGGCTTTCGTCGATTTCCTGCATCGTCTGCCGTTCTATGGCGTCGCGGTGCTGTGCATCGACGATCCGCATGTGCGCGCCATCCTGCCGCGCGTCGCCAAGCAGGTGGTCACCTATGGCTTCAGTCCTGACGCCAACATCCGCGCCGAGAACGTGCGTGCGGAGGGCGCCCGCATGCATTTCGATTGCATACGCCGCAATGGCGCGGTCTCGCGCCTGGCGGTGACACTGAACCTGCCCGGTGAACACAACGTCCGCAATGCGCTCGCCGCGATCGCGGTGGCCACCGAAGTCGGCGCTGGCGACACGGCAATCCTCAAGGCACTGGCCGAATTCACCGGCGTCGGGCGACGCTTCCAGCGCTACGGCGAGGTGGCTCTCCCCGGCGGCGGCAGCTTCACGCTGATCGACGACTATGGCCACCACCCGACCGAAATGGCCGCCACGCTCGCCGCCGCGCGCGGCGCGTTTCCCGGCCGGCGCATCGTCGTCGCCTTCCAGCCGCACCGCTACACGCGCACGCGCGATTGCTTCGAGGATTTCGTCCGGGTGCTCTCGGAGGCCGATGCCGTGCTGCTCACCGAGGTCTATGCGGCCGGCGAGGCGCCGATCGTCGCCGCCGACGGCCGTGCGCTGGCGCGTGCCTTGCGCGTCGCCGGCAAGGTCGAACCGCTGTTCGTCGAAGACATCAACACCATGCCGCAGTCCATCCTCGCTTGCGCGCGCGATGGCGATGTCGTGATCACGCTGGGCGCCGGCTCGATCGGCGCGGTGCCCGCCAAATTGGTGCAAGGCTGATGGAACTGCGAGCCAGTGAGCCGATGGCCAAACACGTCACCTGGCGCGCCGGCGGCCGCGTCGCCAAGGCCTGCTTTCCGCACGACCTCGAAGATCTCGCCCACTTCCTGGCCGGGCTGCGTTGCGACGAGCCGCTGCTGATGGTAGGGCTGGGATCGAACCTGTTGATCCGCGATGGCGGCTTTGACGGCACGGCGATCTTCACCCACGGCGCGCTGAAGGCCCTGCGTCTGACGGCTGACGGCTCGATCTATGTCGAGGCCGGGGTCGCCGCACCGAAGCTGGCGCGCTTCGCCGCCACCCACGGCTTCGCCGGCGCCGAGTTCCTCGCCGGCATTCCCGGCACGATCGGCGGCGCACTGGCGATGAACGCCGGCTGCTACGGCAGTGAAATCTGGCAGTTCGTCGACCGCGTGTGCATGCTGAACCGCAAGGGCGAAACGATCGAGCGCACGCCGGCGGATTTCGCGCTCGGTTACCGGCATTGCGGCTTGAAACAGGCCAGCGACGAAATCTTCGCCGCCGCCTGGCTGCGCTTCCCCGCCGGGGACGCCGCAGTGGCGCGCGCGAGGATCCGCGAGCTGCTCGCCCGCCGTGTCGCGACCCAGCCCTTGCAGCTGCCGAATGCCGGCTCGGTGTTCAGAAACCCGCCGGGCGACCACGCCGCACGCCTGATCGAAGCCGCTGGCCTGAAGGGTCTGGAGCTCGGCGGCGCAAGGGTGTCCGAAAAGCATGCGAATTTCATCGTTAATCCGGGGGGCGTGGCCAGCGCTTCCGCGATAGAAAGCTTAATCGGCCGCATTCAGGCCGAAGTGCAGGAAAAGTTCGGCGTGACACTGGTGCGCGAGGTGCGCATTCTCGGAGCAAGATGCTGATGGCAGGCAGGTTTGGTAAGGTGGCGGTGTTGATGGGCGGCGATTCCGCCGAGCGCGAGATCTCGCTGATCTCGGGTAAGGCGGTGCTCGAGGCGCTGCTCGCCGCCGGTGTCGATGCCTATGCCTTCGATCCGGCCAAGCAGCCGATCTGGACGCTCGCCGAACAGCGGCCGGAGCGCGCCTTCATCGTCCTGCACGGCGGGGCGGGCGAAAACGGCACGGTGCAAGCCGCACTCGATCTGCT
Source organism: Sulfuricystis thermophila (assembly GCF_004323595.1). GTDB lineage: Bacteria > Pseudomonadota > Gammaproteobacteria > Burkholderiales > Rhodocyclaceae > Sulfuricystis > Sulfuricystis thermophila. Next base: position 2,244,871 of record NZ_AP019373.1, read on the forward strand.
GAAGATCCCCTATACCGGCAGCGGCGTGCTCGCCTCGGCGCTGGCGATGGACAAGCGCCGCACGACCTTGCTCTGGCAGGCCTGCGGCCTGCCGGTGCCGCGCTCGCGTCTCGTCACTGCGGGCAATGAAGGGCCCGCCGTGATTGCCGAGCTCGGGCTGCCGCTGATCATAAAGCCGGTGCGCGAAGGTTCTTCGATCGGTGTCACGAAGGTGATGCGCGCGGAAGAATTCGCCGCTGCCTTCGCCGCTGCCGCGACCTTGCCCGATGGCCGTCACGAGGAAGTCATGGCCGAGGAATTCGTCGCCGGCACCGAGCTCACCGCTGCCGTTCTCGGAGAGCGGGTACTGCCGCTGGTGCGGATCGAGGCGCCCGAAGGCCGCTACGACTACCAGAACAAGTATTTCACCGATGTCGTGAAGTATCACTGCCCGGCCGGCATCGATGCCGCCAAAGAAGCCGAGATCGCCCGCACGGTGCTGGCGGCATTCGACGCCCTCGGCTGTCGCGGCTGGGGACGCGCCGATCTGATCCTGCGCGATGACGGCAGTTTCCGCCTGCTGGAAATGAACACCGCACCCGGTATGACCAGCCATTCGCTGGTGCCGATGGCGGCCAAGGCTGCCGGCATCGATTTCACCGCCCTGGTGCTGACGATCCTGGCGGAGGCGCGCTGTGGCTAGCACACGCGGCAAACCGCGCAACGCGCCTGCCGAGCCGGCCGGGCTGTGGCATCAGCCGGCGCTGCTCGATCTGATCGCCGACGTGCTGTTCGCACTGGGCATCGTCGGTCTGGGCTGGGCGGCGCTGATCGGCCTGCAGCGCCTGCCGGCGTTTCCGCTCCGCGAAGTGGTACTCGCCTCGCCCCCGCAGCATGTCAGCCCGGCGCAGATCGCCCATGCAGTGCGCACCACGGTCAGCGGCAATTTCTTCACCGTCGATCTCGCCGCAATACAGGCGGGCATCGAGGCGCTGCCCTGGGTGCGGCGCGCCGCGGTGCGCCGGCAATGGCCGGATGGCCTCACGGTGACGCTCGAAGAGCACGAGGCCGTGGCGCAGTGGCGCCACCTGAACGGCGAGAAAGGACTGGTCAACACATTCGGCGAGGTGTTCGATGCCGAGCCGCCCGAGGATGGGTCTCCTCTGCCGCTGCTCAGCGGTCCGCCGGATACGGCCGCCGAAATCCTCCAGCGCCAGGCCGCATTCGACGACCAGCTCGCGCCGCTGGGCCGGCATGTCACCGCGCTCACTCTCTCGCCGCGTCGCGCCTGGCATCTCGAGCTCGACGACGGCGTGGCGATCGAACTGGGCCGCGACGAAGAACGTCAGCCACTCAACGCACGGCTGGCGCGCTTCGTCGCCCACTATCCAGACATCAAGGCGCATTTCGGCAACATCCGTGGCGCCGACATGCGTTACCCGAACGGTTTCGTGCTCACCGGCGCCGGGCGCCCGGTCGAGCCACTGCCTCCGGTAAAGGCAGGGAAGCAGTCATGAGCAAGGACAAGAATCGCGAACTGATCGCCGGTCTCGACATCGGCACCTCGAAGATCGTCGCCATCGTCGCCGAAGTGAATGACGAGGGGCAGCTTGCCATCCTCGGTCTCGGCACGCAGGACACCCAGGAATCGCGCGGTCTCAGGAAGGGTGTGGTGGTCAATATCGAGGCCACCGTCAACAACATCTCGAAGGCGATCGCCGAGGTGCAGATGGTCGCCGGCTGCAAGATCAAGGAAGTGTATACCGGCATCGCCGGCAGCCACATCAAGAGCAAGGATTCCAACGGCATGACGGTGGTGAAGGATCGCGAGGTCACGCAATACGACGTCGCGCGCGCCATCGAGGCGGCGAATGCCACGCCGATCTCGGCCGACGACCAGATCCTGCACACGCTGGTGCAGGAATTCATCGTCGACGGCCAGGATGGCGTCAAGGAACCGATCGGCATGGACGCCCGCCGCCTCGAAGTGAAGGTGCATCTGGTCACCGGCGCGGTCACCGCGGTGCAGAACATCGTCAAGTGCGTGCGCCGCTGCGGCCTGGAAGTGGTCGATCTGGTGCTGCAGCCGCTCGCTTCGGGCAATGCCGTGCTCACCGACGACGAGAAGGATGTCGGCGTCTGCCTCGTGGACATCGGCGGCGGCACCACCGATGTCGCCGTGTTCAGCCAGGGGGCGATCCGCCACACCGCGGTGATCCCGATCGCCGGCGACCAGATCACCAATGACATCGCCATCGCGCTGCGCACCTCGACCCAGGATGCCGAAGAGATCAAGCTGCGCTACGGCGTGGCGCTCTCCCAGTTCGCCGATCCGGAGGAAATGCTCGAAGTACCGGGGGTCGGCGACCGTCCGGCGACGACACTGTCGCGCGCGACGCTGGCCGGCTTCATCCAGCCGCGCGTCGAGGAGATCTTCCAGAAGGTGCAGGAGGAGCTGATCAAAAGCGGCTATGCACGCCTGCTACGCGCCGGCATCGTGCTCACCGGCGGCGCCGCGCAGATGCCGGGCATGGCCGAACTCGGCGAGGAAATCTTCCACAACACGGTGAAGGTCGGCGTGCCGAGTTACGACGGGCCGCTGGCCGATTTCGTGAGAAATCCGCGCTATGCCACCGCGATGGGGCTGTTGCTGGAGGGTCTGGCACAGCGGCAGCGCGGCGGCAAGGAACCCCCTTTGACTCTCGGGCAGGTGTTCGGGCGCATGCGCGCCTGGTTTGCCCGCAATCTGTGATTTTTCGGTAACGCATTGGCAACGACAGGAGAGGCGAAATGTTCGAAATCATCGATCGAGAAGCAAACGACACCATCATCAAGGTGATCGGCGTCGGCGGCGCCGGCGGCAATGCCGTCGAACACATGATCCGCGAGGGCGTCGGCGGCGTGGAATTCATCTGCGCAAACACCGACGCGCAGGCGCTGAAAACTTCCTCGGCCGGCGTCAAGCTGCAGCTCGGCCCGGGGCTGGGCGCCGGCGGCAAACCGGAGCGCGCACGCCAGCACGCGCAAACCGAGCGCGAGCGCATCGCCGAGATGCTCGCCGGTGCGCACATGTGCTTCATCACCGCCGGCATGGGCGGCGGCACCGGCACCGGCGCCGCGCCAGTGATCGCCGAAGTGGCACGCGAGCTGGGCATCCTCACCGTGGCGGTGGTCACCAAACCGTTCAGCTTCGAAGGGCGGCGCGGCAAGGTCGCCGAAGAAGGCATCGCCGAACTCTCGCAGCATGTCGACTCGCTGATCGTCATCCTCAACGAAAAACTGATGGAAGTCCTCGGCGAGGAGGTCAGCATGCTGGATGCCTTCAAGGCCGCCGACGACGTGTTGAAGAATGCCGTCGGCGGCATCTCCGAGATCATCAACGTGCCGGGCCTGGTCAACGTCGATTTCGAGGACGTGCGCACCGTGATGGGCGAAATGGGCAAGGCGATGATGGGCTCGGCCACCGCCGCCGGCGTCGATCGCGCGCGCCTGGCCGCCGAACAGGCGGTCGCCAGCCCCTTGCTCGAAGGCATCGAGCTTTCCGGCGCCAAGGGCGTGCTGGTCAATATCACTGCCAGCAGCTCGCTCGGCCTCAAGGAGTATCAGGAAGTGATGGCCACCATCCACAATTACACGGCGCCGGAGGCCACGGTGATCTGCGGCGCGGTGTTCGACGATGCGATGGAAGATCGGCTGCGCGTCACCGTGGTGGCCACCGGCCTCGGCACCAAGGCCAAGGCGCAGCCGAAACTGGTCTATGGCGAAGGCCGCGGCCAGCGCACCGGCACCTACGATCTGCCGCCCTCGCCAGCGATGATCGAACCCGCGGCCGGAGTGATGAACATCGCCGGCAGCAATACGCCGGCCGGCAGTCTCGACGACTTCTTCACACCGAATCCGCGCGGCCATCGCGACAACCGCGCCCGCGACATGGCCGACGTGGGGCTCAGCAACATCGATATCCCTGCCTTCCTGCGCAAGCAAGCGGACTGATCGGCTCGCACCACGATCAACGCCCGGGGTTTCGCCTCCCCCGGGCGTTTTTCATTGAGCTGCCAGCGCGTTGGCCAGCCGCACATAATCGGCGACGGACAGTTCCTCTGCCCGCGCCGTCGGCGCGATGCCCTGCGCGGCGAGCAAAGTCTCGCCGCCGAATTCCCTCAGCGTGTTGCGCAGCATCTTGCGCCGCTGGGAAAATGCCGCCGTCACGAGCCGGGAAAACAGGGTTTCGTCTCGTGCCGTCCCGCCAGCGCCGAGTTTGCGTGGGATCATGCGCACCACGGCCGAGTCGACCTTCGGCGCCGGATCGAACGCGCCCGGCGGCACGATGAACAGCCGCTCCATGTAGAAGCGGTATTGCAGCATCACCGACAGCCGCCCATAAGCGCCCGTTCCCGGCTCGGCGACCATCCGGTCGACGACTTCCTTCTGCAACATGAAATGCATTTCGGCGATCCGGTCGGCGAATCGCGTCAAATGGAACAGCAAGGGACTCGAGATGTTGTAAGGCAGGTTGCCGACGATCTTCAGCGGTCCCTCGCCCTTCAGGGAACCGAAATCGAATTGCAATGCATCGCCTTCATGGATCGTCAGCCGTTCGGGTGGAAAGCGCGTCCGCAGCCGAATGATCAGGTCGCGGTCGATCTCGACGACGTGCAGGTGGTCGACGTGTTCAAGCAAAGGTTCGGTCAGCGCGCCCAGGCCCGGGCCGATCTCGACGACGGTATCGCCCGGCTGGGGCGCGATCGCGGCGATGATCTTGCGGATGATGCCGGGCGAGACGAGGAAATGCTGCCCGAAGCGCTTCCTCGGCAGGTGCGCTTTCATGAACGGCGCCGGCACATTGCGATCGCCGCATCGACCGCCGCAAACAGGCTGGTCGGCGAGGCTTTCCCGCTGCCGGCGAGATCCAGCGCCGTGCCGTGATCGACCGAGGTGCGGATGATCGGCAGGCCCAGCGTCACATTGATGCCTGCGTCGAAGGCGGCGTATTTGAGCACCGCCAGGCCCTGGTCGTGATACATCGCCAGCTCTGCATCGGCGCCGGCGAGCACGTTCTTGGTGAATAGCGTGTCGGCCGGCAAGGGGCCGACGAGGTCCATGCCCTCGCCGCGCAGCTTGTCGAGCACCGGGGTGATGGCTTCGATCTCCTCGCGGCCCAGATGTCCCCCCTCACCGGCGTGCGGGTTGAGTCCAGCGACGAGGATGCGCGGTCGAGCGATGCCGAACTTGGTTTGCAAATCCGCGTGCAGGATACGGATCGTCGTTTCGAGCTCGGGGGGCGTGATCGCTGCGGGCACGTCTTTCAGCGGCAGATGGGTCGTCGCCAGCGCGACGCGCAGGCCGCCCCCGGCGAGCATCATCACGACGCGCGGAGTGCCGGTCTTTTCGGCGAGATATTCGGTATGCCCAGTGAATGAAATGCCGGCGTCGTTGATGACGCCTTTGTGCACCGGCGCGGTGACCAGCGCCGCATACTCGCCGTTCCTGCAGCCCTCGAGCGCGGCGTCGATCAGGTCGAGCACGTAACGCGCATTGGCCGGATCGAGCCGTCCCGCCAGCGCCGGTTTTTTGAGCGGGATGTGGCGAATCTCGAGCGCGCCGATCGCGCGCCCCAGCTGGCGCGCGCGCTGTTCGAAAAGATCGCGATCGCCGAGCACGACGAGCCGTGCCTCGAACGAACGGTCGGCCAGCGCCAGACAGATGTCCGGGCCGATGCCGGCCGGCTCGCCGCTGGTCACGGCGATGACCGGTTTATCTGTCTTCGAGCCGGTATTCGACATAGGCACGGTCGCGCAGCTGGCGCAACCAGTCCTCGTAGGCCTCGTCGGACTTGCGCTCGCGCAACGCCTGGCGCGCCAGGATGCGCCGGCGCTCGTCGCCCACTGCGGCATTCTTGCGTTCCAGCACCTGGATCAGGTGCCAGCCGAACGGCGATTGCACCGGTTGGCTGACTTCGCCGACTTGCAGCGCATCCATCGCCCGCTCGAACTCCGGCACGGTATCGCCCGGATAGAGCCAGCCGAGATCGCCACCCTTCGCCGCCGAGAGATCGTTGGAATACAGCCGTGCCAGCTCGGCGAAGTCGGCGCCATGGTCGAGGCGTTCCTTGAGACCGACGAGTTTGTGACGTGCCTCGTCGGACGAGGTGAGCTCATTGACCTTGATCAGGATGTGCCGCGCATGCGTCTGGCGGATCAGCCCCTCGCCGACGCTGCCGCCCTTGCGCTCGATCAGCTTGACGATGTGAAAGCCGGCCGGGCTCCTCAGGATGTCGCTGACCTCGCCGGGTTGCAGTTTGGCGATCGCCTCGGCATACAGCGTCGGCAGACGATCGGCGGGCCGCGGTTCGAGGATGCCGCCGGCCAGGGCGTCGGGCGCTTCGGAGTAGCTCGCCGCCACCTGGCTGAAATCCTGTCCGGCCTTGATGCGGGCGAGCGCCTCTTCGGCGCGGTTGCGCAATTGCGCCAGACGCGTCGCGTCGATCTGCTCGGGCACGCGGATGATGATGTGGCCGAGGGTGACGAGCGCGTTCTGGTCCGCCTGTTCGGGATGGGCCAGGTAATTATCGATCTCGCCGTCGGAAACGACGATGCGGCTGTCGACCTCGCGCTCACGCAGGCGGGCGATGATCATCTCGCCGCGGATGTCCTCACGAAAGCGTTGCCAGTCGATGCCATCCCTTTCCAGTGCGGCACGGAACTCGGCAAGCGACAGGCGGTTGTTTTGGGCGATGCGGCGCAATGCGCCATCGAGCTCGGCATCGGCGATGCGCAGGCCCGTTTCCTTGGCGAACTGCAGCTGCAGACGATCGACGATCAGGCGTTCGAGGATCTGCTTTTCGAGCACCTCCGGCGGCGGCAGCGGTGTGCCGCGCGCGCGCAGCTGACGGGTGACGGCGCTTAGGCGGTCGCGCAACTCGTTGAGGGTGATCGCCTCGTCATTGACGACGGCGACGACGCGATCGAGCGCGATCGGCTGGCGTGGTTGGGCGAATGCCAGCAGCGGCAGCAATACCAGCAGGGCGAACAGGGATGCAGGTTTCATAAATTTTAATTCTCGGCAAACACCGGGTCCGCGGTCGGCTGGTTGATCACGCCATAGCCCGGGATGCTGCGGCGCAGGAGTTGCAGCGGGTTCGAGCCGATGCGCGAAAAATCGTTCAATTCGAGCTGGAAGAACAGCGCCGTGGTCGGCTGATCGGCGATGGTCGCCAGACGCTGCACGACGAAGCGCCCGACCCAGCAGCCGGCCTCGTACTCGAGGCCGCCGATGGTTTCGATGACGCGCCGCTCCTTGGTCGAATAATTGTAGCGCCCCACCCCATGCCAGCCGCCGAACAACGGCCATTGCGCCGAGACGTCGATCTGACCGAGCAGATCTCGGCTGTAGCGGTAGGTGACGTTGAGCACCTTGCCCGCCTCGGGTCGGTAGCGTCCGCCGAGATTCAGGCGTTCGGTACGCCCATCGCGCGGATTGTATTGCCAGCCGATGTCGGCATAGGTGCGCGGCCAAATCTGGCCGGCGAGCGTGGCGAGGATGTCGGCGGCGCGGTCGGTGCGGGCCTTTTCCCCCGGCAGCGTCACGGACTGGTCGGTGAAGTAATGACGCGTGCCCACCGTCGCGCGCAACAGATCGGCACCGCTTCTCGGGTCGATCAGCCGTGAGGTGACGGCGAGCGTCAGCTCGTTGGCATCGCCGATACGGTCGCCGCCGGCATAGCGGTTTTCGGAAAACATCTGGGCGAAATTGAAGTCGGCGATGCCGCTGTCGAACACCGGGATCTGGTTCTGGTCGCGCTTGGGCACGAACACGTAATAGGCGCGTGGTTCGAGCGTCTGTAGCAGCGTCTTGCCGAACCAGTCCGTGTTGCGCTCCAGCACCGCGCTGCCGTCGAGACTGAAGATCGGTAGAGCCCGGTTCTGGCTGGCCGGCACGGCGCTCCAGGCCGCCGCCGCGGGGCGGTCGAGACCCGCGAGCTCGTAGTGGGTCACATGCACGCCGATCTTCGGCGTCAGCGAGAGCGCGGATGTGGCCAGCGGCCAGGACAATTGCGGATAGACGATGGTGCGCTTGCCGAGCACATTGGTCGGATGATCGAAATTCACATATTCCGCATTCAGGTTGAACGCGAGACCGAACGGCAGGTCGTAACGGAAGGCGCTGCCCGTGAGCTGGGGCAGGCGCTGGTAGGGCTTGGCGAGATTCTGCAGGGTCTGGAAGCCCTGCAGATTGAGCGAGGCGGCATACCACGGGCCGGCGTAGTTCAGCACCCCCTGGCGCAACAGATTGCCCTGCGAGACCTGTGAGACGCGCGTCGACAGGTCGCTGAAATAGTTGTCATCGGAAACGCCGTTGAGGTTCAGCGCGGCGGAAAAGCCGTTGCCCAGGGTCTGGGTGTGGATCAGCGCGAAGCCGTAGCGGTCGCGCTCGGCCAAGCGGTCGCCGGGCAGATATTCGATGCGCACCTGGCCCTTGTCGGGCATGCCCGCCTGGGTGCGGTTCGCTTCGGTGTCGAGCAGGTAGCGGAACTCGCCGTTCAGCTGCACGCCGCGGCGCGTCATCAGACGCGGCGTGAGCGTCGCGTCCATGTTCGGCGCGATGTTCCAGTACCACGGCGCGGCCACTTCGAAACCACTCTTGCTGGTCGAACCGACCGTCGGCGGTAGAAAGCCGCTCTTCCTCTGGTTATTGAGCGAAAAATTCATCCAGGGCAGATAAAGCAGCGGCACATCCTTGAAGCGCACCGTCGCATGGCGTCCGCTCCCCTCTTCGTGCACATAGTCGAGGTCCAGCGTATCGACATAGATTTCCCAGTCGCGCTTGCCCGGCGCGCAAGTGCTGAAGGTGGCTTCCGAGAGCCGGTACTGATCCTTGCCGCGGAACTCGAGCTGCGCCGCGCTGCCACTGCCGGTCACCGGCGGACGCTGGAGCATGCGGCCCGATTGCACGACCACGTTGCCGCTCTCGTCCATCGCCGGCAGTCCCAGCAATGTCAGCGCCGGCTCCGGTACCGGCGGACGGGGATGGCGGATCGTGTATTCCGGTTTCTCGAACTCGCCGGTGCTCGCTTCGAGACGCATCTTGAGCCGCGGGCCGTTCATCGTCGTGTTGGGTGAGGTAAGACGCACGTTACCGGTGGCCTCGACCTCGTCATCGAGCTGCCGATAGACGAGGCGATCGGCGCGCAGCGTATCGCCGCCCCGCTCGACCAGCACATTGCCCTCGGCCACGACTTCCTGCTCATTGATGCCCTCGATCCGGTCGGCGGTGACCGTGGTCGGCGCGGCAGTCTTGTCGGTGCGGGAAAAGGGCGTCGTCGGCAGCCGCGGCACGCTGCCAGCCTGGGCGGGCGCCATGCCGGCCGATGCGGGCCCCTCGGCGGCGCGGGTGGACGGTTCCGCCACGGGCGCGGCAGGCGCGAGAAGCGCAGGGGCAGCCGCTGGCGCGGCTGAGGCCGGGGACATCGGCACGGCGGATGGTGAAGGCGCCGGGGTTGCCGGTTGCGCAATGGATTTGTCGGGCGCGGGCTTGGCAGGCGCAGGCGCGCCACCCAGGAGCGCCGGATCGACGCGCAAGGGCGGCAGACCGACGGCCGCGATGGCAGGCATCCCGGCGAGCGCGAGCGTGAGCCCACTCATGGCCCAGCCCGCCCGCCTCCATCCTTTCCTATCGAACGTCATCGCAATCGTTGGTCGTCGTCAGCGCCAGCGGCGCCAGGCGCATTGCATGCCGATGTTAGAATCGAGCGATTCTACCTTGCGCTGGAAGGGATTGCGTGGAGCGGATCGAAGCGATCGAGGACTGGCTGGCCGAGCATTTCACCGGGCGGCGTTTCACGCTCGCGCCGGCCTCGGCCGACGCCAGCTTCCGCCGCTATTTTCGCGTCACCCTGGACGATGGCGCCACCTACATCGTCATGGATGCGCCGCCCGCGCATGAGGACGTGCGTCCGTGGCTACACGTCCAGCGGCTGTTTCGCGCTGCCGGCGCGCATGTGCCCGAAGTACTGGCAGAGGATCTGGCACGAGGCTTTCTGCTCATCGCCGATCTGGGTTCGACCACCTATCTCGCTGCATTGGCGGCAGGCGCCGATGCCGATTTCCTCTACCGTGCCGCGCTCGAGACACTGCTCGACATCCAGCGCGCGAGCCGTCCCGACGCGTTACCGGCCTATGATCGCACGCTGCTCAAACGCGAGCTCGATCTGTTTCCCGAATGGTATGTCGCGCGGCATCTCGCCGTCGAACTCGATTCCGCCGAGCGGAACATGCTCGAGGCGGTGTTCGAGAAAATCCTCGCCGTCAATCTCGCCGAGCCCAGCGTATTCGTGCATCGCGATTACCACTCGCGCAATCTGATGGTCGACGGCGCGCGCCCCGGGGTGATCGATTTCCAGGACGCCGTCTTCGGCCCGATCAGCTACGACCTCGTTTCGCTCTTCAAGGACGCCTATGTCGACTGGCCCGAGGAGCAGACCCTCGACTGGCTGGCGCGCTACTGGGAAAAGGCGAAGCGTGCGGGCTTGCCGGTGCGCGCCGACTTCGGCGAATTCTTCCGCGACTACGAGTGGATGGGGGTGCAGCGGCATCTCAAGGTGCTCGGCATCTTTGCGCGCCTTTACCACCGCGATGGCAAAGCGGGCTACCTCAAGGACATGCCGCGCGTCGCGCGCTATCTGCGCCGCGCCTGCGAGCGATATGGCGAGCTGACTGGGCTGCTGCGCCTGATCGACAAACTCGAAAACCGACAGATTCAGGTGGGGTATACGTTTTGAAAGTGATGATTCTTGCCGCCGGCCGCGGCGAACGCATGCGGCCGCTCACCGACCGAACGCCGAAACCCTTGCTGCCGGTGGCCGGCAAGCCGCTGATCGTCTGGCATCTCGAGCGCCTGGCGCGCGCCGGCTTTCGGGACATCGTCATCAACCACGCCCATCTCGGCGATGAGATCGAAGCCTTGCTCGGCGATGGCGATGCCTGGAATGTGACGATCCATTACTCCGCCGAGCCCGCCGGCGCACTGGAGACGGCGGGCGGCATCGCCAATGCGCTGCCGCTTCTGGGCCATGCCCCGTTTCTCGTCGTCAATGGCGACATCTTCTGCGACTGGGATTTCAACCGCGCCCGCGGTGCGCTGGCAGAGGATCGACTCGCCCACCTCGTGCTGGTCGACAACCCACCGCATCATCCGCACGGCGACTTCGCCTTCGACGGTGCCAAACTCGGCGCTGGCAGGACGGCACCGAGGCTGACCTACGGCGGCATCGGCATCTTCCGCCCGGAACTGTTCGCCGACATCCCGCGCGGCACGATCGCCCCGCTGGCGCCCTTGCTCCATGACGCCATCGCCGCCGGGCAAGTCAGTGGCGAACACCACCGCGGCCGCTGGGTCGATGTCGGCACACCCGAGCGCCTCACTGCGCTGGACATCGACCTGCGACATGCGTGCTAGCATTTTCCGATGGATCCCCTTCCCTTCCGCAACCGTCGTTTGCGCCTGCTCGACCACATGGCGGCCGCCGGCGGCGGTGTGGCCATCATCCCCACTGCCCCGGAACGCATCCGCAATCGCGACACGACCTATCCCTACCGCGCCGACAGTTACTTTCATTACCTGACCGGTTTTCCGGAGCCCGAAGCGGTGCTTGCGCTGATCGCCGGCCCGTCGCCGCAGGCCATCCTGTTCTGTCGCGAAAAGGATGCGGAGAAGGAGATCTGGGACGGCTTCCGCTACGGCCCGGCAGCAGCGCGCGAAATCTTCGCTTTCGATGCCGCCCATTCGATCGCCGAGTTCGAGGCAAAACTCCCCGACCTTTTGGCCGACCAGCCGGCGTTGTGGTATTCGCTCGGCCACGATGCCGATTGGGATGCCCGCATCGTCAAGGCGATGAATGCCGTGCGGGCGCAAACGCGTGCCGGCAAGCGCGCACCGAGCGTCACGCATGATGTGCGCGCCGTGCTCGACGCGATGCGCCTCGTCAAGGACGACCACGAGATCACGCTGATGCGCCGTGCCGCGCAAATCGCCGCCAGCGCTCACCGGCGCGCGATGCTCGCCACTGCTCCCGGCAAATACGAATACGAGATCGAGGCCGAGTTCCTGCACGAGTTTCGCCGCCATGGCTGTCAGGCGCCGGCCTATCCGCCGATCGTCGCCGGCGGCGCGAACGCCTGCATCCTGCACTATGTCGCCAACAACCAACCGCTCGAAGATGGCAAGCTGATCCTGATCGATGCCGGCTGCGAACTCGACGGCTACGCCAGCGACATCACGCGCAGCTTTCCGGTCAATGGCCGCTTCAGCGGCCCGCAGGCCGACCTCTATCAGCTGGTGCTCGACGCGCAGACCGCGGCGATCGCGGCGGTCAAACCCGGGGTGGGCTTTCTTGCCCCCCACGAGGCGGCGCTGCGCGTGCTGGTGCAGGGCATGATCGACCTCAAACTGCTCGTCGGCAGTCGGGATGGCCTCATCGAATCGGAAGCCTACAAGCGCTTCTACATGCACCGTACCGGCCATTGGCTGGGGCTGGACGTGCATGACGCCGGCGAATATCGACAGAACGAAACCTGGACGACACTCCAAGCGGGAATGACGCTCACCGTCGAGCCGGGTCTCTATGTGCGAGCCGCCGACGATGTGCCAGCAGCCTTCCACGACATCGGCATCCGCATCGAGGACGACGTGCTGGTCACGGCGCATGGCTGTGAAGTGCTCTCGTGCGATGCGCCGAAGACCATCGCCGCAATCGAGGCGGAGATGAAACGATGAACGCGCCCGTCCTGATCATCGGCGGCGGACCGGCCGGCATGGCGCTCGCCCTCGCCCTCTTTCGTAATGGCGTGGGCAGCCGCATCGTCGATATCCGTCCGCGCGGCGCGGCGAAGCTCGATGCCCGCATCCTCGCCCTCTCGCATGGCTCGCGGCTGATTCTCGAAGCGCTGGGCGTCTGGCTGGACATCCCGCATACGCCGATCGCGACCATCCACGTCTCGCATGCCGGCGGCTTGGGCCGCACGCTCATCAGCGCCGATGAGGAGGGCGTGCCGGCGCTGGGCTATGTGCTCTCTGCCGGGCAGCTCGCCACCGCGCTCGATGCGGCCATCAGCCGCGTCGGCATCGACTATGCCGAAGAAACGCCGGCGCCGGCCACCACGGATGCCCTGCTCACCGTCCATGCCGAGGGCCGCATCGATGATGGCGCCGATCTCGTCGTGCGCGACTACGGCCAGCATGCGGTGATTTGTCTCGCCAAGGGACTGACGCCGCACGGCGACATCGCCTGGGAGCGCTTCACCACAGAAGGCCCGGTCGCGCTGTTGCCATTCGCCGACGGTTATGCCGTCGTGCTGACCTGCCCGGCCGCCGACAGCGAGCGCATTGCGGCGCTGAACGATGCCGACTTCCTCACGCTGTTCGAGAGACGTTTCGGCCCACGGGTGAAACTTGCCGGCGTCGGTCCCCGCCAGGTCTATCCGCTGGGCCTGCGCATGCGCCGGCAGGTGATCGCCGAACGCGCTGTCTGGATCGGCAACGCGGCGCAAACGCTGCACCCGGTCGCCGGACAAGGCTTCAATCTCGCGCTGCGCGACATCGCCGAGCTCGCCGACACGCTCAAGGGCGCCGCTGACCCGGGTGATGCCATGCTGCTCTCACGCTACGCGCGCGGCCGCTGGCTCGACCGCCTGGCCACCGTGGAATTCACCAGTGGGCTGGTGCGGCTGTTCTCGAACGATTTTGGCCCGCTCAAGCACCTGCGCGGCGCCGGCCTGTTGGCACTCGATCTCTGTCCCCCGGCACGCAGCTTCCTCGCACGGCGCATGATGTTCGGCGCAAGGGCCTGGTAGGGGTTAAAATCCGCTCCCCCGTATCCACTGCCCTGCCCTCCGCTCATGAACTACCTCGGCTTCCAGCTGCGCAACAATCTGTTCGTCGCGCCGATGGCCGGGGTGACGGACCGCCCGTTCCGCCAGCTATGCAAGCGGCTCGGTGCCGGACTCGCGGTTTCCGAGATGGTGACCTCGAATTCGCTGCTCTACGGCAGCGCCAAGACGCGCCGGCGCGCCGATCACACCGGCGAGGTGGAGCCGATCGTCGTGCAGATCGCCGGCGCCGATCCCGAAATGCTCGCCGCCGCGGCGCGTTACAACGTCGAGCGCGGCGCGCAGATCATCGACATCAACATGGGCTGCCCGGCCAAGAAGGTCTGCAACGTGATGGCCGGCTCGGCGCTGATGCAGAACGAGCCGCTGGTGGCGCGGATTCTCGAGGCCGTCGTCAAGGCGGTGCCCGAGGTGCCCGTCACGCTCAAATTCCGCACCGGCTGGAATCGCGACAACAAAAACGCGCCGACCATCGCGCGCATCGCTGAAGAATCCGGCGTGCGCGCGATCGCCATCCACGGTCGCACGCGGGCGGACCAGTATCAGGGACAGGCCGAATACGACACCATCGCGCTGGTGAAGACGCTGGTGAACATCCCGGTGATCGCCAACGGCGACATCGACACCCCCGCAAAGGCCAAGTTCGTGCTCGACTACACACAGGCCGATGGCGTGATGATCGGCCGCGCGGCCCAGGGACGTCCCTGGCTGTTCCGCGAGATCGAGCATTACCTGAAGACGGGTGCCGTCCTGCCAGCGCCGACTTTCCATGAAATCCACACCATCCTGCGCGAACACCTCACCGACCTCTACGCCTTCTATGGCGAGGAGACCGGCATCAAGATCGCCCGCAAGCACATCGGCTGGTATACCAAGGGCATTCCTGGGGCGGCGCGCTTTCGACATGCAATGAACCAGCTCGACAGCGTCACGGCGCAACTGGCCGCCACCGACGAATTCTTCCTCGGCCAGATGGCCGGCAATCAGCCGATTTACGCGGAGGCGGCATGAGCACCGACATCGCCGACTGTGTGCGCCGCAGCCTCAACCGCTATTTCCGTGATCTCGACGGCGAGACGCCGCATGCGATCTACGACATGGTGATCGGTTGCGTCGAAAAGCCTATGCTCGAAGTGGTGATGAAACAGGCGGGGGGCAATCAGACCGTCGCGGCGGAAATGCTCGGCTTGAGCCGCAGCACACTGAGAAGGAAACTCGCCCAATACCAGCTGGATCAATCGTCTTGAGGGGAATTCCATGAAAGTCAGCCAAGCACTCATCAGCGTTTCCGACAAGCACGGCGTCGTCGATTTCGCGCGCGAGCTTGCCGCCCTCGGCGTCAAGCTGCTCTCCACCGGCGGCACCGCGAAACTGTTGCGCGAGGCCGGCCTCGCCGTCACGGACGTATCGGACTACACGGGCTTCCCCGAGATGCTCGACGGCCGCGTGAAGACCCTGCACCCGAAGGTGCACGCGGGCATCCTCGCCATCCGCGGCAATGCCGCGCACGAGGCGACCTTGCAACAGCACGGCATCCCGACCATCGATCTCGTCGTCGTCAATCTCTATCCGTTCCAGCAGACCGTCGCCAAGAAAGATTGCACCCTGGAAGATGCGATCGAGAACATCGACATCGGCGGCCCGACCATGGTGCGCGCCGCGGCGAAGAATCACGGCGACGAGAACGGCGGTTGCGCGGTGGTCGTCGACCCGGCCGACTATCCGGCCATCGTCGCCGAACTGAAGGCCAATGGCGGCGCGATCTCCTACGCGACGCGCTTCGCGCTGGCGAAGAAAGCCTTCGTGCATACCGCGCGCTACGACTCGGCCATCGCCAACTGGCTCACCAGCCTCGATGCCGACAACCGGCCAGGCACCTTTCCCGAGCGCCTGCAACTCGCTTTCGACAAGGTCGACACGATGCGCTATGGCGAGAATCCGCACCAGCAGGCGGCCTTCTACCGCGAGCCGCAGCCGGTGGCCGGCAGCATTGCCTCCTATCAGCAGCTGCAAGGCAAGGAACTCTCCTACAACAACATCGCCGACTCGGATGCCGCCTGGGAATGCGTCAAGGCCTTCGATAGCCGTGACGCCAATGCCGCCTGCGTGATCGTCAAACATGCCAATCCCTGCGGCGTGGCGCTCGGCAAGACGGCCGAGGAAGCCTATCGCCGCGCCTTCAAGACCGACCCGGTCTCGGCCTTCGGCGGCATCATCGCCTTCAACTGTCCGATCGACAAGGCGGCGGCCGAGGCGATCTCCGGCCAGTTCGCCGAAGTCGTCATCGCACCGGAGATCACTCCTGAAGCGCGCGCCGTGTTTGCCGCCAAGCAAAACTTGCGCGTGCTCATCGTGCCGCTGGGCAGGAGCGCCGGCCAGCTCGATTTCAAGCGCGTCGGCGGGGGGCTGTTGGTGCAGACCGCGGACGAGGCGCGCATCACCCGAGCCGATCTCAAGGTGGTGACGAAGCGTGTGCCGACGGAAGCAGAGATGCGCGACCTGCTGTTTGCCTGGCGGGTCGCCAAGTACGTCAAGTCCAACGCCATCGTCTATTGCAAGGACGAGATGACGGTCGGCGTCGGCGCCGGACAGATGAGCCGCGTCGATTCGGCGCGCATCGCCGCGATCAAGGCCGAGAACAACGGCCTCACCGTCAAGGGCTCGGTGGTGGCCTCCGACGCCTTCTTCCCGTTCCGCGACGGCCTCGACGTGCTGGCGCAGGCGGGCGCCACGGCGGTGATCCAGCCCGGCGGCTCGGTGCGCGACGCGGAAGTGATCGCCGCGGCCGACGAGCAGAACGTGGCGATGGTATTCACGGGTTATCGCCATTTCAGGCACTGAGAACATGAAACTCCTCGTCATCGGTTCCGGTGGCCGCGAGCATGCACTGGCTTGGCGGCTGGCGCAGTCCGACAAGGTGCAGAAGGTCTATGTCGCCCCCGGCAACGCCGGCACGGCGCACGAGGACGGGCTGGAAAACCTGCCGCTCACTGCGATCCACGATCTGGTCGCCTTCGCGCGCGACCAGCAGATTCATGCCACCGTAGTCGGGCCTGAGGCGCCGCTGGCGGCCGGCATCGTCGACGCCTTCCGCGCCGCCGACCTTCGCATCTTCGGCCCGACCCAGGCGGCTGCGCAACTGGAGAGCTCGAAGGATTTCGCCAAACGTTTCATGGCGCGGCATGGCATCCCGACGGCGAAATTCCAGACCTTCACCGAGGCATCCGCCGCACACGCTTATGTCGACCAAGAAGGTGCGCCGATCGTCGTCAAGGCCGATGGCCTGGCCGCCGGCAAGGGCGTAGTGGTGGCGATGACGCTTCCTGAAGCCCATCGGGCAATCGACGAGATGCTCGCCGGCAACAAATTGGGCGAAGCGGGACACCGCGTCGTCATCGAGGAATTCCTCGACGGCGAGGAGGCGAGCTTCATCGTCATGGCCGATGGCCATCATGCGCTGCCACTGGCGACCAGCCAGGATCACAAGCGCCTGAAGGACTACGACCAGGGCCCCAATACCGGCGGCATGGGCGCCTATTCGCCGGCGCCGGTCGTGACCCCCGCTGTGCACGCGCGCGCGATGCGCGAGGTGATCCTGCCGACCTTGCGCGGCATGGAACAGGAGGGGCTGCTCTACACCGGCTTTCTCTACGCCGGCCTGATGGTTCGGCCGGATGGCACGATCCGCGTGCTCGAATTCAACTGCCGCATGGGCGATCCGGAAACGCAGCCGATCATGCTGCGCTTGAAGAGCGACCTCGTCGACCTCGTCGATGCGGCGATCGACGGCCGGCTCGATGAGGTCGAGGCGGAATGGGATCGTCGCGTGGCGCTCGGCGTGGTGCTCGCCGCCCATGGCTATCCCGACCAGCCGAAAAAGGGCGACATCATCCACGGCCTGCCGCGCGCGCTGCCAGATGCCCATGTGTTCCATGCCGGCACTGCGGAAAAGGACGGGCACATCGTCACTGCCGGCGGCCGGGTATTGTGCGTCACGGCGCTGGGCGAGACGGTCAAGCTCGCGCAGAAGCGCGCCTATGAGATCGTCGATGCGATCCGTTTCGATGGCATGCAGTTCCGCCGCGACATTGGATTTCGGGCGATCCGGCACTGATGGACGCACCCGCGGTCAAAGGCTTCTTCACCGGGCTGCAGGAACGCATCGTCGCCGGCCTCGCAGCCTTCGACGGCAAATCCTTCCGGCGTGATGCCTGGACGCGCCCGCAGGGTGGCGGCGGCATCTCGATGCTGATCGAAGCAGGCAATTTCTTCGAGCGCGGCGGCGTCAATTTTTCCCACGTCACCGGGGAAGCCCTGCCCGCTTCCGCGACCGCGCATCGCCCCGAACTCGCCGGCCGCCGCTGGGAAGCGCTGGGCGTCTCGCTGGTGCTGCACCCGCAGAATCCCTACTGCCCGACCTCGCACATGAACGTGCGCTGCTTCATCGCCTACCCTCCCGAAAGCGCAGGGCCCACAGCGCAGCCGATCTGGTGGTTCGGTGGTGGCATGGATCTCACCCCCTACTACGGCTTTGCCGAAGACTGCGTGCATTTCCACCGCACCTGCCACGACGCGCTCGCTCCTTTCGGTGACGATCTGTATGCACGTTACAAGCAATGGTGCGACGAGTATTTCTTCCTCAAGCACCGCAACGAGCCGCGCGGCATCGGCGGCATCTTCTTCGACGATTTGAACGCAGGGGGATTCGAGCGCTGCTTTGCGCTCACCCGCAGCGTCGGCGATAGTTTCCTGACCGCCTATCTGCCGATCTGCGAAAAACGCCGCAATCTCCCCTATGGCGAGCGCGAGCGCGATTTCCAGCTCTACCGGCGCGGCCGCTATGTCGAATTCAATCTGGTCTGGGACCGCGGCACCTTGTTCGGTCTGCAGTCAAACGGACGCAGCGAGGCGATCCTGATGTCGCTACCGCCGGTCGTCAAATGGCGCTACGACTGGCATCCCGAGCCGGGATCGCCGGAAGAAAAGCTCTACACGGACTTTCTGCCGCCGCGCGATTGGCTGGCGGCGTCCTGACAGTCTGCCGCTGCCCGATAGTGGCGATTGGCCTCATCCACCCATTCCAGACGATCGAACAGGCGCGCGAGCTCCAGATGCGCCTCGCAGCTCGGCGTGACGGCGAGCGCGGCCTCCAGATAGCTTTGCGCCTTGCCCCACAGCTCATGCCTGAAGCATAGCCGGCCCAGCGCCAAGAGCAGCTCGGCATCCTGCGGATGCGCGGCGAGCCACTTCTCGCAGTGGGCGATGCGGCCGAGGACATCTCCCCCTGGGCAGGCGGCATAGTCTTTGATCAACGCCGGTTCCCAGGTCTCATCGAGGAATTCTTCGACGAGTTCGGCGCATTCGGCACAGGCGCTGGCGGCCGCCAAGAGGCGGCTCGCCTTGAGGGCCAGCTGCACATCGCGCCGCTCCTCCGCCGTCATGCCGCGCCAGTGGCGCATCAGTTGCGCCGGATCATCGGCACATGCCTCGATCAGGCGACGCTGAGCCGCCAATCGCAACGAGCGCGCCTGTTCGGTATTGAGCGCATGGTGCTTTTCCAGCAGGCGTGTGATGCGCAGCACTTCAGCCCAGTTGCCTTCCTCCTGCGCCAGGCGCAAGGCGAGGCGTTGTGCGGAAACCTGCCGGCGTTCCTTTGGTCCGAGTTGTTCGAGCGCCGCGCGCGCGGCACCGAAGTCGCGGCCATCGAGCGCGATGCGCATTTCCGCCATCAGCCGCGCCGTGCGCCAGCCGGCATCGTCGAGCGCCGCAGCGCGCGACTGCCAATGGGCGCTGCGCTGCGGATCGTGCAGCGCGTGGGCCGCCTCCAGGGCAACCAGCGCAACGATGCCCGCAGTGACGGTTTCACCACGCCCCGATGCCGTACCGTCAGCGCCGATTTTTTCACGGGAGAACTTGTCGGCGAGCTTCAGCACCTGGCTGTAGCGGCCTTCCCAGAACAGGCGCAGCATCTCACTCGCCGTCCTTTCCCGACGGGCACGGGCGCGCCGCGCCCGGTAGGCGGCAACGACGCCGGGCAGACGCAGCGTGTTGATGATCAGGCGCAGCAGCAGGTAGACGACCAGCAGGATCGCCAGCTGCAGCAGGACGAACAGGTTGAACGAGAGCTCGACGCGCCAGGGCGGCAGCACCCAGAGCACATAGCCGTCGGTCAGGCGGCCAAGCAGCGTGACGCCGATCGCCAGCGCCGCCAGGGTCAGGAACCAGAACAGGGTGCGCATCGTCGGGCTATTTCGCCGTGCCGCGCTCGCGGCCGAGCTTGAAATTGCGCAGTGCGGCGAGCGTCTCGTTGATATCCGCCGGCGCCCGCATCACGTCGAGCTTCTCCAGTCCACGTAGCGTGGCGAGCGCCTCCTGCACGACCGGGGTGCGCGTATCGAAATATCGCTCGAGCCAGGTGGCGGCCTGCTGCACGTCATTGCGGAAGCCATGCGCGTCACGTGCGAGCAGCGCCAGACGCGCCGACAGCAGGCGCAGGCGCAGGTTCTCGCGCAGGAAGAACGCCTCGCGCGGCGAAAGGAGCCCGGGATCGGGCGTATCGATGCGTTCGATGCGCACCAGCTGGCGCAGCTCGTGCCAGACCTCCTGCAGCCATGCAGACAGCATGCCCTGCCAGCCGGGAGCCGCCAGGGCAGTTTCTCCGGCGCCGGCAGCGGCATCAGGCGCCGTCGGCGCTGCGTCGGCCGCGGCGGGCGCGCGGCGCGTGGGGGCACGTGGCGGCTTGGCGGCGGGCAGAGGACGCCGCTCGAAGGCGAGCGGCAGGTTCGGCACCGCATTGATCAGGCCGTCGAGTTTGAGGGCGATGCCGGCGACATCGGCACTGGGCAGCGCCTTCAAGCGCTCGATGTCGCGGTTGATCAGTTTGCGCAGCGGCAGGAACTGCGGCTGGGCGCTTTGCGCCAGGCGCGCCTCGGCGCCCGAGAGGGCGATCAGCGCCGCCTCGACGTTGCCGGCGAGCTGCAGCTGTTGTTGAGCGATGCTCACTGCCTGCTCGACCTCCGCCAGCAGCCGGTCTTCGCGACTCCGCGACAGTTCCTGATAGATCGTCTGCAGTGCGATCTGTTGGCTCTGCATCTCGGCGAGCTGCGCTTCGAGCGCGCCCACCTTGGCCTGCAGCGCGTCGAGCGTCTCGCGGTTGCCCCGGGCGCTGGCGAGCACCTCGCCCAGCCGCGTATCGCTCTCGGCTAGGCGCCGCGCCAGCTCTGCGCGCGTCGCCTCGACGCGTTGCTCGACACGCCAGGCGAACCAGCCGGTCGCCAAGAGGCCCAAGAGGGCCAGCAGCGCGAGCCACAGCGCCCAGGGCAAGGGCCTGCGCACCTCCGGATGCGCTCGTCGTTCCACCTGCCGTTCAGCGGGCGGAGGGGCGGTGAGGGCGGGAGTCTCGGTCTGATCGTTCATGAGCGTGAATAATAGTCGGTCAAACCGGCGAGCAATCCCGCGTCGGCGGGGCCGGTCAGGATCACATTATGCAAGCCGAGCGCGCGCGCCTGTTCGGCGATGCGGGCGTGGGGCACGAAAGTCGGCGTCTTTTTTAGCCAACTCTGACCGAGCTTGCCGATCATCTCCCAGAGGTTGCGCAGCCCCTCACTGCTGGTCACGGTGATGGCGTCGAGCCGGCCTTCCTCCCACAGGCGCAAGAGCGGCGCCGGGTCGAGCGCGGGTTTGACGCGGCGGTAACAGGTGACGTAATCGACCGTGGCGCCACGGGACTTCAAGCTGTCACCAAACAGATCGCGCCCGCCATCGCCGCGGAAGATGACGACGCGGCATCCCGCGACAGCGGCGAATTCGGGCAGCGCCAGCAATGCCTCGGAATCGAAGCGCTCCTGCGGCGCAACGACATCGGTGATGCCATGCGCCGCCAGCGCCTGTTCGCTGCTCTTGCCGACGGTGGCGACGCGCACGCCGGCGGGCCAGGGGCGTTCGGCGAGGATCACGGCGAGCGCCTTGTCGACGGCATTGGGGCTGACGAACACCGCCCAGTCGTAGCCATCGAGCCGAATCGCCGCGTCGAGGATCGGCGTCGGATCGTCGATCTCCTCGATCGCCAGCACCGGAAACAGCACCGGATGAGCGCCGAGCGCGGTCAGCATTTCGGCCAGATGCGCCGCCTGGCCGGCCGGGCGCGTGACGACGATGTGCCGTCCTGCCAGCGCGGACTTTTGCCCGTCCCCCTTCGCCCCCCTCCCGGGGGGTTCCTGCTTGCTCGCTACGCTCGATATCACGGGCGTCTCCGTATCACTATCGAAGCGGTTTGCGGCTTCGCCGCGTGCCGCGTTGGCTTGGGGCGGCCCGGCGCAAACGCTGCGTTGTTCACGGCAGGGCAGCGAGGATCTCATCGGCACCCTGCGCGCGCAGATCGGCAACGATCGCAAGACCCAAGCCTTCCGGATCGGCCGCCGGCCCGCTGCGCTCGGCGCGCGCGACGCGGGTGCCATCGGGGGTCGCCACCAGAGCACGCAGCCGCAGCGTGCCAGCGTCGAATTCGGCAAAGGCGCCGAGCGGCACTTCGCAGCTGCCGGCCAGCGCACGCGAGACGGCGCGTTCGGAGCGCACGCAGGCCGCCGTGGCGGGATCGTTCAAGGGCGAGAGCCAAGCGGCAATCTCGGGACGGGAGGACAGCGCCTCGATCCCTAACGCCCCCTGTCCCGCCGCGGGCAGCGAAAACTCGGCCGGGATCGTCGAGCGGATGCGCGTTCCAAGGCCGAGGCGCTTGAGCCCGGCGGCAGCGAGGATGATGGCATCGTATTGGCCCTCGTCGAGCTTTCTGAGCCGCGTATCCAGGTTGCCCCGCAACGACGAGACCGCCAGATACGGATACTGGGCGCGCAGCTGCGCTTCGCGCCGCAGGCTGGAAGTGCCGACCACCGCGCCCGGCGGCAGGTCTTCGAGGCGCTCGAATTTGTTGGAGACGAAGGCATCCAAAGGCAGCTCGCGGGGGCCGATCGCGACCAGCGCAAATTCGGGCGCGAGCACCATCGGCACGTCCTTCATCGAATGCACGGCGATGTCGGCACGACCGTCGAGCAGCGCAGTTTCCAGCTCCTTGACGAACAAGCCCTTGCCGCCCACCTTGGCGAGCGGTTTGTCGAGGATCTGGTCACCGCGCGTGGTCATGCCGAGGAGTTCGATGTGACAGGCCGGATATAATTGCTGCAAAAGGCTGCGCACGTGTTCCGCCTGCCACAGGGCCAGGCGCGATTCACGGGTAGCGATAACGATGCGTTCAGGGGTAGTGGTCACTTGATTTTCGATGATGGATAAGACCATGAACGATTCAGCCGCAGCCAAATCTCCGCTTGGCGAAAATTCTAGCATTCGCCCGACATCCGCCCCCGCCGACAAGGACGCGCCGCTGATTGCCGACATCCGCCTGCTCGGCAGGCTCCTCGGCGAGGTGATCCGCGACCAGGAAGGCGAAGAGATGTTCGCCATCGTCGAGAAGATCCGCAGCCTGTCGGTGCGGCTCCACCGAAGCTGTGAGGCAGCGACCCGGGCCGAGCTCCAAACCCTGCTCGACGGTCTTTCGCGCGAACAGACCAATCTGGTCGTGCGCGCCTTCAGTTATTTCTCGCATCTGGCCAACATCGCCGAGGACCAGCATCACATCCGGCGCGCACGCGCGCATCAGCTTTCCGGCTCGCCACCGCGCGAAGGCAGCATCGCTCATGCGATGACGCGCGCAGCCGCCTTGGGCATCGGTGAAGACAAGCTCGCCGGCTTTTTCGCCACCGCCTTCGTCTCACCGGTGCTCACCGCGCATCCCACCGAGGTGCAGAGAAAGAGCATCCTCGACCGCGAGTGGACGATCGCCCGGCTGCTCGACGCGCGCGACCGTCAGCCGCTCACCCCCGAGGAGCTCGCCGAGAACGAGGAGTCCTTGCGACGCGCGATCCTGATCCTCTGGCAGACGCGCATGCTGCGCCCCGCGAAGCTTTCGGTGATGGACGAGGTCAACAACGCGCTGTCGTTCTACGACCTCACCTTCCTCGCCGTCCTGCCGCGGCTGCACAACGGCATCGAGGATAGTCTGGGATTGCCCCTGCC
The DNA here is from genome assembly GCF_004323595.1 of Sulfuricystis thermophila. Taxonomy (GTDB): domain Bacteria; phylum Pseudomonadota; class Gammaproteobacteria; order Burkholderiales; family Rhodocyclaceae; genus Sulfuricystis; species Sulfuricystis thermophila. Next base: position 2,268,798 of record NZ_AP019373.1, read on the forward strand.
CGCTTTCCTGAAGCCCGGCTCGTGGATCGGCGGCGACCGCGACGGCAATCCCTTCGTCACCGCCGAAATCCTCAAAAGCGCGCTGAACGCCCAAAGCCGCAAGGTCTTTACCTATTACCTCGAACAGGTGCACCGGCTGGGCGGCGAGTTGTCCTGTTCCGAGCTGCTGGTGAATGTCTCGCCCGATCTCGCCGCACTGGCCGCCGCCTCGCCCGACCGCAACCCGCACCGTGACGACGAACCCTACCGGCGCGCGCTGATCGGCATCTACGCACGGCTGGCCGCGACCGCCCGCAGCCTCGACCACATGGAGGCGCTGCGCCATCCGGTGGCCGAGGTGCCCCCGTACGCCGATTGTGCCGAATTCGCCGCCGATCTCGACGTCATCGACCGTTCGCTGAAGGCCAACCGTTCGACGCTGCTGGCGCGCGGCCGCCTGCGCCGCCTGCGACGAGCCGTCGACATCTTCGGCTTTCATCTCGCGCCGCTCGATCTGCGGCAGAACTCGGAAGTGCATCTGCGCACCGTCCATGAGCTCTTCGAGACCGCGCGGCCCGGCACCGACTACGCCGGCCGCAGCGAAGAGGGCAAGATCGCGCTGCTGCTCGCGGAGCTCGCCACGCCGCGACTCCTCGCCTCGCCTTATTTCGCCTATTCCGCGGAGACCGCCAGCGAACTGGCGATCTTCCATGCCGCGCGCGAGATGCAGCGCCGCTATGGCCAGGCGGCGATCCAGAACGTCATCATCTCGAAGTCCGAGGGCGTCTCCGACATCCTCGAAGTGGCGCTGCTCCTCAAGGAAGCGGGCCTGCTGCGGCCGCGCGAAGGCGAGCTCGACGTCAATATCGTGCCGCTGTTCGAGACCATCGGCGATTTGGAGCGCTGCGGCGCCGTCATGGATCGCCTCTTCTCGCTGCCGGCCTACCAGCGGCTCTTGGATTCCCGCGGCCGGCTGCAGGAGGTGATGCTCGGCTACTCGGACAGCAACAAGGACGGCGGCTTTTTGATGTCGAACTGGGCGCTCTACCGCGCCGAGATCACGCTCGTCGAGGTGTTCCGCATGCGCGGCGTGAAATTGCGCCTGTTCCATGGCCGGGGCGGCACCGTCGGTCGCGGCGGCGGCCCCAGCTACCAGGCGATCCTCGCCCAGCCGGCCGGCGCGGTGCAAGGGTCGATCCGCATCACCGAACAGGGCGAGGTGATCGCCTCGAAATATGCCAATCCGGAACTGGGCAGGCGCAATCTCGAAGTGCTGGTCGCCGCCACCCTCGAAGCGACACTGCTGCCGCGCGAGCACGACGACCCGCAGCCGGAATGCCTGGCCGCGATGGCGGAACTCGCCGAGAGCGCCTTCGCCGCCTACCGCGCCCTGGTCTACGAGACGCCGGGCTTCGAGGACTACTTCTGGGAATCGACCGTGATCGGCGAAATCGCCCAGCTCAATATCGGCAGCCGGCCGGCCTCACGCAAACAGACACGCGCCATCGAGGACCTGCGCGCGATTCCCTGGGTGTTCTCGTGGTCGCAATGCCGCCTGATGCTGCCCGGCTGGTATGGCTTCGGTAGCGCTTTTCGCGCCTTTCAGGAACAGCGCGCTGGCAACGGCCTGCCGCTCCTACAGCGCATGTATCGCGAGTGGGGGTTCTTCCGCACCCTGCTGTCGAACATGGACATGCTGCTCGCCAAGACCGACATCGCGCTCGCCGAACACTATGCGGCCTTGGTGCGCGACGAAACCCTGCGCACGACGATCTTTGGCCGCATCAAGGCCGAGTGGCAGCAAACCGTCGCGGCGCTCCTCGCCATCACCGGCCAGCGGGAACTGCTCGACGGCAACCCGCTGCTCAAACGCTCGCTCGCCAACCGTCGGCCCTACATCGATCCGCTCAATCACTTGCAGGTCGAACTGCTGCGCCGCTACCGCGCCGGACAAAACGAGGATGCGCGCGTCAAGAGCGGCATCCATCTCACCATCAACGGCATCGCCGCGGGCTTGCGCAACAGCGGCTAGTCTGTTCAACCCGGATTGCCCATTAGACCGTCCTGTAACCCGATGGGCGAGAGCTGGTCTCGTGATGTCGGACTGCGCGGGTGCTTTCGGTCTGCGGGCGGGCTCTTCGCGCCCGCGCTCCTCGCCAATAGACACGGTTATTGGCTCGTCGCGCGGACGCAAATCGCCTCGCCCTCGCCACGAAATCGCCTCGCGCCCCAATGAACAATCCGGGTTCAAAAGTCGGCGCTGACTGGACGGCACCCCGCCGTCATTCCAGCTCGATCAACAGGTCCTTGGCATTGACGGTCTCGCCATGGCGGCAATGCACCGCCTTGACGATGCCATCGCGCTCGGCCGTCAGCATGGTTTCCATCTTCATCGCCTCGATCGAAACGAGCGGATCCCCACGCTTGACTTTCTGGCCGGCGTGAGCGGCGACGGTGACGATGGTGCCGGGCATCGGCGCACCGACATGCTTCGGATTGCCCTCTTCCACCTGGGGCTTGGCTCGCGCACTGGCCAGCCCGGCCTTGGGCACCCGCAGCACGCGCGACTGGCCGTTCAATTCGAAGAACACCTTGACCATCCCCTCCTGGTCCGGACCGGCCATGCCCTGCTGCGAGACGATCAGGCTCTTGCCACGCTCGAGATCGACGGTGATCTCCTCGGTACCGGTCAGACCATAGAAAAAGGCCGGCGTCGGCAACAGCGAAACGTCGCCGAAGCGGGCGCGATGGGCGGCATAGTCCTTGAACACCTTCGGATACATCAGATAGGAAGCGAGCTCGTTATCGTCGATCTGCCGGCCGCAGGCTTTTTCGGCTTCGAGACGCTTGGCTTCGAGGTCGACCGGCGGCAGATGAGCGCCGGCACGCCCCTCGAGCGGTGCCTCGCCTTTGAGCACCTTCTTCTGCAACGCCGGGGGAAAACCGTCGGGCGGAAAACCCAGCTCACCTTTCATCAGCGCGATGACCGAATCGGGGAAGGCGATCTCGCGCGCCGGGTTTTCGATGTCCTCGGCGGTGAGATTGTTGGCGACCATGAACAGGGCCAGGTCGCCGACGACCTTCGAGGTCGGCGTGACCTTGACGATGTCGCCGAACAGCAAGTTGACTTCGGCATAGGCCTTGGCGACCTCGCCCCAGCGGTGTTCGATGCCCATCGCGCGCGCCTGTTCGCGCAGGTTGGTGTATTGCCCGCCGGGCATCTCGTGGCGATAGACGTCGGCGGTGCCGGCGCGGATGTCGGCCTCGAAGGGCGCATACTGGCGGCGCACGCCTTCCCAGTAATGCGACAGGGATTGCAGCGCATCGAAATCGACACCCGGATCGCGCTCGCTGCCGGAAAGCGCCGCGGCGATGGCGGAAAGATTCGGCTGCGAGGTGAGCCCGCTCATGCTGTCGAGCGCGCCATCGACCGCATCACAGCCGGCCTCCACCGCCGCCAGCACCGAGGCAGCACTGATGCCGCTGGTATCGTGGGTATGGAAATGGATCGGCAAACCGGTCTCCTCTTTCAGCACCCGCACCAGCTCGCGCGCCGCACGCGGCCGGCACACGCCCGCCATGTCCTTGATGGCGAGGATGTGCGCACCGGCCTTTTCGAGCTGCTTCGCCAGAGCGACGTAATACTTCAGGTCGTACTTGGGCCGCCGGGCATCGAACAGATCGCCGGTATAGCAGATCGCCGCCTCGCACACGGCGCCGGCTTCGAGCACCGCATCCATCGCCACGCGCATGTTGTCGACCCAGTTGAGCGAATCGAAGACGCGGAATACGTCGATGCCGGCCTTGGCCGCCTGTTGCACGAAGTAGCGCACGACGTTGTCGGCATAGCTGGTGTAGCCCACCGCATTCGCGCCGCGCAGGAGCATCTGGAACAGGATGTTGGGCACCGCATCCCGCAGGCGCGCCAGACGCTCCCAGGGATCTTCCTGCAAAAAGCGCATCGCCACGTCAAAGGTGGCGCCACCCCAGCATTCGAGCGAGAAGAGCTGCGGCAGCAGACGCGCGTAATACGGCGCGATCTCGACCATGTCATAGGTGCGCATGCGCGTGGCGAAGAGGCTCTGATGGGCATCGCGCATCGTCGTGTCGGTGAGCAGCACCCGCTTCTCGTCCCGCAGCCATTCGCAGAACTTTTTCGCGCCGAGCTGCTTGAAGAGGTCGCGCGTGCCCGGCGGCGGCGCGACGGAAAGATCGACACCGGCCGGCTTGATGGGCTTGGCCAGCGGCAGCGCCGGCAAGCTGCGGCCCTTCATCTCCGGATTGCCATTGACCATCACGTCGCCGAGGAAATTCAAGAGCCTGGTGGCCCGATCACGGCGCTTCTGGAACTTGAACAGCTCCGGCGTTTCGTCGATGAAACGCGTGGTGCACTCACCGGAGCGGAACAGCGGGTGGCGAATGACGTTTTCGAGGAACAGCAGGTTGGTGGCGAGTCCGCGCACGCGGAACTCGCGCAGCGCGCGATCCATGCGGTGTGCCGCCTCGTCGGGGGTATGTCCCCAGGCGGTGACCTTGACGAGCAGCGAGTCGTAATAGGGCGTGATAACCGCGCCGGTATAGGCCGTGCCACCGTCGAGCCGAATGCCGAAGCCGGCCGGGCTGCGATAGGCGGCGATGCGCCCATAGTCGGGCGTGAAGTTGTTTTCCGGATCTTCGGTGGTGATGCGGCATTGCAGCGCATGGCCGTTGAGCTTCACCTCTTCCTGGCGCGGCACGTAGGAATCCTCATCGCCGATCCGTGCGCCTTCGGAGATGCGGATCTGCGCCTTGACGATGTCGACACCGGTCACCTGCTCGGTGACGGTGTGCTCGACCTGGATGCGCGGATTGACCTCGATGAAGTAAAACTGGCCGCTATCGGCATCCATCAGGAACTCGACCGTGCCGGCATGCGTGTAGTTCGCCGCTTTGGCGAGCCTGAGCGCCGCGGCGCACAGCTCGGCACGCTGCGCTTCCGAAAGATAAGGCGCCGGTGCGCGTTCGACCACCTTCTGATTGCGCCGCTGCACCGAGCAATCGCGCTCATAGAGATGCACGAGATTGCCGTGGCTGTCGCCGATCACCTGCACCTCGACATGGCGCGCGCGGCGCACCAGTTTTTCCAGATACACCTCGTCGTTGCCGAAAGCGGCCGCCGCCTCACGGCGCGCGACCTCCATCGCCGGACCGAGATCGGCCTCGCTCTCGATGACCCGCATGCCACGACCGCCGCCGCCCCAGCTCGCCTTGAGCATCAGCGGGTAGCCGACGCTGGCGGCGAGCCGTTTCGCTTCGCCCAGATCGCGCGGCAGTGCGCCGGTGGCCGGCACCACCGGCACACCGGCCTGCTCGGCCAGCGCACGCGCCGAGACCTTGTTGCCCAACAGGCGCATCACCTCCGGTTTCGGGCCGATGAAGACGATGCCGGCCCGCACGCAGGCTTCGGCGAAGTCAGGGTTCTCCGACAGGAAACCGTAACCGGGATGGATCGCATCGACATGCGCTTCTTTGGCGATGCGGATGATGTCGTCGATGTCGAGATAGGCCGCGATCGGCTTCTTGCCCGCGCCGACGAGATAGGACTCGTCGGCTTTGAAGCGGTGCAGCGCGAAACGGTCCTCATTGGAAAAGATCGCGACGGTGCGAATGTCCAGCTCGCTGGCAGCACGCAACACTCGGATGGCGATTTCGGAACGGTTGGCGACCAGCAGGCTGCGGATTTTTTTCATGATGGGAAGCGCCGAAAAAGTGAAATAACCACGATTCTAATATTGCATTGCAGCAGGCGCGGCATGTGCCGTCCCGCCAGCGCCGACTTTCACAATCCGAGCCGCTCTTTGACTTGCGGCCACTGCCGGCGGCTCACCGGCAGACGTTCCGTCACGCCTTTCACGGTCAGCACCCAGTGCGCCTCGCCGTGTTCGTCGTCCGCTACGCGGGTCGCGCCGGCGACGGCATCGACGGCGACGAGACAATTGCGATGGATACGCACGAAGCGCGCCGTGAACTCGGCTTCCAGATGGGCGAGCGATTCCTCGAGCAGATATTCGCGCTCTGCGGTGCGTGCCGCGACGTATTTCTGCTCGGCGCGCAGAAAGAGGATCTCGGCGACCGGCACGAGCAGCACGTGGCCACGCTCGACGACACGCAGACGTGTCCGCGCGGCGGGCATCAGCGGCTCGAGATCGGCGGCGAGCAAGCGGCGCGCCTTGCCCAGCGCTTCGAGCAGCCTTGGCGCACGCACTGGCTTCAGCAGATAATCGACCGCTGCGAGATCGAAGGCGGTGAGCGCGAATTCGTCATAGGCGGTGACGAAGACGATCGCCGGCGGGTGAGGCGAGCCCGCGAGCTGGCGGGCGAGCTCGATGCCATCCATGCGCGGCATGCGGATGTCACACAGGACGATGTCGGCAGGCCGTTGTGCCAGTTGCTCTAGCGCAGCCACGCCGTCGCCGGCCTCGCCGACGATGGCATGCGGGAATTGCGGTGCGATGTCTGCGAGCAGGTGGCGCAAGCGCTGCCGCGCCGGCGCTTCGTCATCGACGAGAAGGATGTGCGGGGCCGCGTTCATGATGATGTCCTGCATGGCAGATCGACGCTGACCCGATAGCGACCCGCATGCTCGCCGCTTTCGAGGCGCGCTTCGAGATCGTAAAACAGCATCAGTCGTTCGCGCAGGTTGGCGAGCGCCATACGATTGCCGGGACGCTGTGCGGTGGATGCCGCCAGCGGATTGTCGATTTCGATGTGCACGCCGTCACGACGGGCAGCGATGCGCACGACGATTTCGCCGGGCTCGCTGGCCGTCTCACAGCCGTGATAGACGGCGTTCTCCAGCAAGGGCTGCAACAGCAAGGGCGGCGCGAGCGTGTCGGGCGGGCAGTCGCTCATTTCCCAGCGCACCTGCAGGCGCTCGCCGAGCCGCAGCTTCTCGATCGTCAGATACTTGCGCGCCAGCGCGATTTCCTCCGACAGCGGCACCAGCTCTCGATTGTCACGCAGCAAGACACGGAACAGTTCGGCGAGTTCCTCGAGCGCATGTTCGGCGCGGCGCGGATCGTCGCGGATCACGCCGAGGATCGCATTCAGGCTGTTGAACAGGAAATGCGGGCGGATCCGGGCATTGAGCGCGGCCAGGCGCGCTTCGGCGAGTGCCGGCGCCTGGGCCTGGGCGCGCAGGCCGAACCATGCCAGGAGCAATGCAGCGCCCGCACCGCCCGCCAAACCGGCGCGCCAGCCGGGCGGCGTGCCGAAGGACGCAGTCAACAACGCATCGATCGCCGTAAAAGCCGCCGCCGACCAGGCAATGACCACGCCGAGCGCGAGCGCCCGCCGCTGCCGCCCAAGCCAGGAGGAAAGCACGAACAGCCCAATCAGGGTGAGCAGCAACGCCGGTTCGCCGAGCGCAGAGAGATCGAGCAGCTCGTCGGGCAGTCGCGCCAGATCACGGTTGCGCGCCAACGCCACGAGCAACAACAAGCCGTTCGCCGCCAGCAGGAGCCGCAGCCAGATGCCCTGGTTGCGGAAGTCCGGCAGGCCGATGGCGGAAGACGGCGAGGGTATACTCATGGTTTCGCGAAAATTTCCCTTCTTCATTATGTCAGAGAGTTCCGCCAAGGTCTGGTCGGGGCGCTTTAGCGAACCCGTTGCCGACCTCGTCAAACGTTACACCGCCTCGGTCTTTTTCGACCGACGCATGGCTGCCCAGGACATCCGTGGCTCGCTCGCTCACGCCCGGATGCTGGCACGGCAAAAAATCATTTCCGGGGAGGATCTCGCTGCGATCGAACGCGGTCTGTCCCAGATCGCCGGCGAGATCGAGCGCGGCGAATTCGCCTGGAACCTCGACGACGAGGACGTGCATCTGAACATCGAGAAGCGGCTCACCGCACTGGTGGGCGATGCCGGCAAGCGTCTGCATACCGGCCGCTCGCGCAATGACCAGGTGGCCACCGACATCCGCCTCTGGCTGCGCGATGCGATCGACGCCATCGACATGCGTCTGGTGGCGCTGATGCGCGCGCTGCTCGACATGGCCGAGGCCCATGCGGCGACGCCGATGCCCGGCTTCACCCATCTGCAGGTGGCCCAGCCGGTCACCTTCGGCCACCACCTGATGGCCTACGTCGAGATGTTTTCCCGCGACCGCGAACGCTTCGCCGATTGCCGGAAACGCGTCAATCGCCTGCCGCTCGGCGCGGCGGCGCTCGCCGGCACGACCTTCCCGATCGATCGCGCGTTCGTAGCCCAGGAACTCGGCTTCGACGGCATCTGCGCCAACTCGCTCGACGCCGTCTCCGACCGTGACTTTGCCATCGAATTCTGTGCCGCCGCGTCGCTGACGATGGTGCACATCTCCCGCTTTTCCGAAGAGCTGATCCTGTGGATGAGCCCGCGCATCGGCTTCATCGATCTGGCCGACCGTTTCTGCACCGGTTCTTCGATCATGCCGCAGAAGAAGAATCCGGACGTGCCGGAACTGGCGCGCGGCAAGAGCGGTCGCGTCTTCGGCCACCTGATGGGGCTCTTGACGCTGATGAAGGCTCAGCCGCTCGCCTACAACAAGGACAACCAGGAAGACAAGGAGCCGCTGTTCGATACCGCCGACACCTTGCTCGACACGCTGACGATCTTCGCCGACCTGGTCACGGGTATCCGCGTCAAGGCGGAGGCGATGGCTGCGGCGCTCAAGCAGGGCTTTGCGACGGCGACCGATCTGGCCGACTATCTCGTCAAGAAGGGTCTGCCGTTCCGCGATGCCCATGAGGCCGTCGCACGTGCGGTGCGAGCCGCCGAGACGCGCGGCTGCGATCTGGCCGACCTGCCGCTGACCGAGTTGCGGAGTTTTTCACCCCTCATCGACGAAGACGTCTTCAGCGTGTTGACCGTCGCCGGCTCGCTCGCTGCGCGCAGTCATGTTGGCGGCACCGCACCAGAACAGGTGAAGGCGGCCATCGAACGGGTGCGCAAGACCCTGGAATGAGGCGTTTCAGGAAGAGCGGCACGGCAGACCGGCTGGCGATGTTCGAGGCCGAAGTCGAGGGCCTCGCCGCTCTGCGCGCCACGCAAACGGTGCGCGTTCCCGACGTCTTCGGCACCGGCATCGACGCTGACGGCACGGCCTGGATCGAGCTGGAGTATCTCGAGCTGGCGCCCCTTTCGCCGCAGGCCGGCGCCCGGCTCGGCGAGCGGCTCGCCGCGCTGCACTGGCGTACCGGCCATGAAGCTGACGCCCGCTATGGCTGGCCGCGCGACAATTTCATCGGCGACTCGCCGCAATCGAACCGGACGCACACAAGCTGGGCAAACTTTTTTGCCATTGAACGCCTGCAGCCGCAACTGGCGCGCGCCCAGGCCAACGGCATGCCGCGCGCGGTGGTTTCCCAAGGCGAGCGGCTGATCGAGGGCGTCGGCGCCTTCTTTCTCGATGTCCGGCCGCAGCCCTGCCTGCTGCACGGCGACCTGTGGGCCGGCAACGCCGGGCAGTTACCGGATGGCACGCCGGTGATCTTCGATCCGGCCGTCTATCGGGGCGACCGCGAGACCGATCTGGCGATGGCGGAGCTCTTCGGCGGCTTTCCCGAGGCGTTCTACGCCGCCTATCGGACTACCTGGCCGCTCGATCCAGGCTTCGAGACGCGCAAGACGCTCTACAACCTGTATCACATCCTTAACCACTTCAACCTGTTCGGTGCCGGCTACCTGAACCAGGCGCGGCGCATGATCGAGCGCTTGGTCGCCGAGCTGCGCGGCTGACGATTAATGAGAAATACAAAGCAAAAAGTGCACCGCCCAGCGTTTCCTTGACGGCAGCCAATACTTGCGGCAACGCCGCGCAAATGGGAACCCCCCGAGAGGGGGGGCGAAGGGGGGCGGGTGTTTGCGCATGGGGTTTTCATCCTCTGCGGGTGCCGATTGCCGGCATGCGCGTTAGGCAGGCTGCTTCATCAGGTCGCCGAGCTTGGCCTGCAGCTCACCGGCCTGATACATCTCGGTCATGATGTCGCAGCCACCGATGAATTCGCCGCGGATGTAGAGCACGGGAATGGTCGGCCAGTCGGCATATTCGCGCAGCTCCGGCACGGTGTCCGGCTCGGCGAGCACATTGACATCGACGAAATCGACGTTGCAGCGCTTGAGGATTTCCGCGGCGCGGCCGGAAAAACCGCAGCGCGGAAACTGCTTCGTGCCTTTCATGAACAGCACGACGGGATGTTGAGTGACGAGTTGGTGGATCTGTGCCTTGTTCATCGCGGTTTCCTCGAATAGTTGATTTTTTTACTCGGACAATTTTAGTGGGCATGACGACACCGGTCAAGCCATCAGCGTGACGTATCAGCGTGACGTTTGGAACTGCTCGAAGCTCATCCGCTGCCAGTGTCCTTCAGCGACGTATCGGCCCAGCGCGAGAAAGGTCTCGGCATCGCGTGTCGCGCCGGTGTAGCGGGCCATCTCCCGGCCATCGGCGGCAAAGAAAACGAAAGTCGGCGTGCCCTTGAATTTGAGGCTACGGGCAAAAGCTTTCTCGGTCATCTCCTTTCCCTCGGGAGTCGTCACCGTAATGCTGCCATTGACATCGAGGCTGAAGACGACGAAGTGACGATGGAAGTATTCGCGCACCTCGGGCCGGCTCATGATCTGTTCGCGCATGCGCTTGCAGAACGGGCAGCCTTCCGCTTCCAGCACCAGCAGGATGCCGCGCTTGCCCTGCGCCTTGGCCGTCTTCAACTCGGCGGCGAAGTCGCCGAGCGTGGTGTCGAAAAAATCTTCGCCGGGCGCCGCGTGGGCGAGCGCCAGCCAGGCGAAACAAAGAACGAAGAAACGCAACAGCATGCCCATGGCCCCTCCTCCTCGATGAATGCCGCGATTCTACCGGCGTAACACCGCAGGCAATTCGGCGGTGACGAGCGCGCCGACGAGAATCACCGACCAGGAAAGATACAGCCAGAGCAGAAAGATCGGTATCGCCGAGAATGCCCCGTAGATCAGCGTATAGGTCGGCAGTTTGACGATGTAGAGCGCGAACAGCCGCTGCATGCCGACGAAGGCGAGCGCCGTCAGTCCCCCTGACAGGAAGGCATGTGAGCGCGCCACCGGTCGGTTGGGCAAGGCCCAGTAGAGCACCCCGAACAACGCAGCGAGAAAGAGCAACGGCAGGGCTTCGGCAAAAGCGAGGCGCACCCAGCGCGGCTCGTCGATCCAACCGAATGATACCGTCGCCAGATAGGTGGTACTGGCCAGTGCGCCGCCGAACACCAGCGGGCCGAGCATGAGGGCCAGCAAGTGTAGCCCCAGCCGTTTGATGAACGGACGCGGCTTCTTGACCTTCCAGATTGCGGCGAAGCTGCGCTCGATGGTCAACATCTGCAACAGTGCCGTCGCTGCCAGGAAGGCAAGCCCGATCCAGGTCAGCCGATGGGCGCGCTGGGCGAAATCGCCCAGGTAATTGGCGATCACCTTGCCAGCCTTTTCCGGCAGCAACGTGGTCAAGAGAAACTGTTCGAGCGCCGCGGAAAGCTTGATGCCGAAAGGCAGCGACTCGATCAGCGTGGCACCGACCACGACCATCGGCACCAGGCCGAGCAGCGTCGCAAACGACAGCGCGGCTGCCGTCTGGGCGTAATGCTCGGCGTTGAAACGCTTGACGACGTTGATCAGCAGGCGAACAGGGATGAGCACCATATAATGCGGCGATTGTAATGAAGGGGCACCGTTCATGTCCGCTGCGTGCCGTCCTGCCAGCGCCGAGTTTCGCCGCCTCCATCGTCTGACCCTGATCGCCAGCGCCAGCCTGATCGCATTGATCGCCCTCTGCCTCGCCTGGGAGCTGTGGCTCGCTCCGTTGCGCCCCGGCGGTTCCTGGCTTGCGCTGAAGGCGCTGCCGTTGCTGCTGCCGCTGTTCGGCATCCTGCACGGCCGGCGCACCACCCATCAATGGGCGAGCCTGCTGATCCTGTTGTATCTGCTCGAAGGGTTGACGCGGCTCATCAGCGATGCCGGCACGAGCCGCTGGCTGGCCGCCGGCGAGACCCTGCTCGCCGGCATTTTTTTCGCCGCCGCGCTGGCTTTTGCGCGCCTGTCTGCGCCCGCGCGACGAAAAGCCGCGATCACAGCTGCGGATTGACCCGCTCGGCGCCGGCGTAGAGCTTGTTGAGGGCGTTCAGATAGGCTTTCGCCGAGGCGACGATGATGTCGGTATCCGCCCCCTGGCCATTGACGATGCGGCCTTCCTTCGCCAGGCGTACGGTCACCTCGCCCTGGGCATCGGTGCCGGTGGTGATCGCATTCACCGAATAGAGCAACAGTTCGGCACCGCTATCCACCACCGACTCGATCGCGCGGAAGGTGGCATCCACCGGTCCGCTGCCGGTGGCCTGCGCGCGCTTCTCGACCCCGCCGATCGCCAGGGTCAGTTCGGCGCTGGGCGCTTCCCCGGTTTCGGAATGGAAGCGCGAAGCGACCAGCTTGTAATGCTCGACCTCGGGCGTGACCATCTCGTCGGAGACGATGGCATGCAGGTCCTCGTCGAAGATTTCGCGTTTCTTGTCGGCCAGCTCCTTGAAACGCGCAAACGCGGCATTCAGCGCCTCCTCGCTCTCGAGCTGGATGCCGAGCTCGGCGAGCTTGGTGCGGAAGGCATTGCGACCTGAAAGTTTGCCGAGCGAGATCCGATTGGCATTCCAGCCGACGTCTTCGGCGCGCATGATCTCGTAGGTCTCGCGATGCTTGAGCACGCCGTCCTGATGGATGCCCGACTCGTGCGCGAAGGCGTTCGCGCCGACGATCGCCTTGTTCGGCTGCACGACGTAACCGGTGATCTGCGAGACGAGGCGCGAGGCCGCGACGATCTGCGTCGTGTCGATGCGCGTCTCGACCGGGAACAGGTCCTTGCGCGTGCGCACCGCCATCACCACCTCTTCGAGCGCGGCATTGCCGGCACGTTCGCCCAGGCCGTTGATCGTACATTCGACCTGGCGCGCGCCATTGAGCACCGCAGCGAGCGAATTGGCGACGGCGAGGCCGAGGTCGTTATGGCAGTGGGTCGACCAGATCACCTTGTCGGAATCGGGCACGTTCTCGATCAGCGCACGCATACGCTCGCCCCACTCTGCCGGAATGCTGTAACCGACGGTGTCGGGTACGTTGATGGTCTTGGCCCCCGCCTTGATCACCGCGTCGAAAACGCGGCATAGAAAATCGAAGTCCGAACGCACCGCATCCTCGGCGGAAAACTCGACGTCGTCCGTGTATTCGCGTGCCCACTTGACCGCCTGCACCGCCGCCGCGACGACTTCGTCGGGCTTCATGCGCAGCTTCTTCTCCATGTGGATCGGCGAAGTGGCGATGAAGGTGTGGATGCGGCCGCGTGCCGCCGGCCGGATCGCCTCGCCGGCGCGGCGCACGTCCTTCTCGTTGGCGCGCGCCAGCGAACACACCGTCGAATCCTTGATCACTTCGGCGATTGCCCGGATCGCCTCGTAATCGCCGGGGCTGGCGGCCGCGAAGCCCGCCTCGATCACATCCACCCGCATCCGCTCCAACTGCCGGGCGATGCGCATCTTCTCCTCGCGCGTCATGGCCGCGCCCGGGCTCTGTTCGCCATCGCGCAAGGTGGTGTCGAAAATCAACAACTGTGGTTTGCTCATTTCATTCTCCGCTGGAATGTCCGATGCTCATGACAACCCGCCGCCGAGGGGTCGCGGGATGCGTAACTCGAATTGTGGGGAAGGGGGTATTCAGCGCGCGCGGCGCAGCAGCGGGCGCAGCTTGGTGAACAGCGACGCACGCACCGCCATCAGGGCGGTGAGGCTGAGATAGGCGGCAGAGAGGCCGAGCAGCGTCGCAGTCATGACGCAACTATAACAAACTATTCGCCCGGTGCAAGCTTTTTGCGCTTCGACAGCCAGTCGAGTGCGGCAAGGAGGTAGCCGGACAAGGCATAGACGAGAAACAGCGCGAACAGCACGCCGGGTGGATAGCTCGACACCAGCGCGAAACCGAGCGCCACGGCGACGACGATGATGAACGGCACGCTCTTTCTCAAGTTGATGTTCTTGCCGGAGTAGTAGCGCAGATTGGTCACCATCGTCACCCCGGCGAAAATGGTCAGGCTACAGGCATACCAACGCGCCTCCTGGCCACTCCATTCATTGTCGATCAGCACCCAGACGAGGCCAGACACCAGCGCGGCAGCCGCCGGGCTTGGCAAGCCCTGGAACCAGCGTTTGTCCACCACCTCGATATTGGTGTTGAAACGCGCCAGACGCAGCGCGGCGCCGACGCAATAGATGAAGGCGGCAATCCAGCCGAGTTTACCGAGGTCCTTGAGCGCCCATTCATACACCACCAGCGCCGGCGCTGCCCCGAAAGAGACCATGTCGGAAAGCGAATCGTATTCGGCGCCGAAAGCGCTTTGCGTGTGCGTCAGCCGCGCGACGCGGCCATCGAGTCCATCGAACACCATCGCGATGAAGATCGCCACCGCCGCGACCTCGAACTTGCCGTTCATCGCCTGGACGATCGCATAGAAACCCGAAAACAGCGCCGCCGTGGTAAACAGGTTGGGCAGGATGTAAATACCCCGCCGGCGCAGTTCCGGATTGAACAAGGTCTTGCGGGGGCGGTAATCGGCCATGGGTGCGCGACGGCTGAAAGGATGCGCTCAATTGTAACCGCGCGCCGGTTGCGCAGGGATTACGGCAGAAGGGCGAGGATCGTCGTCGTGGCGCGCACCTTTTCGCCCACGACGACTTTCACCTGCACCCCCTTCGGCAGATAGAGATCGACACGCGAGCCGAAACGGATGAAACCGTAGCGCTGGCCGCGCACGAGTTTGTCTCCCGGTGCGACGTAACAGAGAATGCGTCGTGCGATGAGTCCTGCCACCTGCACGCAGGTGATGTCCTGGCCGTCGAGGCTCCGCAGATGCAGGGAATTGCGCTCGTTTTCCGTCGATGCCTTGTCGAGATCGGCATTCAGGAATTTGCCCGGATGATACCAACGGCTCACGACCTCGCCGTCGATCGGACTGCGGTTCGAATGCACGTTGAAGACATTCATGAACACGCTGATCTTCAACGCCTCGCGCTCGAGCCACGGATCCGTCACCGGCTCGATGGCGACGATGCGGCCATCGGCCGGAGAGAGCACGCTCTTCGCATCTCCCGGCACCACGCGCGGCGGATCGCGGAAGAACTGCAGGACGAACAGCGCGACCAGCCAGAACGGCACGGACCAGACGAGCGGCGCGCCACCGAAGGTCACCAACAGCGCCAGAGCGATGGCCGCGCCAAGGAAGGGCCAGCCTTCCCGAGCGATGATGGGGTGCGGATAGTGCTGCAACTTAGTTCTTAACGTGAAATACAGAGCAAAAAGAGCGCCGCCATTCGTTTCCTTGACGGCAGCCTACCTTCGCGGCGCAAGCCGCGCTGATAGTCTCCCCTCCCGCGAGGGAGGGGCTGGGGGAGGGCGGGTGTTTATTTTTGCGCATGGGGTTTTCATCCTCTGCGGGTGCCGATTGCCGGCATGCGCGTTAGTTCTTGGACTTATCCACCAGGGCCTTGGCCTTGATCCAGGGCATCATGTCGCGCAACTGGGCGCCCACCTGCTCGATCGGGTGTGCGGCAATCAAGCGGCGCCGCGCCGTCATGGCCGGGTAGTTGGTCTTGCCTTCGAGGATGAACTGCTTGGCGTAATCACCGTTCTGGATGTTCCTCAACGCCTCCTTCATCGCCGCACGCGCCTCGGGGCCGATGACCTTCGGGCCGGTGACATACTCGCCGAATTCGGCATTGTTGGAGATCGAGTAGTTCATGTTGGCGATGCCGCCCTCGAAGATCAGGTCGACGATCAGCTTCACCTCGTGCAGGCACTCGAAATAGGCCATCTCGGGCGCATACCCGGCTTCGGTGAGTGTCTCGAAGCCGGCCTTGATCAGTTCGACGAGGCCGCCGCAGAGCACCGCCTGCTCGCCGAACAGGTCGGTTTCGGTCTCCTCGCGGAAGGTGGTCTCGATCACACCGCCCTTGGTGCCGCCGTTGGCCGCGGCATAGGAGAGTGCGATGTCCTTGGCCTTACCGGACTTGTCCTGATAGACCGCGATCAGGGAAGGCACCCCACCGCCGCGCAGGTATTCGGAACGCACCGTGTGACCGGGCCCCTTCGGCGCGATCATGATCACGTCGATGTCATCGCGCGGCACGACCTGGTTGTAATGGATGTTGAAACCGTGCGCGAAAGCCAGCGCTGCCCCTTTCTTGAGGTTGGGCTCGACATCGGCGTAATACACCGCGGGAATGGTCTCGTCGGGCAGCAGCATCATGACGACGTCTGCCCCCTTGACCGCCTTGGCGATCTCCTCGACCTTCAGGCCGGCTTTTTCGGCCTTCGCCCAGGAAGCGCCGCCCTTGCGCAGGCCGACGGTCACCTTGACGCCCGAGTCCTTGAGGTTTTGCGCATGCGCGTGGCCCTGCGAGCCATAGCCGACGATCGTCACCTTCTTGCCCTTGATCAGCGAGAGGTCGGCGTCCTTGTCGTAATAGACTTTCATGATTTTCCCTTTGATTGGTCAGACTTTGAGGATGCGATCGCCGCGGCCGATGCCGCAGACACCGGTACGCACGGTTTCCAGGATCAACGAGCGGTCGATGGCGTTGAGGAAGGCATCGAGCTTGGCGCCGTCGCCGGTCAGCTCGATGACATAGGAAGATTCGGTGACGTCGATGATATGGCCGCGGAAGATGTCGGCGACGCGCTTCATTTCCTCGCGGTCCTTGCCGGTGGCGCGCACCTTGACGAGCATCAGCTCGCGTTCGATGTGTGGCGCCTCGGACAGATCGACCACCTTGACGACGTCGATCAGCTTGTTGAGCTGCTTGGTGATCTGTTCGATGATGTCGTCAGAGCCGATGCTGACGATGGTCATGCGCGACAGCGACGGATCCTCGGTCGGGGCGACGGTCAGCGAATCGATGTTGTAGCCGCGCGCGGAAAACAGACCCGAGACACGCGACAGGGCGCCAGCCTCGTTTTCGATCAGGATGGAGATGATGTGGCGCATGTTCACAGCTCCTCGGCCAGGATCATTTCGGACAGCCCCTTGCCGGCAGCGACCATCGGGAACACGTTGGCGGTCTTGTCGGTCAAGAAGTCGAGGAACACCAGCTGGTTCTTGTGCTTGACGAAGGCTTCCTTGAGCGCCGGCTCGACGTCGGCCGGCTTCTCGATGCGCAGGCCGACATGGCCATAGGCCTCGGCGAGCTTGACGAAGTCCGGCAGCGCATCGACGTAGGATTCGGCATAACGGTTGCCATGGAACATCTGCTGCCACTGGCGCACCATGCCGAGATAGCCGTTGTTGAGACAAAGGATCTTGATCGGTAAGTGGAACTGCTTGCAGGTCGACAGCTCCTGGATGTTCATCTGGATGGAGCCTTCACCGGTAATGCAGGCCACCGTGGCATCGGGATTGGCGAAGCGCACCCCCATCGCCGCCGGCAGGCCGAAACCCATCGTGCCCAAGCCACCGGAATTGATCCAGCGGCGCGGCTTGTCGAACTTGTAATACTGCGCCGCCCACATCTGGTGCTGGCCGACGTCGGAGGTGACGAAGGCATCGCCACCGGTCACCTCGTAGAGCTTCTCGACGACGTACTGCGGCATGATCAGCTCGCTGCCCATCTTGTACTTGAGGCACTGCTTGCCACGCCAGCCTTCGATTTTCTCCCACCACGCCGCGAGATGCTTGGCATCGGGCTTGCCTTCGCTGGCTTCCAGCTGGCGGATGATCTCGTCGATCACGTCGGGCACGTTGCCGACGATCGGCACATCGACCTTGACGCGCTTGGAGATCGACGACGGATCGATATCGACGTGGATGATCTTGCGCGGATTGCGCGCGAAGTGCTCCGGATTACCGATCACGCGATCGTCGAAACGCGCGCCGATCGCCAGCAGCACGTCGCATTCCTGCACCGCCATGTTGGCTTCATAGGTACCGTGCATGCCCAGCATGCCGAGGAACTGTCGGTCGGTGGCCGGATAGCCACCCAACCCCATCAGGGTCTGGGTGATCGGAAAACCGAGCATGCGCGTGAGTTTGGTCAGCTTCTCGGCGGCGTTCGAGAGGATCACCCCACCGCCGGTATAGATCATCGGCCGCTTCGCCTCCAGCAACAGCTGGACCGCCTTCTTGATCTGGCCGGTGTGTCCTTTGACCACCGGGTTGTAAGAACGCATCGAGATGGTCTTCGGATAGTGGAACTCGGTCTTCTGGATCGTGATGTCCTTCGGGATGTCGACCAGCACCGGGCCGGGACGGCCGGTCTTGGCGAGATAGAACGCTTTCTTGATCGTGACGGCGAGATCCTTGACGTCCTTGACGAGGAAATTGTGCTTGACGCAGGGACGGGTGATGCCGACCGTATCCGCCTCCTGGAAGGCGTCCTGGCCGATGTAGGCAGTGGGCACCTGGCCGGTGAGCACCACCAGCGGAATCGAATCCATGTAGGCGGTGGCGATACCGGTCACCGCGTTGGTCACCCCCGGTCCGGAGGTGACGAGACAGACGCCTACCTTGTCCGACGAACGGGAATAGGCATCGGCTGCATGCACCGCCGCCTGCTCGTGGCGCACCAGCACGTGCTTGACTTGATCCTGCTTGAACAGCTCATCGTAAATGAACAACACCGAGCCGCCAGGGTAGCCGAACACATAGTCGACCTTTTCTTCCTGGAGACACCTGATTACAATCTCCGCGCCTGTCAAATGCATTTTTTTCGTTCCATCGTTGTCGTGGGTCACGTCCGAAACATGGAACGATACTTGACAGCAATAGGCGTGGTCAAGGCTTCCCGGGCGACCATATTCATTTTTCAGTCACGATTCGGCTTCATCCTTGGCTTCCCGCGCCGAGCTCTCCAACTTTCTCGCCAGCGTCGAACGCCGCGCTTACAAGCAGGCGCTGTTCGCCGTGCGCGACGAGGAGGTGGCGCTCGACATCGTCCAGGACTGCATGATGCGCATCGCGGAAAAATACGGCGACCGACCGGCCGAGGAATTGCCGCCACTTTTCCAGCGCATCCTGCAAAATGCGATCCGCGACCATTACCGGCGCAGCCGCACCCATGCGGAACGATTCACCTCGCTGTCGGCCTTCGAGGGCGATGAGGAGAATCCCGCCGATGCCCTGGAGACCCTGGAAACCGACGAGGATGCCAACCCTTTTGCCGGGCCGCTCGATGCGCTGCTCCAAGCGGAAACCCTGAATCTGGTGGAGGAAGCCTTGCAAAACCTGCCGCCCCGTCAACGCGAAGCCTTCCTGCTGCGTTATTGGGAAGGATTGGACATCGCCGAAACCGCTGCCGTCATGGGTTGCACGGAAGGCAGCGTCAAGACCCATTGTTCGCGCGCCACCCATGCCCTGGCGGCCGCGCTCGAGGCAAAAGGAATCAGACCATGAACCAGGAAGAACTGTTTGCCCGCCAAGTGTGCCGCGTCCTCGACCGGGGGACGCTGAATCTCGACCACGAGATCGTCGAGCGTCTGCGCGCCGCGCGCGAGCGCGCCTTGCAGCATCAGCGCGTCCTCGTCCACAAGACCGTCTTGGTCGGCGCTGACGGCACGGCACTCATGGATGGCGATGAGGAAAGGCACCCGCTGCGTACCTGGCTGGCGATGCTGGCGCTGTTGCTCGGCGTCAGCCTCGCCTATGTCTGGAACGGCTACACCGCGGCCACCGAAAACGAGGAAATCGATAGCGCCCTGCTTGCCGACGACCTGCCGCCCCACGCTTACCTGGACAAAGGTTTTCAGGCATGGCTCGAAAAAGATCCTTCTTCCGGGGACTGATCCGCCTGCTTCTGGTTGCCGGCCTACTGGTCGGCAGCGGCGTCCAGGCCGCACTGCCGCGCTTCGAACAGCCCGAATGGTTCCAACTCACCCCCGAGCAGCGCGCGATCCTCGCTCCCCTGGCAAAGGAATGGGGGGAAATGGATGCCTTTCGCCGCAAGAAATGGATCGGCATTGCCGAGCGTTTCCCTTCCATGACCCCGGCCGAACAGGAGAGCATCCAGCGCAACATGCGCGAATGGGCTCGACTCGCCCCGGAAGAGCGCCGCATCGCGCGTGAAAAATACAAATCCCTGCTGCGCATCGCCCCCGAGGAACGTGAGGCGATCAAGCAGAAGTGGCAAGAATATTCGGCGCTCAGCGAACAGGAAAAAGAACACTTGCGCAGCAAGGCACCAGCGCAACCCAAGGTCAAGACACCCAAGAAGCCGCCGAAAGTGGCACCCAAACAGATCGAGCGCATCGCGACGCCGACGCTGCCCGCGCCCAGTTCGCCGATCTCGCCTTTGAAACCGCCCAAAAACCTGCTGCGGCCGAATGCCACCACTCCCTTGCAGCCGGCGCCCAAACCGCCTGCCGAAGAAGTCCCCCCGGTCGTCGCCTCCGATGCCGTGCCGGCTACCAGCGCAGTCGGCCCCAGCGGCGAGTGAATTCCAGAACGGTGACACCCCTTCCGCGCGCCAGCCTGCGGCGCCGCTTGGCCAGCCTGTTTTACGAAACCCTGCTGCTCGCCGGCGTGCTGCTCGTCGCCTTCCTGCTGCCGCAACTCGCGCTTGGCATGGCGTTCGGCATCGTCGCGCCCGGACCGTTGCTGATCGCTCATGTCTGCATCGTCGTCCTCGTTTATTTCGTCTGGCAATGGCGGCACGGCGGTCAGACGCTGGCGATGAAGACCTGGCGGCTGCGCCTCGTCGGCATCGACGGCACGCCGCCCTCCTTGGGCCAACTATTGCTGCGCCAGATCCTGAGCTGGCCCAGCGTGCTGTTTTACGGCGCGGGACTGCTCTGGGCGTTTTTCGACCGCGACCGGCAATTCCTGCACGACCGGCTGGCGGGCACGCGCATCATCTTCGTTCCACCCACCACAGCAGCGAACCCGCCGCCCACAGGAACATGACGCTCGGCGCCACGGCGGCGACCCACGGTGTCCAGTGATTGATGATGCCCAGGTGCGCAAACAGGCCGTTGAGCATGTAAAAGACGATGCCCAGCATCACGCCGGCGAACACCTTGGCGCTCACCGCCACCGTACGCTCGTGGATATACGCGAACGGCAGGGCGAGCGCCATCATCACCAACGCGGCCAAGGGATAGACCAGCTTCTTCCACAGCGCGATCTCATAGCGTTCGGTTTTCTGTCGGTTCTCGCTCAAATGGCGGATGTACTGGTAGAGATTGACCAGCGACATACGATCCGGCTGGACGAGCAGCACGGCGAGAATGTCGGGATTGAGCGCGGATTGCCAATCGACGGTGGGCTGCCGCACCACGCTGGCTTTCTCGTCCTCGAACAGGGTCTGCGCGACATTGTCCAGGCGCCACTGGCCCGAAGGCAGATAAACGCCCTCTTCGGCCTCGCTGATCGAACGCAGGCGAAATTCGTCATCGAAGGAATAGACCCGGATGCCGCGCAGGCGGGTATCCGGCAATACCTCGCGGACATTGATGAACGAACGGCCATCCTTGACCCACAGCCCGGAACGGAAAGCCTGGCCCACCACGCTGCTCTTGGCGGTCAATTGCAGCTGCCGGGCCATGCGCTCGGTCTGTGGGGCGACGAACTCGCCCAGCAGCAGCGTCAGGACGACGAAGAGGCTGCCGATCTTCGCCAGCGTGAGCAACAACTCGCCGGTGGCCAAGCCCGAAGCCCGCAGGACGGTGATTTCCGAATGATGTGCCAACAAGGTCAGGCCATAGAGCGTGCCGATCAGCACGGCGATCGGCAGGATCTCGTAGGCACGCCCCGGCAGGCTCAACGTGACGAAGGCGAGCGCATGATGCAGCGCATAGCCGCCCTTGCCGACCGACTCCAGCTCGTGGATCAGATCGAAAAAAGCGAACAGCGCGAGGAATGCCGCCAGCACGAGCAACACATCGCCGTAGATCTCGCGGGCCAGATGACGCTCATAGACCTGCATTTCAACCCCGCAGCAGACGCCAGGGCGAAAACACCGCCAGGCGTTTCCAGAACGACGCGATCAGCAGGACGAGCATCAGCACATGCACCGTCCAGGCGCCGGCGGCGAAGGAAATGCGCCCTTGCGCCACCCAGGCCTGACTGACCGAGAGCAGGTTGTTGTAAATCATGAAGGTCAGCAAGGCGAAGATCAGGTTGTTCGTACGCCCGGCACGCGGATTGACGAAGGATAGTGGAATCGCCAGCAAGGCTAGCACCAGCGCCGACAGAGGTTGGCCGATCCGCCACACCAGCTCGCCCAGGTTGGCGGCGCTGGGCTCCTGCAGCAGCGCCCAGGTCGACAGGCTCCTGGCCGATTTCTCGATGCGGCCCGAATCCTCCGCGGCCTCGATGCGCACCGCATAGCGGTCGAAGGCCATCAGGCGATATTCCGCTTGTCCGGCGGTGCCTTCATAGCGCCGGCCACGAGTGAGGACGATGAACTTGTCGCCGTTTTCCGCGACCTCGACATGACCCTGCGCAGCCGCCACGACGCCCTGCCGACCATGTTGCACCAAACTGATGAAGATATTCCTGACCTGATCCGGCTGACCGTCGGTCTCCGGAACCGATTCGACGAAAAACACCCGGTCGCCGCGCGCCGATTCATTGAAAGCGCCCGGTGTGACACGCGCCAGATCGTCGCGCCGATCCATGCGCTGCACGTATTCCGAGCGCTTGTCGATCGCCCAGGGGGCCAGGAACAACGCCAACACGGCGATCACCAACGTCACCGGCAAGGCGAAACGCAGTACCGGTCTTACCCAGGCCGTCAGCGGCACGCCGGAAGAAAACCAGATCACCATCTCGGAATCACGATAACCCCGCGATAGGGTGAGCAAAATCGACACGAACAGCGTCAGCGACAACACCACGGGCAGGTATTGCAGCGCACCGAAACCGAGCAGCGCGGCGACGGCCTCGGAAGCCGTGCCACCGCTCGCGGCGGTTTTGAGCAAGCGGATCAGCTGGACGGAGAGAAGAATGGCGAAAAGGGCGACAAAAACCGCGCTGGCGGTTTGCGCAAACTCGCGTTGGGCGGCTCGCCGGAAAATCATTGCTGCGGATCGAGGGGGAAATTTGCGGATCTTCGTTCTTGGCGCCGAAAATGCCGGAAAATTGCTTAAACTTCGCTTTTTTCCATTTCCAGGAGCCTACGGTGGAATTTAGCATAAAGAGCGGAAACCCGGAAAAGCAGCGTACGGCCTGTGTCGTCGTCGGGGTTTTCGAGCCTCGCAAGCTTTCCCTGCCCGCGGAATTGATCGACAACGCGGCCCGCGGCTATCTTTCCGAACTGTTGCGGCGCGGTGACATGGAAGGCAAGGCGGGCACGACGCTGCTGCTGCACAAGGTGCCGGGCACGGAGGCCGACCGCGTGCTGCTCGTCGGTCTGGGCAAGGAACGCGAATTCCGTGAAAAAGAATATCGCAACGCCATCACCACGGCGGTGCGCACCCTGAATGAAACCGGCGGTTTCGACGGCACGCTGTACTTGACCGAGCTGGCGGTCAAAAAACGTGATGTCGCCTGGCGCGTGCGTCAGGCGGTGATGGCCGTCGAAGAGACGCTCTATCGCTTCGACCAGATGAAGTCGAAAAAAGACGAAGTTCGCCGACCGCTGCGCAAACTGACTTTCTGCGTCGAACGGCGCAGCGAACTCGCCGCCGCTGAACAAGCCCTGCTCGAAGGGCAAGCCATCGCCGCCGCGATGCAATTGATGAAAAACCTCGCCAATCTGCCGGGCAATGTCTGCACGCCGACTTACCTTGCCGAGCAGGCGCGAACCCTGGCCGGCGAGCACGGGCTGGAAATCGAGGTGCTCGGCCGCGAAGAGATGGAACGGCTCGGCATGAATGCGCTCCTGGCGGTGGCCAAGGGCTCGAAGGAGCCGCCGCAGTTCATCGTCCTGAAATACCACGGCGGCAAGGCGAACGACAAGCCGATCGTGCTGGTCGGCAAGGGGGTCACCTTCGATACCGGCGGCATTTCGCTCAAGCCGCCGCAGGACATGGACGAGATGAAGTTCGACATGTCGGGCGCCGCCAGCGTGCTGGCCACGATCAAGGCCGCGGCGCAGATGAAACTGCCGCTCAACGTCATCGCCGTGGTGCCCACCGTCGAGAACATGCCGGGCGGCGGCGCGAGCCGTCCGGGCGACATCGTCACCTCGATGTCCGGCCAGACCATCGAGATCCTCAATACCGATGCCGAAGGGCGCCTGATCCTCTGCGATGCGCTGACCTACGTCGAACGCTTCGAACCCGACTGCGTGATCGACGTCGCCACGCTCACCGGCGCCTGCGTGATCGCGCTCGGCCACGTCGTCAGCGGACTGCTCGCCAACCACGACAGCCTGGCGCACGAACTCATCGATGCCGGCAATGCCGCCTGGGATCGCGCCTGGCAGCTCCCCTTGTTCGAGGATTATCAGGAGCAGTTGAAGAGCAACTTCGCCGACATGGGCAACATCGGCGGCCGACCCGCCGGCACCATCACCGCCGCCTGTTTCCTGTCGCGCTTCACGAAGAAATACGACTGGGCACACCTCGACATCGCCGGCACTGCCTACAAGAGCGGCAAGGAAAAGGGTTCGACCGGTCGGCCGGTGCCGCTGCTGACCCATTTCCTGCTGGAACGGGCGGCGAAAGCCGAGACTGGCGGCTCACGGAAAGTCGGCGCTGACGGGACGGCACGGAAGTAGCCGATCAGGCGATGACACGCATCTTCTTCCTGCACGGCGCGGCCGATCGCATCCAGTCGACCGCGCAATGGCTGCAGCGCGTCTGGACGGAGCGCGCCATAGCGCCGGCTGCCCGCCCGGCGGTGCTCGTCTATGCCCCCGCGGTCGAGGATGCCGAGCGGCTCGACCGCCTGCTATGGACGCAACCGGCACTTTCCTTCGTGCCGCATTGTCGTGCCGATTCGTCGCTCGCAGGCGAGACCCCGATCCTGATCGCCGAGCGGCTCGACGACCCGCCATTCGATACCTGCCTCGTCAATCTGAGCAACGAGCTGCCAGCGGCGTTTTCGCGCTTCGACTTTCTCGTCGAGGTCGTTTCGACTGCCGATGCGGACCGCCTGCCGGCGCGGGAACGCTTCAAGTTTTACCGCGACCGCGGTTATCCGATCGAGAACCACGACGTTTCCACGGGAATGCAATGCGCGCCGATGATGATCTGATCACGCAGGCCGATGCGTTGATGCGGCGTTACCGCAGCTTCGTCGCCCGGCCGGTGAGTCCACCGCCTGCAGAACCCGCCCCAGTTTCTGCCGCCGAGACAGCCGAAACCATTCCGCTGCTGACGGAGGTCGTTTCCGATACCGCCACCGGCCCGCTGGATCCCGACGCCTTGTTGGCGCCCTTGCAAGGCGAACTGGAAACCGCGCTCGCCGCCTGGCTCGACCAGGCCCTGCCCACGGCGCTCGCCGCAGCCACCCCGCAGCTCCTCGCCGCGCTGGAGGCCGACGCACGCCAGACCCTGTTGCCGAATTTGCTCGAAACACTGAAACATGGAATCACTCGCCAAAAGCTTTGAACCCGCCGGCATCGAACGCCGCTGGTATCCGCTCTGGGAGTCGCGCGGCTACTTCGCCGCCGGCCTCGACACCACCAAGAAAGACAATTTCTGCATCCTGCTGCCGCCGCCCAATGTCACCGGCACGCTGCACATGGGACATGGCTTCAACCAGTCGATCATGGACTGTCTGGTGCGCTACCACCGCATGCGCGGCGCCAACACCCTCTGGCAGCCGGGCACCGACCATGCCGGCATCGCGACGCAAATCGTCGTCGAGCGGCAACTGGACGCACAGGGCATCTCGCGCCACGATCTGGGTCGCGAGAAGTTCCTCGAAAAGGTCTGGGAATGGAAAGCCTATTCGGGCGGCACGATCACGCAGCAGATGCGGCGGCTCGGCGCTTCGTGCGACTGGGGCCGCGAGCGCTTCACGATGGACGCGGGGCTCTCCAAGATCGTCACCGAGACCTTCGTGCGCCTCTACCGCGAAGGACTGATCTACCGCGGCAAACGGCTGGTCAACTGGGACCCGAAGCTGCTCACCGCGGTCTCCGATCTCGAAGTCGTCAGCGAGGAAGAAGACGGCTTCATGTGGGAGATTCGTTATCCGTTCGTCGAGGGTGAAGGCGCGCTGGTCGTCGCCACGACGCGGCCGGAAACCCTGCTCGGCGACGTCGCCGTTGCCGTGCATCCCGAAGACGAACGTTACCGGCGCCTCATCGGCAAACAGGTGCATCTGCCGCTCACCGGCCGGACGATCCCGATCATCGCCGACGCCTACGTCGACCGCGAATTCGGCACCGGCTGTGTGAAGATCACCCCGGCGCACGACTTCAACGACTGGCAGGTCGGCCACCGGCACGGGCTCGTGCCGATCAACATCTTCACGCTCGATGCGCGCATCAACGAGCACGGTCCAGAAAAGTATCGCGGCCTGGACCGTTACGCAGCCCGTCAGGCCATCGTCGCCGACCTCGAAACGGCAGGCCTGTTGGTCTCGGTGAAACCCCACAGGCTGATGGTGCCCAGAGGTGACCGCACCGGCGCGGTGATCGAGCCGATGCTCACCGACCAGTGGTTCGTCGCCATGACGAAGCCCACGGCGGATGGCAGGAGCATCGCGCAGAAGGCGCTCGACTGTGTCGCCAGCGGCGAGATCAAGTTCGTGCCCGAGAACTGGGTGAATACCTACAACCAGTGGCTGACCAACATCCAGGACTGGTGTATTTCAAGGCAGCTGTGGTGGGGCCATCAGATTCCCGCCTGGTATGGCGACGATGGCCGCATCTGGGTCGCGCATGACGAGGATGAAGCCTACCGGCTCGCCCGCGCCGAGGGTTACGACGGCGGACTGACGCGCGATCCCGACGTGCTCGATACCTGGTATTCATCGGCCTTGTGGCCGTTTTCGACGCTCGACTGGACGCCCGAGTATCCGGCCAAGTCGAATCCGGCGCTCGATCTGTATCTGCCCTCCTCGGTGCTGGTCACCGGCTTCGACATCATCTTCTTCTGGGTCGCGCGCATGGTGATGATGACCAAGCACATCACCGGCAAGATTCCCTTCAAGCACGTCTATGTGCATGGCCTGATCCGCGATGCCGAAGGCCAGAAGATGAGCAAGAGCAAAGGCAACGTGCTCGACCCGATCGACCTCGTCGACGGCATCGATCTGGAAACCCTGGTCAGGAAACGCACCACCGGGCTGATGAACCCGAAGCAGGCCGAAGCGATCGAAAAGCGCACGCGCAAGGAATACCCGAATGGGATTCCGGCTTTCGGCGCCGACGCACTGCGCTTCACCTTCCTTTCGCTCGCCAGTCCCGGCCGCGACATCAAGTTCGACATGCAGCGTTGCGAGGGCTACCGCAACTTCTGCAACAAGCTGTGGAACGCGACGCGCTTCGTGCTGATGAACTGCACAGGCAAGGATGTCGGCCTCGATGAAGCGCTGCCGCTCGACTTCTCCCCTGCCGACCGCTGGATCGTCAGCCTGTTGCAGCGCGTGGAAGCCGAAGTCGCCAAACATTTCGCCGACTACCGCTTCGACCTGCTCGCCAAAGCGATCTACGAGTTCGTTTGGGACGAATACTGCGACTGGTATCTCGAACTCGCCAAGGTGCAGCTGGCCAATGGCACCGAGGCGCAGCAGCGCGCCACGCGCAGGACGCTGGTGCGCGTCTTGGAAACCGTGCTGCGCCTCGCCCACCCGCTCATCCCGTTCATCACCGAGGAACTTTGGCAGCACCTCGCCCCCCTGGCCGGAAAATCCGGCGAAACGATCATGCTCGCGCCCTACCCGCAAGCCGACGAAAGCAAAATCGACACGGAGGCAGAGGAGTGGATGGCGACTCTGAAGGCCCTCGTTTCCTCGTGCCGTGCTCTGCGCGGCGAAATGAATCTCTCGCCGGCACAGAAAGTGCCCTTGATCGGCGCTGGCGACACGGCACGGCTGACCGCCTACGCCCCCTATCTCGCTCAGCTTGCCAAGCTCTCTGCGGTGAAGGCGGTCGAGACGCTGCCGGATTCCGAAGCCCCGGTGCAGATCGTCGGCGCTTTCCACCTGATGATCGAGATCGAGATCGACGTCGCCGCCGAGAAGGCGCGCCTCGACAAGGAAATCTCCCGTCTCGAAGGCGAAATCGCCAAATGCGAGAAGAAGCTCGCCACGCCGAGCTTCGTCGAACGCGCGCCGGCCATGGTGGTGGCGCAGGAGCGTGAGCGGCTGGCGGGCTTTTTGGCCACGCTGGAGAAGGTGCGCAGCCAGCGCGCACGCCTGCCGGCATGAGGCCGGACGGCTAGCGGGCGCGGCAGCCGCGGGCAGGGTTTCACTGCCCGCAGGCGGCGCGCGCCGCAAGGCGCACGAGACATGCAGACAACGACCAACACCCCTCCCTTCGAGCCCAGCGAGCACAAGAGCACCCACCGCGAGGGGGGCGAAGGGGGGCGGCCTTTCTTGCTGCTGTTGCTTTGCGCGGCAGGGTTGAGCTTTTTCGTCGGCCTGTCGGCCACGCCGTTGATCGACCTCGACGAGGGGGCGTTCACCGCGGCGACGCAGGAGATGTTCGCGCGCGGCGATTTCCTCGCCACCTATCTGAACGGTGAGCCGCGCTATGACAAGCCGATCCTGATCTACTGGCTGCAGGCCGCGGCGGTGGCGTTCTTGGGCTTTTCCGAATTCGCGCTGCGCCTGCCTTCTGCGCTGATGGGACTGACGTCGATGCTGTTCGCCTGGCATTTCGCGCGTCGGCTGTTTGATGCCGAAACCGCGGCCTTCGCCGCGCTGGTGACGGCCACCGCGATGGGCCCCGCACTGGTCGGCCGGCTGGCGATCGCCGATGCGCTGCTCGATGCCAGCCTTGCCGCTGCGGTGTTCTGGCAATACCTGTGGCTGCGCGAGGGTCGCCCGCGTGACCTGTTCATCGCCTGGGCGGCGATGGGCTTCGGTTTCCTCGCCAAGGGGCCGGTCGCGGTCATCCTGCCGCTGGCCGCATTGTTCCTGCATTGCGCGGCGAGCCGGCGCTGGCGTGATTTCTTCGTCTTCGTCACGCGCTGGCGCGCCTGGCTCCTCTGGGCGGCCATCGCCCTGCCGTGGTATGTCGCCGTCACCTGGGTGAAAGGGCCGGGCTTCGTCGAAAGCTTCTTCCTGCGCCACAACGTCGGCCGCTTTTCCGGCGCGATGGGCAGCCATCACGCCTACGGCCTGCTCTACTACCTTCCCGTCGCGCTGCTGGTCACCTTACCTTATACGGGCCTGCTGTTCTCCGTCGGCACCCGCCTGCGCGCCCTCTGGCGCGACGATTTCGCCCGTTACGCGCTGATCCTGTTCGCGCTGGTGTTCGTGCTGTTCTCGCTTTCCGTGAACAAGCTGCCGCATTACCTGCTCTATGGCACTGCCGCACTGTGGGTCCTGCTCGGCCGCGCGCTGCGCGCGGCGCGCTCACCCTGGCTGCTGCTGCCCGCGCTCGTGATGTTCGTCGGTGCGCTGTTCGTGCCCGATCTGCTCGAAGCGCTGCGTCCGCGCGCCAACCCCTATTACCAGACGATGTTCATTGACCTCGACGCGCACTTCGGCCTCGGCTACCGCCTGCCGCTGCTGGCCGCCACGCTGCTGGTTGCCGTGATGATGATCGAGCGGCGTGTCACGGTTTCGGTCAAGCTCGCCGTCACGGGCGTCATCGCGGCCTATTGCCTGTCCTGGGTCTTTCTGTCGGCGCTGGGCGGCGTACTGCAGCAGCCGATCAAGCAGGCCGGACTGATCGCGCGCGAGATCGACGCGCCGCTGGTGATGAGCGGCCTCAACACGCCGAGCTTCGGCGTCTATGCCGGCCGCGTGGTCGAACGGCGCCTGCCGCGCGCCGGCGATGTGGTGCTGACGCGCGCCGATCAGCTCGCGGCCTTGCCGTCCCACGAACTGCTCTACCGTAGCAAGACCATCGCGCTGGTGAGAATCCTCCCATGAGCGCCTGCCTCGATACAGCCATCGTCGCGCTGCACCGCTGGCGTGAAATGCCCGCCGGCCCGCTCCCGGCCCGCCTGTTCGCCCCGCGCGTCTGGATGCTGCCGCTCCTGGCCCTTTTCGCGGCAGCGTGGCTTACGCTCACGGGCACGATCGTGCCCTCGTTTCTCGCCGTGAATGCCGCGACCCGTGTGCTGCCCGACGACTTCTGGGCGGGCATGACTGCGCTGGGCGACACGCTGCCGGCCTGCGCGATTTTGCTGCCGCTCGTCGCGCGCCGTCCCGATGCGGCGGCGGCCGCTTTGATCACCGTGTTGGTCGCATCGATCGCCAGCCATCTGCTCAAATATGGGCTGGCGATGCCGCGCCCGGCAGCCGTCCTCGACCCTGGTCTGTTCCACTTCGTCGGGCCGCGCTTGAGCGGCCGCGCGATGCCTTCCGGCCATTCCACCGCGGCCTTCGCGGTCGTCGCGCTCGTCGGCGGCCACACGCTGCGCTGGCGTGCCTGGCTGCCCATGATCGCGCTCGCCATGCTGATCGCCCTCTCCCGGCTCGCCGTCGGCGCGCACTGGCCGACCGATGTCTTGGTCGGCGCCGCGCTCGGCTGGCTGTCCGGCTTCGTGGGCTTGCATCTGGCCGCCTGCTGCCGGCGCTGCCGCACGCGTCTGCTCCACTGGCTGACGCTTGCGCTCTTCATCGGCGGCGCGCTCTGGTTGCTGACCGGCTTCGACAGCGGCTACGCCAGCGCGCGCTGGCTGGAACGCACCGTCGCCAGCGGCGCGTTGCTACTATTCGTCCTCTCGCTCTTCACCCAGCGTCGTCTGCCATGAACCCCGCCGTCTCCGTCGTCATTCCCATCTACAACGAAATCGAGAACCTCGACGAGCTCGTCGCCCGTCTCGAAACCGCGCTCGCCGGCCTGGATTTCGAGGCGCTGCTCGTCGATGACGGCTCGAAGGACGGTACCGGCGTGCGGCTCGCCGAGCTCGCCGCGACGCGCCCCTGGCTCAAGCCGATCTATCTGGCGAAGAACTACGGCCAATCCACGGCGATGCAGGCGGGCTTCGACGCAGCACGCGGCGAAGTGATCGTCACCCTCGACGGCGACCTGCAGAACGATCCGGCCGACATTCCGCGCCTTTTGAAAATGCTCGAGGAAGATCCCGAGGTCGATATCCTCTCCGGCTGGCGTAAAGCGCGCCAGGATGCGGCGATCAAGCGCAAGCTGCCCTCGCGCATCGCCAACGGCCTGATCTCGAAAGTCACCGGCGTGCATCTGCACGACTATGGCTGTTCGCTGAAGGTCTATCGCCGCACGGCGCTGGCCAATGTGCGCCTCTATGGCGAGCTGCACCGCTTCGTGCCGGCGCTCGCCGCCCAGTTCGGCGCCCGCGTCAAGGAAGTCGTCGTCTCCCACCACCCGCGCACGCGCGGTACCTCGAAATACGGCATCGACCGCACCCTGCGCGTGATCCTCGACCTGCTGCTGGTGCAGTTCATGTCGCGCTATCTGCAACGACCGATCCAGTTCTTCGGCGGCATCGGCATGGCCCTCGCCTTGCCCGGCGGCGCGATCCTCGCCTACCTCGCGGTGCTCAAGTTCATGGGTGAAAACATCGGCGGCCGTCCCCTGCTGCTGTTGGGCATCCTGCTCCTGTTGATGGGCGTGCAGCTCGTCGGCATGGGCCTGCTCGGCGAGATCATGGTGCGCATCTACCACGAGCCGGCCGGCCGGGCGCACTATCTGTTGCGCGAGGCGCCGCGTCCACCCACGAAGTGATCCGGGCGTGATCGACAAAGCAAAACGCCTCGGCAAGCTCCTGCTGCGCTCATCCGTCTCGGCCGCCCTGCTCGGCGCAATCCTCTGGGCGATCGATGGCAGCGGCTTGTGGAGCCGTCTCGCCAGCGCCGATTTTCGCTGGTTCCTGCTCGCCGTGCTGCTCGGCATCCTCGCCAATGTCGTATCGGCATGGCGCTGGTTCGTCATCGCCCGTCATCTCGGCCTCGCGGCCTCCGCAGGCGTATTGCTGACCGCCTACGGCAAGGGGGTCACGCTCAACACGCTGCTGCCGGGCGCCACCCTCGGCGGCGATGCCTACCGTGCGATCGCCCTGCAGAAACTCGGCAACCCGATGTTGAAAGCCGCCGCCTCGGTCGCACTCGACCGCCTCTCGGGTCTGTGGGCGCTGTTCGTGCTCTCCTGGTGCGCCTGGCTCGCGCTCGTCATCCTGCCGGATGCCGAGGTCGGCCAAACGACGCGGCTGATGCACCTCGCGATTCTCCTCGCCGCGGTGCTCGTACCCTTCGCCGCCCGTGCGCTCGGGCGGGCGCTGCCGCTCGATCCGCACAAATTTCCGGCCCGTCTGCTGCGTCTGTTGGCGGAAACGGCGCGACTGGCGCAGCTTACCTTCGTTTCCTCGCTCATCGTCCAGCTCGCCACCATCGCCGCGCTGTGGGCCGCGCTCACCGCCATCGCCGCCGAGGTGCCGCCGCTCTATCTGTGCGCAATCGCCGCCCCGGTGTTCTTCGCCACCGCGCTGCCGGTATCGATCGGCGGCTACGGCACGCGCGAAGCGGCCCTCGCCGCTTACTGGGCCGCGGCCGGCCTGCCGGTCGAAGCCGCCGTCGCCGGCGCCCTGCTGCACGGCCTCGCCGTCACGCTGCAGGGCGCCCTGTGGGCGCCGCTGTTCCTGTTCGACCGCGGCAAATAGAAGCCCCTACGAAGACTTTGCGCAGGGCCGCCCCGAGCCAACGCGGCGCGTACCCATGGCACAACCCGCGATGGAGCCGGCTGATCAGACCCTCATGGTCGCGAGCGCAGCGAGCCTGTTTAGCCCCCCCGCGACGGGGGCGAAGGGGGGCGGGTTTATTGCGTCTTGCCCTCGTAGGCGCCGCCCGCCACCTTGGCCATCATGCCCTGGTTGCTGTCCGGGTGTGAGCCGATCTTCATGAACTGGAACATGCCCAGATCCGGCCAGGCCAGCGCCGTGCGGTAACGCGCGAACAGCGCATACGCCTTGTTGTCGACGACGAAGATCTCCCACGGCAGCGCGGCGATGTGCTCGGCGCCGATCTTGTTCACCCACCAGCCTTCGCCGTCTTCGGGATCGTTGGTCGCCACGCCGAACACGGCGAGCTTTTTCTCCGGCATCACGATCTCATAGACCTTGGCGGTCTTGGCGACGCCCTTGCCAAGATTGTCGCGGATCGTCTTCACCGCCTCGTCGAAGCCGCCGGGATAGGTTTTGAGTTCGCTCTTGTCGTCGAAGCGCTCCATGCCGGCCATGTAGCGATAGCCCGGCAGGTCTTCCGCCTTCACCTCGCCGCCGAAGGGCTTGCCGCTGCCGAGTGCCTGCGCGAGCTTGCCCGCTGCCGCCTTCACCGCGCCTTCAGCCTTGCCGTAGTCGTTGCGCAGGAAGGCACGCTGCCAGTATTCGAGATTCAGATACGACACGGTGCCATCGGCCTTGACGCCGACGCGGATCGGCACGCCGACGATCGCCTTGCCGCCGACCTGCGTCAATGCCGACGTCAGGCCGGGTTCGGTGACGACGATCGAACCGTGCCCGGCAATGCCCGGCGGCGTATGCCGGCCGACGACCGTGAAGCCGGCCGCGGTGAGCTTCTGCTCGGCGGCCGCCATCGCGGTCTTGAGATCTCCGCCCGGCACCTTGTCGCCGTAGAAATAGGGCTGCAGCGCATGGGCGAGGAATGAAACGAACGCGAGCAGCGCGCCCAACAGGATTTTTTTCATGTCTCCTCCGTGAGTATGGATTTTTGTCGTGGTTGAAAAAAAGGCCGGCGAGGCCGGCCTTTTTCGCGTTGCAAACCAATCAGAAGTTCATGCGCACCGAAACGGTGACCGCGGTCTGGGAGTGATCGGTTTTTTGGGTCGTGGCATTGACAGGCATGAGAGCAGGATTAGGAGTTGGCATCGTAGCCATCACGGATGTAATAGTGCCTGTATTGATGGTCTTCGAAACCTCACTGGCATACACCACGGCGAAATCAAGCGAGCTGTTCTTACCGATGTTCATGCCACCACCAAAGGTAAAGTGGTTCTCGACGATCGCCGGGAAGAACATGTTGTTGAACATGTTGATTGCCTGATTCGAATAGCCGGTCATGCTTTGTGCATCAGGCAATTTCTTGATCGGATCCTTGCCGTAGTTGTAGCCGGCGCCGAGCCACCAGCCATTGCCGCTGTATTTCACACCCAGGCCGAAGATGTCCTGATCATCCCAGTTGAAGGTCTTGTAGCCGTCGGCCTTGCTCCAATTGACCCGCTTGTAGTCGGCGGTCAGCAGCCAGGGGCCCGTCGTATAGGCGACACCGAGCTTGATCTCTTCCGGCTGTGTCAGCTTGTTGGAGGTCACGGTACCCATACCGTTCGGACCAATGCCAAAGCCATCCGCCGCCGTCGTCAGCTGGTCCTTGTAAGTCATGGCGATTTCGGACTGATATGTGACACCGACGGTGAAATCCTTGGTGACGTCATAGTAAGCGCCGAGATTGACACCATAGCCAAAATCGGATGAATTACCGTTGCCGACGGTACCGCTAGGTGTCTTGTAGTTCAAATCGAGCGCGCCATATTGAATCGCCAAGGCAGCTCCCAAGCCGAAATTGCCGTTGTTGTAGGCGACGGACGGCACGAACTTCATCATCTGCAGGTTCGAGTAAGCGTGGAACAACCCGTCATTGCCACGGTAATCCACGCCCATACCGGAAGTACCGTACATCCCTAGGCCGAACGTCCAGTTATTGTTCAGGCGATTGGCCAGCGACACTTCAGGAATCGCGAAAAAGTCGGCATCACTGGTCTTGCTGGCAACGGTCCCCGGCATCGCAATATCTGTCGAAGCCTTGACATCCGGCATGAAAGCGGTGCCGGCGATCGAGAATTCGGTTCCCTTCATCTTGCCGAGCAGCGCCGGGTTGGTCAGTGTGTTTTCGGCGCCGAAGAATGCTGCTGTTCCGGTGCCGCCGAGCGCGCGTGACATTGCGCCCAAGCCGATCAGATTGTCTCCATTGGTCGCGAAAGCCGGTGCGGAAAGGCCGGCGATGGCGAGGAGTGCGGCGATTTTTTTGAGTTTCATTGAGTCCCCCGATGGTTGGTCTGTTGTAAAAAACTAGCGTATCAATTCGGTTGCCGAAGGCAATTTATGACGTGCCGGACGGGGCTGGCAAGCCTCTTCCTTCCTGCCAGCCGGATGGTCCGCTTTGTCGTTGCATCGACACGACAAATAAGTAGATGCTGATTTACTCAAATGAACAGCGTCACATCCGCCTTCTGCGCGACCGGCAGGAAGGAGGCAGCGCCGACATAGTCCATGCCTTCGATGAAGTCGTCATGACTGAAGCCGAACAGCTCGACGGTCATCTGGCAGACGACGAACTTGACGCCGGCTTCCTGCGACAGCGCGCGCAGCTCCTCGATGCTGGCGACACCGTTGTTCTTGATGGTCTGCTGCATCAGGCTGGTGGCCAAGCTCTCGAAGCCCGGAATGTTGGCCTGGATGATGTTCGGGATGTTCCAGTTGATGCTCTTGAACCAGTCCGGACCGAAGGGCATCTTCATCGGCATGCCCGGGTTGCCCAAGGGGCTCACCTTCAGATCGGAGACGTCCTTCTTGACGAGGTTCAGGCCATAGAAGGTGAAAAAGACGGTGACATCCCAGCCCAGCGCGGCAGCGGTGGAGGCCAGGATGAAGGGCGGATAGGCCCAGTCCAGCGTGCCCTTCGTGGCGATGATCGCCATCGACGGCGTTTTCGATTCTTCGCGTTCGGCGAGCAGCGCTTCCAGCTTCTGCGGCAGCAGCTCGTCGAGCTTTTGGTTGATCAGGGCTTCTATTTCGGCAGCATTGCTCATGCTTTCCTCCTTGCGGCTTTGCGAGCGGGCGATGATGCACCACATCGCGGCGCAGCATCGAAACAAACTTGTTTATGTGGGCATTGAATAAATAAAGTCAGAGCGCCCTCGGGCGCTCTGCTTTTTTGCGACGCCGTCCTGCCAGCGCCGACTTTCCGGCCGAGGCTGCGGCTTACTTGCGCTTGATGTAGAACTCGAATTCCTTGTTGTTCTCGGCGCTGGAGAGCAGCTCGTTGCCGGTCTGCTTGGCAAAGGCCGCGAAGTCCTTCACGGAGCCCGGATCGGTGGCGATGATGCGCAGCACCTGGCCGCTTTGCATTTCGCCCAGCGCCTTCTTGGCACGCAGAATCGGCAGCGGGCAGTTGAGGCCGCGGGCATCGAGTTCGCGATCGAAATTCATTGTCTATCCTCCGATGAGTTGTGGGTGGTTGGAATTACAGCGACTAATGATATAGCCCATTCGTCTTGGCGGCAATCGCAGAAACTTATCGAAATCGAGGCAGATCAAGCGACGGACTGGTAATACAGATTTTGCGGATGGTTGGCCTGGGCAAAGAAGAACCAGCGCTCCGCCAGCAGGCCGAGATACTGGATGACGAAAGCAATCAGCAGCACACCGCCGGCCATCATCGACATTCCCATGCCAAGCAGGATGATGGGCGCGACGAAGGCCAGCAGCAGAAACAGCCATTTCACGGCACGCAATAGCGCAGGTTTCTGGCCATGGAAGAACTCGCGCGTGTTGAAGCTGCCGCCCATCAGGCCCATGCTCTTTTGCACGATCCGTGGATGCTTGATGCCGATCGCGGTTTGCAGGGTCGACTTGGGCTTCAGCCGCGCATTGCGGATCAGCGTCGCCGACCGGCCCACCAGGCCGAGGAAGGTGATGATCATCGCCCAGCCCGCCAGCAGGGGCATCACAGCGGGCGCCAGCATCGCAGCGAGCGCCGCACCCAGGCTGAAACCCGACGCGCCGCCGAGCAGGATGTAATTGATCACGGTGAGCGGCGTATGCCATTCGCGCAGGAACTTCAGACAGGCATAGATCATGCCGGTGCAGATGTAGAGCGCGAAGGCCAGCAACCAGGCAATCGAGCCGAGCACCGCCGTGAGATTGACCGGCGCGCCGCTCGGCAGCGTCGCCAGCACCGGATTGAAGCCCGCCCAGTGGGCGGCGCCGTAGAGGAAGACGGTGCCCATGAAGGCTGGCAACACGATCACTTCGCGCGACAGCCACGAGGTGCGCCACTTCGCCGCCGCGCGCCAGGCGCGCTCGGGATGGCCGAGATGGAAGAACGACGCCACCAGCCCCAGCGCCAGCAGCACCAGCGCGACGAAACTGCCGAAAGCATAGAACTCGTCGGACTGCGCCGGCAGCAGGCCGAAGGCCGCGTAGGACTCGACGGTGAACAGCGCCAGGAACAGCCCCTGACCGGCGCCGATCAGCGTGGTGAGAAAAATGACGGAAAACGCAGGATGCATCGGGATGTTTCTCCTTACCAGCTCGTGACGTCGTCGAGCGCGGGCTCGGCCTTCTCCGGCCTGGGCAGCTGACGGTCGATCTTGAGCGGATTGTCGGCGCGCTCGAGTTCATCCTCCCGGATCCTGAGCTTGGTCTTGCGCCGCGGCAGGTAGTGGTTGGCCGGCTGCGTGCCCCATTCGGGCATCAATTGATAGCCGCCGTTTTCGCGGATCGCGCGCGAGACCTCCGACTCGGGGTCGTGGATGTCGCCGAACAGGCGCGCGCCGGTCGGACAGGCGCGCACACAGGCGGGGCGCCGCTCTTCGGCCGTCATCGTCGTGTCATAGATGCGATCGACGCACAGCGTGCATTTCTTCATCACCTTCTGGTGCTCGTCGAGCTCGCGCGCGCCATAGGGGCAGGCCCACGAGCAATATTTGCAGCCGATGCACTTGTCGTAGTCGACGAGGACGATGCCGTCCTCCTTGCGTTTGTAGGAAGCGCCGGTCGGACAGACCGGCACGCAGGGCGGCTCCTCGCAGTGGAGACAGGATTTCGGGAAATGCACCGTCTCGGTGTGCGGAAATTCGCCGACCTCGAAGGTCTGCACGCGGTTGAAGAAGGTGCCGGTCGGATCCTTGCCATAGGGGTTCAAATCGACCAGCGGGCCGGCCGCGCCGGAAGTGTTCCACTCCTTGCAGTTGGTGACGCAGGCATGGCAGCCGACGCAGACATTGAGGTCGATCACGAGCGCGAGTTGAGTCATGGGTTTTTCCCCGCAAAGTAGTTCCAGATCGACTTGCGCTCCGGCTGGCCGGGATAGGGTTTGAGCGGCGCGAACTGCGGCTCCGTCCGTGCCGTCTCGCCAGCGCCGACTTCCGCCTTGTAGATTCTGACACGCACGTCATACCACGCCGCCTGGCCGGTGATCGGGTCGGAGTTGGAGACGCGCCGCGCATTTGCCTGGGAGCCGCGCTCGCAGGAAGGCAGCTCTTCCGAGATCAGGTGGTTGAGCAGGAAGCCGCGCTGCGATTCGTTGGCGTCCGGCGTCAGGCCCCAGGCGCCAGCCGCCTTGCCGATGGCGTTCCAGGTCCAGACCGTGCCCGGCTCGACCGCCTCGGAATGCTTGGCCATGCACTTGACCTTGCCCCACTGCGATTCCACCCAGATCCAGTCGCCGTCCTCGATGCCGTTCACGCGCGCCGTGTGCGCATTCACGTAGAGCAGGTTGTGGGCGTGGATCTGCCGCAGCCAGGCGTTCTGCGAATCCCAGGAGTGGTACATGGCCATCGGCCGCTGCGTGATCGCCGCGAGCGGGTACTTGTGCTTGTCGGTGGCCTGCGCTTCGAGCGTGTCGTAATAGAAGGGTAGCGGATCGAAGAAGGTTTCGACGCGCTTCGCCAGATGCGCCGGCGGTTTCCGGGAAAAGCCCTTGCCCTGCGCGGCCTGGCGGAAGCGCATCAGCACCTCGGAGTAGATGTTGATCAGGATCGGCTCGGCGTAGCGCGTGATGCGGTTGCGCTGGCTCCACTCCAGATAGCCCTGGTTCCAGTTCCTCATGTACTGGTAGCTCTTCGGCAGCTCGTAGTGGAAGACGCAGTTGTTCTTCGCATACATCTCCCACTGGTTCGGGTTCGGCTCGCCGCGCAGCGACTTCTCGCCGCCCTTGCCGCGCCAGCCGGCCAGAAAGCCGATGCCGGAGCCCGGCTCGGTCTCGAAATTGACGATGAAGTCCGGATAGTCGCGGTACTTGCGCTGGCCGTCCTTGGTGGTGAAGGCCGGCAGCTTCAGGCGCGAACCGAGCTCGATCAGCACTTCCTGGAAGGGCTTGCATTCGCCGGTCGGCGGCAGCACGGGGATGCGCACCGAATCGACCGGGCCGTCGAATTCCGAGATCGGCCGGTCGAGGATCGACATCACGTCGTGGCGCTCGAGATAGGTCGTGTCCGGCAGGATCAGGTCGGCGAAGGCCGTCATCTCGGACTGGAAGGCATCGGCCACGACGATGAACGGGATCTTGTAGTCGCCGTTCTCGTCCTTGTCGTTCAGCATTTTCCGCACCTCGACGGCGTTCATCGTCGAGTTCCAGGCCATGTTGGCCATGAAGATCAACAGCGTGTCGATCTTGTAGGGGTCGCCGCGCCAGGCGTTGGTGATGACGTTGTGCATCAGGCCATGCACCGACAGCGGATACTCCCAGGAAAAGCCCTTGTCGATGCGCACCGGGTTGCCTTCGTCATCGACGAACAGATCGTCGGGATCGGCCGGCCAGCCCAGCGCCATGCCATCGAGCGGCTTGTTGGGCTGCACGGCATTCGGGTGGTTCGGCGTGCGCGCGCACGGCGGGATCGGCCGCGGGAAGGGCACCTTGTGGCGGAAGCCGCCGGGACGGTCGATGGTGCCCAACAACGACATCAGGATGCCCAGCGCGCGGATGGTCTGGAAGCCGTTCGAGTGCGCCGCCAGTCCGCGCATGGCGTGGAAGGCCACCGGGTTGCCGGTGACGGTGTCGTGTTCCTTGCCCCAGGAATCGGTCCAGGCGATCGGCAGCTCGATGCGCTGGTCGCGGGCGGTCACGCCCATCTCGTAGGCGAGGCGGCGTATGGTGTCGGCCGGGATGCCGGTGACGCCTTCGGCCCACTCGGGCGTGTAGTCCTTGACGCGGTCCAGCAGCAACTGGAATGCGGGCTTGACCGGCGTGCCATTCAGATTGAACTCGCCGAGCAGGCAGGGATCGGCCCCTTCGGCATGGGTCACCACCGCCTTGTTGGTCTTGCGGTCCCACCACAGCTTGTCCTGCGGGTCGTAGCAGGCTTCTTCCTCGGGCACCTCGGTGCGCAGGAACATGCCGAACTCATCGTCGTTTTCGTCGCAATTGACGAGCTGGCCGGCATTCGTGTAGCGGACGATGAAGTCGCGGTCATAAAGCCCCTTCTCGATGATCTCGTGGATCACCGCGAGCAGGAAAGCGCCGTCGGTGCCCGGCCGGATCGGCACCCACTCGTCGGCGATCGCCGAGTAACCGGTGCGCACCGGGTTGATCGAGACGAAACGGCCGCCATTGCGCTTGAACTGCGAGATCGCGATCTTGAGCGGATTCGAGTGGTGATCCTCGGCGGTGCCGATCATCACGAAGAGTTTCGCACGGTCGAGGTCCGGACCGCCGAACTCCCAGAACGAGCCGCCGATCGTGTAGATCAGCCCTGCCGCCATATTGACCGAGCAGAAGCCGCCATGCGCCGCATAGTTCGGCGTACCGAACTGGCGCGCGAACAGGCCGGTCAGCGCCTGCATCTGGTCGCGGCCGGTAAACAGCGCGAACTTCTTCGGATCGGTCGCGCGGATCTTGCCGAGGCGCTCTTCGAGGATCGCGAAGGCCTCGTCCCACGAAATCGGCTCGAACTCGCCGGCGCCGCGCTCGGCTCCGGCCTTGCGTTTGAGCGGACGGGTGAGCCGCGCCGGCGAATACTGCTTCATGATGCCGGATGAGCCCTTGGCGCAGATCACCCCTTTGTTCAACGGGTGATTCGGGTTGCCGTCGATATAGCGCACCTCGCCATCCTTGAGGTGTACGCGGATACCGCAGCGGCAAGCGCACATGTAGCAGGTCGTGTTTTTGACTTCCTGCACGGAATTTTCTTTCACTCTGTTGGGCTCCTGATTATTAGGGTTTGGTGATATTCTCGCAGCCTGCCAAGCTTGCTACAAGGTGGTAATTTTTATTGTTTGATAAGCAGATCGAGAATCATCCGGGAGAGATGCCATGCCCCGCCCCATCAAGCCCTTCAGCGCCAGAGAAAAACACCTGATCAGTCAAACCCTGCTCGAACGCTTCGGGCATGCCGTGCCGCTGCAACCGGTCGATGCCGAATTGCAGCTCAACTTGCTCAAGGAAGAATTCGCCCTCTGCCCTTCGATCATGTGGAAGGAAAACGGCGCCAATTTCATCGTCTTCAAGACCGGCGACGAGCTTTTCCGCTGCCTGTTCTACTACAACGAGGCGATGCTGTTCGGCACCGGTAAGGACGAATACGACAACCTCGGCGACTGTGTCGTGACGCTGCTGCAGGTGCACGCCGACCAGGAAGAGCAAAGCCGCAAGATTCGCAACGCACTCAACTCGATCGACTTCTCCAAGGCCAACGACGGCGAGGAGTATCATGGCCCGCTGATCGTCTGATAGCTTGTGAAAAATTCTGCTGCGCTTGCCATCTTGGGGTCGGGCGGTGCTCGCCATCCTCATGTATTTCCATATACATTCCGGTGGCTGCGCTCCGGCCTCCCCCAACCTGGCTGCGCTCGCGACGAATTTTTTCGCAAGCTTTGACGCGACATACTGCTCGATGAAGATCGCCGATGAAGTTGCCCAGCTGACCGCCAGCCTACCCGAGCCTCTCGCCCGCGAGGTGCTCGATTTCGTCCGTTTTCTGCGTCTCAAGGAACGCAACGAATGGGGCGACTGGATGGACGCACAAAGCGCATCGCTGCGTCATGTCTGGGACAATCCGGAAGACGAGGCATGGAATGACTTACCGTTGCGGTGACATCGTCGTCGTGCCTTTTCCTTTCACCGACCTCTCTGCATCCAAACGGAGACCTGCCTTGCTGATCCAGCCGCTCGGTGAATATGGAGACTGGTTGTGCCTGCCGGTGACTTCGCAGGGCGCCCACCCGGCTTCTCTTCCCCTGCGCGAAACCGATTTCGTCGACGCACCCTTGCCTCGCCCGAGCTGGATCCGACTCAACCGCCCCACGATTCTGAACGATTCGCTGATGCTCGGCCGCGCCGCCACGCTGCGGACAGAAATCCTGACGGATATCTCCCGCGCCTTTTGTACGACGTTCGGCTGCAAGCAGTTATTGGTATGAAAATCTGCATCGTCTCCGACAGCCACGACCGCGGCCCGCTGCTCGCCGAAGCAATCGCGCTGGCGAAGACCGAGGGCGCGGAAGCGGTGATCCATTGCGGCGACCTGATCGGCATCAATACGCTGAAGGCTTCGCTCAAGCTCGGCCTGCCGATCCATGCCGTGCATGGCAACAACCTCGGCGACCCGGTGGCGATCGCCAAGCTGGCCTGCCGCTCCGAGGGCCTGCTGCATTATCACGGCAACGATGCCGCGATCGAGCTCGGCGGCCGCAAGATCTTCATCACCCACTACCCGCACATCGGGCGCGCCTTCGCCTGCACCGGTGATTACGATCTCGTCTGCTGCGGCCACAGCCACGTGCCGGAAATCCGCCAGGAACCGAACGTCAAGGGCGGCAGCACCTGGCTCGTCAATCCCGGCACCGTCGCCGGCCTGGGCGCGCCGGAGGCCACCTGGGTCATGGGCGACCTGGCGACGCTGCAATTCGATCTTCGCGTCCTGCCGCGCTGAGCATAGGCGCTGGCGGAAATGAAGTCGCCCCGCCGGGCGCCTCCTTACCTCGGAAAGTCGGCGCTGGCGGGGCGGCACCCTTGCGGCGCTGCGGGTGCTGCAGCGCAACAGCAACAAAAGCTTCTATCAATCCATAGGAAGATTCTCGCGCCGATTTGATCTGGCGCATGATCCGGCGCGGAATTAGACGGCTACAATCGGCAACCGATTTTGGCGGCGCTCGACCCGTGGCGGTGTTTTCGGCCGAAGCCAACGAGCGAAGGCTGCCGAAGTTTCGTCCTGGCTGTACCCACTCAAACGGAGGCTTGATGACAGCTTCAATCGCAACCAACTCGA
This sequence comes from Sulfuricystis thermophila, assembly GCF_004323595.1. Classification (GTDB taxonomy): domain Bacteria; phylum Pseudomonadota; class Gammaproteobacteria; order Burkholderiales; family Rhodocyclaceae; genus Sulfuricystis; species Sulfuricystis thermophila. The sequence goes on from NZ_AP019373.1 coordinate 2,311,829, forward strand.
CCATCCTGGTCGTCGGCGGCGGTATCGCTGGCATGACGGCGGCCCTCGAGGCGGCCGAATGTGGCAAGCAGGTGATACTGGCCGAAAAGACCCCTTCGCTGGGCGGCCGCACATCGATGCTCTACCGCTATTTCCCGAAGATGTGCCATCCGACCTGCGGTCTGGAAATCAACCTCAAGCGCATCAAGGGCAACCCCAACGTGCGTGTGATGACGATGACCGAAGTGGCAGCCGTCTCGGGCTCCCGCGGCGACTATACCGTCACGCTGAAGGTGAAGCCGCGCTATGTGAATGAAAACTGCACCGCCTGCGGCGAGTGCGGCAAGGCGGTCACTGCCGAAGTGCCCAATGCCTTCAACTACGGCCTCGACAAGGTCAAGGCGGCCTACCTGCCGCATGCCATGGCCTATCCGTTGCGCTATGTGATCGATCCGTCGATCGTCGGCACGGCCGAAGGCGAAGCCGCCAAAGCCGCCTGCAAATACGGCGCGGTCGATCTGACCATGCAGGAACAGACCATCGAGCTCAAGGTCGGCAGCATCGTCTGGGCCACCGGCTGGCATCCCTATGACGCCAACAAGATCCAGCCTTATGGTTACGACCGCTACGACAACGTGATCACCAGCCTCGAATTCGAGCGCCTGTGCGATCCGCGTGGCCCGACGGGCGGCAAGATCCTGCGACCCTCCGATGGCAAGGAAGCGAAGAACATCGCCTTCATCCAGTGCGCCGGTTCACGCGACGAGAACCATCTGCGTCACTGCTCGCGCATCTGCTGCATGGCGACACTCAAGCAGACCATGTATGTGCGCGAGATCGACCCCGAGGCAAAGTCGACCGTCTATTACATCGACATCCGCGTCATCGACCGCCTCGAAGACTTCTATCAGGACGTGCAGAAGGATCCGAACGTCAGCTTCGTCAAATCGAAGGTGGCGCGCATCGCGGTGAACGAAGCCAACGGCAACCCGATCCTGCATGGCGTCAACACCGAAGGCTATCACCGCTACGCCAACGAACACGACCTCGTCGTGCTGGCCGTCGGCATGGAGCCCGAAGTCGTCGGCGTCAAGCTGCCCGATGACATCATCCTCGACTCCTCGCAATTCATCGAAGGTTCGCAGAGCGGCGGCATGTTCGGCGCCGGGGCCGCAGCCAGCCCGCTGGACGTCAACCGCGCCGTGCAAAGCGCGACGGCGGCCGCCCTGCGCGCCGTCCAGGTCATCCACAAAACTGCTTCCACGGAGGCCGCGTAACCATGGCCGATAACAAATTCGCTGCTTACATCTGCTCCGGCTGCGGCATCGGCGACATCCTCGATGTCGCCAAGCTCGAAAGGGTTGCCAAAGTCGAAGGCAAGATGCAGATCATCAAGACCCATCCCTTCCTCTGCAACGAGGAAGGCGTGAAGATGATCCGCGACGACATCGCCAATGAAGGCGTCAGCCACGTCTGCATCGCCGCCTGCTCGCGGCGCGCCAAGACCGAGGCGTTCAATTTCACGAACGTCGCGCTCTCCCGCGCCAACCTGCGTGAAGGCGTGATCTGGGCGGTCGCGGAAGGTTCCGAGCACGACGAAGTGCGTCAGGAAATGGCCGAGGACTACATCCGCATGAGCTGTGCCGAGGTCAAGAAGATGACCCTGCCTGCCGGCAACGTCAAGGAGTCTTCGAGCAAGAAGATCCTCGTCGTCGGTGGCGGCATGTCCGGCATGACGGCGGCCCAGGCCGCGGCCGATGCCGGCTACGAGGTGGTGCTGGTCGAGAAGACCGGCCAGCTCGGCGGCTTCGCCAACCAGATGTGGAAGCGCATGCCATTTTCCATGCCTTACGCCGAACCGCAGCCGACCGGCGCCGCGGAACTGGCCGCACAGATCACCAGCAACCCGCGCATCAAGGTCTATCTCAATGCGACGGTCGCCGAAACCGCCGGCGCCCCGGGCCGCTTCAAGGTCAAGATCGCCGCCCTCAATGACCAAATGAGCGGCAACGTCAGCGAGGAGCTGTGCGGCGCGATCGTGCAGGCCTCCGGCTTCACGACCTACCCGATCGAGAAGCTGCCCGAGCTGGGCGGCGGTCAGCCGAACGTCGTCGACCAGGCCGGCCTCGAGGCCTTGGCGCGCGCCGCCAACGGCGGGCCGATCAAGCGTGCCGATGGCAAGGAGGTCAAGTCGGTCGTCTTCATCCAGTGCGCCGGCCAGCGTGACGATTCGGGCACCCACCTGCCCTACTGCTCCGGCCATTGCTGCGGCACCAGCATCAAGCAGGCGATCTACTTCAAGGACCAGAACCCGGACATCGACACCGTGGTTATGTATCAGGACCTGCGCGTGCCGGGCATGGGCGAGGACTTCTACCGCAGCGCGCAGAAGAAGGGCGTGATCTTCACCAAGGGCAAGGCCAGCAAGGTCACCGGCGGCGATACCTGTACGGTCGAATTCAAGGATCTGATCCTCGACGAGAACACCGCGACCCAAGCCGATCTGGTGGTGCTCGCCACCGGCCAGGTGCCGAATGCCGGCGTCAACCTCGACGAATGGACGGCCACCGTGACTGCCGCCGAGTCCGGTGACGAAGCGGCGAAGACCAAGAAGGCCGAGCTGCAGAAGATCTCCGTGCTCAACCTGAACTACCGCCAGGGCCCGGACATGCCGCAGCTCAAGTACGGCTTCGCGGATTCGCACTTCATCTGTTTCCCCTATGAGACCCGCCGCACCGGCATCTACGCCGCCGGCCCGATGCGCCGCCCGATGGACATGCATCAGGCCCAGGAAGACGCCACCGGCGCCGCGCTGAAGGCGATCCAGGCCGTCGAGAACGCCGCGCTAGGCCGCGCCGCGCATCCGCGCGCCTGGGACCTGTCATTTCCGAAGGCCCGTCTCGAAGGCTGCACGCAGTGCAAGCGCTGCACCGTCGAATGCCCGTTCGGCGCCATCGACGAGGACGAAAAGCGCTTCCCGGTGTTCAACGAGGAACGCTGCCGCCGCTGCGGCACCTGCATGGGCGCCTGCCCGGTGCGCGTGATCTCCTTCGAGAACTACTCCTGCGACACCGTCGGCATGCAGGTCAAGGCCGTCGAGGTACCGGACGAGGACGAAGAAAAGCCGCGTATCCTGATCCTCGCCTGCGAGAACGACGCCTACCCGGCGATCGACATGGCCGGCATGCAGCGCCATACCTATTCCGCCTTCGTGCGCGTCATCCCGGTGCGCTGCCTCGGCTCGGTCAATACCATCTGGATCACCGACGCGCTCAACTCCGGCTATGACGGCGTGATGATGATGGGCTGCCAGAAGGGCGAGAACTACCAGTGCCACTTCGTCAAGGGCTCGGAAATGGCCTATTACCGCCTCGGCAAGGTCGGCGACACGATGAAGGGCATGGGTCTCGAACCCGAGCGCATGCAGACCTATGAAATCGCCATCACCGATGGCGCGCGCGTCGCCAAGCTGATCAACGACTACGTCGCGCAGCTCAACGAGCTCGGCCCGTCGCCCATGAAGGGCTTCGGCTGATCCAAGGAGAGAGACCATGAGCGAAGCAAATACTCAAGCCATCGCCCGCTACAAGAACAACTTCCTCAAGGAAGTCGAGGAGCGCGTCGAAGACGGCCAGTGGGTCAAGATGTGCATGCAGTGCGGCGTCTGCGCGGGCTCCTGCCCGTTCGGCCCGCACTGGGAACACTCGCCGCAGAAGATCTTCATGATGATCCGTGCCGGCAAGCGCGAGGAAGTGCTCACCTCCGATTCGATGTGGATGTGCACCTCCTGCTACAACTGCATCGTGCGCTGTCCGCGCAAGCTGCCGATCACCCACATCATGCACGGCCTGGCCAACTATGCCCATCGCCTCGGCCTGGTGCCGAAAGGCCAGCCGACGCGCGACATCGCCGTGCTGTTCTGGAAGAACGTCGTCAAGAACGGCCGCGTCAATGAGATGACCTTCTCGCTGGCGATGTACTTCCGCGATGGCTTCGGCCAGGGCATCAAGAACGCGATGGCGATGAAGGACATCGGTCTGGGGATGATGAAGGCCAAGCGTCTCAACCCGATGGAGATCTTCGGTGGCCACACCTGCAAGGACAAGAGCGGCATCCAGCGCATGATCGCCAAGGCGCGCGAAATCGAAGACAAGCGCAGAGGGTTGGCCTAGCCTCGCCTGACAGGAGACAAGCAAACATGGCAAAGAAAAAATATGCGTTCTATCCGGGCTGCTCCTCGCAAAAGGGCGCCTCGGCCTCGAACTATCTCAACTCCTTCGGCTACATGTGCGAAAAGCTGGAGATCGAGCTCAACGAAGTGCCGGACTGGAACTGCTGCGGCGCCTCGATCGCCTATGCCGAAGGTGGCGAGCTGCCGCGCCTGGTGCTCAACGCGCGCAACATGGCGATCGTCGAGCAGGAGATGCCCGGTTACGACATGGTCACCGGCTGCCCGGCCTGCTGGCTGGCGTTGCGCGATGCCAAGGGCCGCTTCGAGGAACATGGCAGTATGAAGGCCGATGCCAACGAAGCCCTCAAGGAAGTCAATCTCGCCTATCAGGGCAACGTCAAGCCGCGGCACATGGTCGAAGTGCTGATCGAGGACATCGGCTATGAGCAGATGAAAGCCAAGGTCGTGCGGCCGCTCGACGGCGTCAAGATCGCCGGCTATGTCGGCTGCCAGACCAACCGGCCCTTCGGCATCGCCGGCGAATCCTTCGAAAACCCGCAGTATCTCGACAAGATGATCGAAACCGTCGGCGCCGAGCCGGTGCCCTATGATCAGAAAGTCACCTGCTGCGGCGGCGCGCTGGCCTTCTCCGAACCCGACAAGGCCTTCAAGCAGATCCGCGACATCGTCGAATCCGCCTACGATCACGGCGCGCAGGTCATCGCCACGCCCTGCCAGCTCTGCCAGGCCAACGTCGAGCTGTATCAAGCCGAGATCAACAAGAAGCACGGCACCAAGTTCAACATGCCGGTCGTGTTCTATTCGCAGCTGCTCGGCCTCGCCTATGGCGGCGATGTGAAGCAGACCGGGCTCGACGGCCAGGTGATCCGCGCCGAAGTGCTGGAGAAGTTCGCCAAATAAGAACGCTGCAAAGGGGAAAGAAACGGCCGGTGCAGAGTTCACCTCACCGGCCGTTTTTACCGCTATAATGCGCGGCTTCTTGGGCCGATAGCTCAGCTGGGAGAGCGCCGCGTTCGCAATGCGGAGGTCGGGAGTTCGATCCTCCTTCGGTCCACCAGATTCAGCGGGCTGTTAGCTCAGTTGGTAGAGCAGCGGACTCTTAATCCGTAGGTCGAAGGTTCGAATCCTTCACAGCCCACCAGCAACAAGATCGTCGCTCTCCGACGATCATGGGTGGTTAGCTCAGTCGGTAGAGCAGCTGGCTTTTAACCAGTTGGTCACAGGTTCGAATCCTGTACCACCCACCATCTCACCGTTTCCATCCGCAGGAGCCGGCCATGAAACACGCAACCCGTCCCCTCACTGCGATCCGCCTTGCCGCACTGTTTGCCGCCGGCTTCCTGGGTGTTGGCATCGTCCATGCCGACAAGCCGGGCTGGGCGGGCGAAAAGCACGGCAAGAAAGACAAGCACGAACGGCATGAGCGCGACCGCGACGAGCGCCCCGCCTACTTCTTCGACGACGGTTCGCGCCGCGTGGTCATCGAATACTATGGTGCCCAGGTGCGCGCCGGCCACTGCCCGCCGGGGCTGGCCAAGAAACACAATGGCTGCCTGCCGCCCGGCCACGCGAAGAAATGGGTCAAGGGCCGCCCCCTGCCAGCGGACGTGCGTTACTACGAGTTGCCCTACGAACTCGTCGTGCGTCTGCCGCCACCGCCACCGCGCCACCGCTACGTCCAGGTCGCCGGCGACATCCTCCTGATCGCCGTCGGTACCAGCATGGTCGTCGACGCGATCGAAGACATCGTGCGCTGATCAGGCGAGAAAGTCGGCGCTGGAGGAAATGAAAGCGTCCCGCCGGGCGCCGACTCCTATCGCATAGTCGGTGCTGGCAGGACGGCACAAAAAACCCCGCCGCGGCGGGGTTTGATTTGTGGATTCGATTGATTACTTGCAGGAACCCGGCAGATATTTCGTGGGCACAGTAGTACCTGTGTCTCCACACTTCCAAGCAGCGATTTGCTGACCCATGTTTGATGCGACTGTCATAGCAGTAGTCGCAGCCGTATCGGCATATGGAGTCAGAACGAGTAGTTTGCCATCGATTGCAGAGTCATTGAAATTTTGTGTTGTTACAGTAATTTTGCCGTTTTGATCTGTTTCGATTTTGGCAACATACTTCGTTGTCGCAGTAGAAGACTCGCAACCCCAGTTGTTCGCACCCGGACCAGTAGTTCCAGAACCAGATTGATATGCTTCGGTGATGGCTGTACGGCAACCGCTGGCTGCGAGCACTACTTCTGACATCTTTGCTTTAACGGTGTAATCCTTATACGCCGGCAAGGCGACGGCAGCCAGAATGCCGATGATCGCCACGACGATCATCAGTTCGATGAGGGTAAAGCCTTGTTGAACGCGTTTCATAGATCTCTCCTTTGGTTGAAGCACTCGAATCGTGCTGCCGGAGATTATGCAACCGCCGTGCCAGGTAGGTAAAGCTGATTTCGTGCCGGAAAAGCCCCGATTTCACTGCGCCGGCTTTCGTGCGGCGTCAGAATGTGACGATTTTCGTCACCCTGCCGTTCCGCCAGCGCCGAGTTTCAGAGGTCGATCTGTTCCGGGTCGAGGAAAGCCTGGGCATAACGCAGCCAGACCTTCTCGCGCAGGAAGACCTCGAACAGGTCCGGGTCGATGTGGCCGTTGGCGGCGAATTTCTTCATGATGCCCAGCGCCTGCGAGAGCTTCATCGCCGGCTTGTAGGGGCGATCCCTGGCGGTGAGCGCCTCGAAGATGTCGGCGATGCCCATCATGCGCGCCTGCACGGACATTTGCTCGCGGGTCAGGCCCTTCGGATAGCCGCGGCCGTCCATGCGCTCGTGATGCCCGCCGGCGTATTCGGGCACATGCTTCAGGTGCTTCGGCCAGGGCAGCGCTTCGAGCATCTCGATCGTCGTAACGATGTGGTGGTTGATGATCTCGCGTTCGCGCGCGGTCAGGGTGCCGGAGCGGATCGTCAGATTGTCGATTTCGTCGCTATCGAGGAAGTCGGTTTCGACGCCTTCCGGGCTACGCCACTGCCGTTGCGTGCCGATCTCGCGCACGCGCTGTCGGTCGGCTTCCGGCATCGCCTCGCTGCCGCGGTTGGCTGTGCGCAGAAATTCACGCTCGGCATCCAGCTGCGCGAGCTCATGCTTTAGCGATTCCCAGCAGGCGGCTTCGGCCGCGGCATCCTGCGGCACGCGCAGATCGAGTAGGCGCCGCAGGGTAGCGATCTGCGCATCGCGCTTCAAAACCTCGAAGCGGGTGTCGATGAGTTCGATGCGGTCGAACAGGGTCTGCAGCTTGGTGGCTTTGTCGACGACATGCACCGGCGTGGTGATCTTGCCGCAGTCGTGCAGCAGGGCGGCGATCTTCAGCTCGTGCAGATCGGCGGGCTGCAGCGTAAAGTCGGCCAGCGGGCCGGTCTGCGTCCTATTGACTGCCTCGGCGAGCATCATCGTGAGCTCGGGCACGCGCTGGCAATGGCCGCCGGTGTAGGGTGATTTTTCGTCGATCGCCAGGTTGATGAGCCGGATGAAGGATTCGAACAGTGTTTCGAGCTGGTCGATCAGCTGGCGGTTGGAAAGCGCGATGGCGGCCTGCGAGGCGAGCGATTCGGCCAGACGCTGGTCGGCCAGCGTGAAGGCGCGAATCTCGCGCGTCGTCGGGTCGAGGGCATTGATCAGTTGCAGCACGCCGATGATTTCGTTTTCGTGGTTCTTCATCGGCACGGTGAGAAAAGAGTGAGAGCGGTAGCCGGTGCGCGCATCGAACAGGCGGGTACCTGAAAAATCGAAACCGGCGGCGATGTAGGCATCCGGAATATTCACCGTCTCGCCGCTCAGCGCCGCATGGGTAGCGACGAGCGCATGGTTGGGCTGCCCTTGCGCATCGTACAGTGGCAGATCGGGAAATTCGACCGGCTGGCCGGAGGCACCGCCGAGCGCGAGACCGAGCGCATCGTTCAGGGCGATGGCGAATGAGAGCGCCTGGCCGTCTTCGGTGATGCGATAGAGCGTGCCGGCCTCGGCGCCGGTGATGGTCTTGGCGGCGACGAGGATGCGTTCGAGCAGGCGGCCGAGATCGCGTTCGCTGGAGAGTGCCGCACCGATCTCGTTGAGCCGATCGAGTCGCGCGAAAAGATCGTTGGCGGTATCGCTCACTTGATGCAGACCGCACGCACCTGCTTCATGTCGGTATGGCCTTGCAACACCTTTTCCATGCCGTCCTGCTTCAGGGTACGCATGCCGTCTTCGAGCGCCTGGGCGAGCAATTGCGCCACGCGCGCATGCTCCTGGATGAGTTTCTTGACCGCATCGGTACCGACCATCAGCTCGTGCAGACCGATGCGGCCCTTGTAGCCGGTGCCGCCGCAGACTTCGCAATCGCCGCCTTCGCGGGCGCGATAGAGGGTGAATTGGCCTTTTTCGTTGGCATACTTTTTCACCCAGTCTTTGTAGATGGCTTCCATCGCCGCCTTGGAGTCGCGCTTGAAGCTTTCCAGCGCCTGCAGCTCCTCGCAGTATTCGGTGAGGAAATGCTTGATCTCGACGGCTCCCGGCACATAGGGCTGACGGCATTTGACGCACAGACGCTTGGCAAGACGCTGCGCGAGGATGCCAAGCAGCGCATCGGCGAAGTTGAACGGGTCCATGCCCATGTCGAGGAGCCGCACGATCGATTCCGGCGCGCTGTTGGTGTGCAGCGTGGCGAATACCAGGTGGCCGGTGAGCGAGGCTTCCAGGCCGATGCGCGTGGTTTCGGCATCGCGCATTTCGCCGACCATGATGATGTCCGGGTCGGCACGCAGGAAGGCGCGCATGATGGTGGCGAAATCGAGCCCGGCCTTCTTGTTGACCTGCACCTGCCGCAGCCCCTTCTGGGTGATTTCCACCGGGTCTTCGGCGGTCCAGATCTTGGTGTCCGGGGTGTTGAGCATCTTCAGCACCGAGTGCAGCGTGGTGGTCTTGCCGGAGCCAGTGGGGCCGCAGACGAAGAAGATGCCATAGGGTTTGGAAACGGTTTCCTTGAGGCGCGTCTCGTTGTGCGGCAACAGGCCGAGCTGTTCGATCGGCATCGGCTCGCCGCCGGCGAGAATCCGCATCACCACATCCTCGACACCGCCCGCAGTCGGCAGGGTGGCGACGCGCAGCTCGATGTCCAGCGGGCCGAATTTCTTGAACTTGATCTTGCCGTCCTGCGGTTTGCGCTTTTCCGAGATATCGAGGTCGCACATGATCTTGATGCGCGCGACGATCGCACTGCGATAGCTGTGCGGGATCTCGATGTACTTTTGCAGCGAGCCGTCCTTGCGGAAACGGATGATCACGCGTTCCTTGCCGATACCCGGCTCGATGTGGATGTCCGAGGCACCCTGCTGGTAGGCATCGATGATGATCTTGTTGACCAGCTTGACGAGCTCGTTGTCGGCGGCGGCAGAGATCTCGTCGCCGGTCTCGGCCTCGCCTTCCCCTTCATCCATCGACGACAGCAGGTCGCCGACATCGCTGTCGTCGCTGAAGCCGCCGCCGTAGAACTGCTCGACCGTTTGCCGGAATTCGCGGTTCGTCGTGACGCGATAGGCGATCTTGTTGCGCGGAAAGATGTTGTTGACGACCCGCGAGCTCCTGAGCTGCTCGGGATCGAGGGTCATGATGACGATACCTTCCTTGCCGTCCTCGATCGGCAGCCACTGGTTCTGCTCGACGTATTCGCGGCGCAGGTTTTTCATCAAGTCCATCGGCTTGATACGGTCCGGCCGGAAGGGCTCGTAAGGCACCCCGAAGAATTTCGCCAGCGCGATACCGATCGCCGGCAGCTTGACCTGGAACTCGCTGATCAACTCCTCTTCGATGTCGATGTTCTTTTGACGCGCCGCCTTGCTGGCCAGCTCGAGTTCTTCGGCGGTGATCACGGCATCGAGCACGAGATGGTCGTATTTCGTCTTGACGACGTGCTCGGGCCGGTTGCGCTGGGTAAAGGCGATCGCCAGTGTCTCGCACAAGCCCTTGATGCCTTCTTCCTGGAAGCCGGCGAACGGCGTGCCGGCCTTGTTGTTGATGATCTGCACGACGCCGAGCAATTCGTCGCTATGCGTATCGACGATCGCGCCGACCAGCATCTGCCGGGTGCGGTAACCGGTACGGCGGTCGACTTCCTTGAGGAAGCGCAGGTGCGGATTGATCGCTTTCAGCTCGGCTTCGTCATACACATCGCTGATGTTCAACACCTGCCGCTGCAAGGCGACGTAACCGGCGATGCTTTGATCGGAGATCGGCAGCCGCAGATCGCGGAACGAGTTGAGCCCTGTCTTCACTTTCGAGACGATCGCGCTGCGATCGTCGCTGACGGTGTAGATCGTCAGCCGGTCGGCATTGAACAGTGCGCAGATGTCCTGCGAGAGCTCGAGCATGATCTCTTCGATGTTCGAGGTCGCATGGATCTTGTTGGTGACGGCCTGGAGATTCTTGAAGAATGCCAGCCGGCTGCCGAGCTCGCTCGGGCTCAAGGCTTCGCTGCCGGTGCCGGTGGTCAGCGGACTGAGGATTGCACTCACGGGTTCAGACGCTGCGTTGACGCGACATCAATCCTTGAGGAAGAACTCCATTTTCACGCCGGCCAGCTCGATGATGTCGTGATCCTTGAGCGGGTGAGCCTGGACGCTGATGGGTGTGCCGTTGACCTGCGGGTGACGGGGGCCTTCGACATGGGTCAGAAAGTAACCATGCGGCCGGCGTGCGATCACCGCCACCTGCACCCCGGGTTTACCCAGCGTGGTCAGCGACTTCACCAGATCGAGCGTCTTGCCGGCGTTGCTGCCGGTGAGCACCTGGATCGCGCCGAGCGGTAGCGGTGCCGCCTGGGCAGCCGCTGGCTCTGCCGGCGTCGCAACGGATTCACGCTGGGGTGAGGCGGCCATCGCCGGTGCGGTCGGCGTCGGTGTCGGAGACGTCGCAGGGCGTGGCGGCACGAACGAGGATGAGGAGACCGGTGCGGCTGGCTGGCCCGCTGTGGCGGGCTGCACCGCCTTGCGCAACATTTCGGGCCGCAGCACCATGGTCTTTTCGAAATCTTCCTGCACGGCAGCGTACGGGCTCGCTTCCTTGACATACTTGAGCCGGTATTTGCCGAGCTCGATCACATCGCCATCCTGCAGGAAGTGCTTGTGGATCTGTCGGCCATTGACGAAGGTGCCGTTGGTGCTGTTGAGGTCTTCGAGGAAGGCATCATTGAGGATCGTCACGATCACGGCATGATTGCCCGAGATCGCCAGATTGTCGATCTGGATGTCGTTACTCGGCTTGCGGCCGATGGTGACCCGCTCCTTGTCGATCGGAATCTCTTTGAGCACCAGGTTGTCCATGCTGAGTATGAGCTTAGCCATCTTGAGCTTCCTTCTGGACGTGGATCATGAGCGGCTACCTATGGTTTTCCTGCCTTCCCCATTCAGGCAGATGCCCGGAAAGACCGTTTGATTTTCGCAAGGATAACCGAGATATTGTCGCGCCCGCCATGCCGATTCGCAATCTGGATCAGTTGCGCGCTGCAAAGTTGCAGATTTGCCGAGAATTCGTTCAGCGCCCTGGCGATTTCTTCGTCATCCACCATGTCGTTCAAGCCATCGGAACACAGCAAATACACATCGTCGGGCAGGACGGCATGCTCGGCGACATCCACCACCACGTCCGCCTCCACGCCGAGCGCACGGGTAACGAGATTGCGATTCGGCGCATGGCGGGCCTGTTCAGGCGAAATCATGCCCTTGTCAATCTGTTCCTGCAAGGGGGAATGGTCGCGCGTGAGAAGCGCCAGTTCGCCAGCACGCCAGCGATAGAGCCGCGAGTCGCCGAGATGGGCGACGGCGAGCCGGTCGTCGAAGAACTGCACCACGACCAGCGTCGCCCCCATCCCGGCATAGCGGCGGTTCTGTTGTGCCGCCTGATGTATCGCCGCGTTGGTGCGCCGGATGACGTCGGCGAGTGCTTCGCAGGCATGGGATGTCCCCGCGGCCGACAGACGCTCGGGCGGGATCGTCTCGAATGCATGCGCCAGCTCGCTGCCGATGGCCGTGACCGCCATGCTGCTCGCCACCTCGCCGGCGTTGTGCCCGCCCATGCCGTCGGCCAGCACGGCCAAGCCCAGTCGCGCATCGGCGAAGACCGCGTCTTCGTTGTTGCGCCGCATACGCCCGGGATCGCTCAAGGCGACCATCTCGATGGCCGAGGAGAAATCTGGATGCATCTGCATGACCAAACAATAGGATGGGTTGCATTCTTGCAACCCTTTCTCAATTATGTCAAGGGCAACTGCGGCCCAATCCTTGCGTGCGAGCGAGCTCGAACAGGCGCCGCGCCACGGCGAGATCCTGGATCGCCATGCCCTGCGATTCGAACAGGGTGATGGCTTGGGGGTCGGTGCGGCCCGACCGGATGCCGGCAACGATTTCGCCCAGTTCGATCAGCTGACCGGCGCAGAGGCGCCCCTTTTCGAGCGCCGGCAGCAGGTCGCCGGCCTCGCGCAGTGCCGTTTCCCGGCTATCCACGCAGACCAGGCTCGCACGGCCGACCGCTTTTTCGTCCAGTTCGCGGCGGATCAAGGCGTTGGAGCCGGCGGCATTGAGGTGCATACCGGGCGCAAGCCACTCGCCTTGCACGACCGGCGTGGCCGAGGTGGTGATGGTGACGACGATGTCACTCCCGCGTACCGCCGCTTCGGCATTGTCGACCGCCGTGACTTCGACGCCGAAGCGCTGCGCAAAGTCGGCGCTGGCGAGACGGCACTTGTCCGGGTTGCGCGAGTAGAGCTTGACCTGCCGGACGGGCCGCACCTTGCACAAGGCTTCGAGCTGTCCCTGCGCCTGCCAACCGGCACCGATCATGCCGACGACGGCAGCATCCGGACGCGCCAGATGCTTCGCCGCGATACCGCCGGCTGCGCCGGTGCGCATCATGCCGAGGAAGTCGGCCTCGATCACCGCCAGCGGCCGACCGTCGGCGGCATCGAACAGATGCACGAGGAAGCGTGCGCCGGCCTTGCTCGCCGTGTAGGCCTTGTAGCCCATCACGCCCTCGTCGAGCAGCGCCCCCTGCAGGATGTGCAGCGAGGCGGTCGGCACGCGCGTTCTCTGCCGCGGGATATCGATGGCCCGGCCAAGCGCATGGGCGCGGTGGGCGGCCTCGACCGCCTCCAGCGCCAGATCCATCGTCAACAGCTGGCGAACGTCGGCTTCGGAGAGAAACCAGGCCATCGTGCCGTCCTGCCAGCGCCGACTTTTACAACAGCGATTTGAGCAGCTTACCCATCACCGACGGATCGCGCGTGATCTTGAAGCCGCATTCTTCCATGATCGCCAGCTTCGCCTCCGCCGTATCGGCGCCGCCGGAGATCAAGGCGCCGGCATGCCCCATGCGCTTGCCGGGCGGCGCGGTGACGCCGGCGATGAAGCCGACGATCGGCTTTTTCATGTGGTCCTTGCACCAGCGTGCGGCGTCGGCTTCGTCCGGACCGCCGATTTCGCCGATCATGATCACCGCGTCGGTGTCCGGGTCGTCGTTGAACATCTTCATCACGTCGATGTGCTTGAGGCCGTTGATCGGGTCGCCGCCGATGCCGACCGCCGAGGACTGGCCCAGCCCCAGCTCGGTGAGCTGCGCGACCGCTTCATAGGTGAGCGTGCCGGAGCGCGAGACGACGCCGACGCGGCCTTTTTTGTGGATGTGGCCGGGCATGATGCCGATCTTGATCTCGTCCGGGGTGATGAGGCCGGGACAGTTGGGGCCCAGCAGCAGGGTTTCCTTGCCGCCCTGGGCGACTTTGCGCTTCATCTTGTTGCGGACGATCAGCATGTCGCGCACCGGAATGCCTTCGGTGATGCAGATGACCAGATCGAGGTCGGCCTCGACCGCTTCCCAGATCGCCTCGGCGGCGCCCGCCGGCGGCACGTAGATCACGGAGACGGTGGCACCGGTGGCCTCTTTCGCCTCCTTGACCGAAGCGTAGATCGGGATGTCGAAGATCTTCTCGCCGGCCTTCTTGGGATTGACGCCGGCGACGAAGCAGTGCTTGCCGTTGGCGTACTCGATGCACTTTTCGGTGTGGAACTGGCCGGTCTTGCCGGTGATGCCCTGGGTGATGACCTTGGTGTCCTTGTTGATGAGGATCGACATGGGGGATTCCTTTATTTCACGGCGGCGACGATCTTGGTCGCGGCATCCGCCATCGTGTCGGCGGCGATGATCTGCAAGCCCGATTCGGCGAGGATCTTTTTACCAATCTCTTCGTTGGTGCCCTTCATGCGCACCACCAGCGGCACCGTGAGGTGCACCTCCTTCGCCGCGGTGACGATGCCGGTGGCGATCGTATCGCAGCGCATGATGCCACCGAAGATATTGACCAGAATGCCCTTGACCTTGGGATTCTTCAGCATGATCTTGAAGGCCGCAGTGACTTTCTCGACCGTGGCGCCGCCGCCGACGTCGAGGAAGTTGGCCGGTTCGGCGCCGAAGAGCTTGATGGTATCCATCGTCGCCATCGCCAGCCCGGCGCCATTGACGAGGCAGCCGATGTTACCGTCGAGGCTGATGTAGGCAAGATCGTATTTGGACGCCTCGATCTCGTCCGGGTCCTCTTCGTCGAGGTCACGGTAGGCGACGATCTCGGGGTGACGAAACAGCGCGTTGTCGTCGAAGTTGAATTTGGCGTCGAGCGCCTTGATGCTGCCGTCGCCCTCGAGGATCAGCGGGTTGATCTCGGCCAGGGAGGCGTCGGTCTCCATGTAGCAGGTGTAGAGATTCTTGAAGATCGCGACGGCCTGCGGAAGCGAGCCCGCCGGCACGCCGATGCCAACGGCGAGCTGCCGGGCCTGTTCATCGCTGATGCCGTCGAGCGGATCGATGAACACCTTGATGATCTTCTCCGGCGTTTTGGCCGCGACCTCTTCGATGTCCATGCCGCCCTCGGAGGAAGCCATCATCGCCACCTTTTGCGTCGCCCGGTCGGTCAGACAGGCGACGTAATATTCCTTCTTGATGTCCGAACCTTCCTCGACCAGGAGGCGCTTGACGATGCGGCCTTCCGGGCCGGTCTGGTGTGTGACGAGGCGCATGCCGAGGATGCTCGCTGCATGTTGCCGCACCTCGTCGAGCGATTTGGCGAGTTTGACACCGCCGCCCTTGCCACGCCCGCCGGCGTGAATCTGAGCTTTCACCACCCACAGCTTGCCACCCAGCTGCTCGGCGGCCTTGACAGCCTCATCGACGGAAAAACAGGGAATGCCGCGCGGGGTCGCCACACCGAACTTGCGCAGGATTTCCTTGCCCTGATATTCGTGAATCTTCATGAAAAATCATCCCCGGAGATTGGATTGGACATGGCGCATGCTGCAAAGCACAAATAATAGCATTTAATTCTTCACTCGAATTTTCTTATCAATATCTGGCGGTATCGCGTCTCGTCTGGATGCGAAAAATTCTAGCGCCGCCGCCCATGATAAAGTTCCGCAACTTGCCGCCCAAAGCGGTCGGGCACTCAGGGAGAAAGAAAGAGGATGAAAGCTTTCGATGCCATCGAAACCGCGAGCCGCGACGAGATCGTCGCCTTGCAGACCGAACGTCTGCGTTGGACGCTGCACCACGCCTATACCAACGTAGCCCACATCCGCGCCAAGTTCGATGCCGCGGGCGTGCATCCGGACGATTTTCGCGAACTCGCCGATCTGGCGAAATTCCCCTTCACCACCAAGCAGGACCTGCGCGACACCTATCCTTTCGGCATGTTCGCGGTGCCGGAAAACAAGGTCGTGCGCATCCACGCCTCGTCGGGCACCACCGGCAAGCCGACCGTGGTCGGCTACACGCAGAAGGACATCGACACCTGGGCGCATCTGATGGCGCGCTCGATCTATGCCGCCGGCGGCCGGCCCGGCGACCGCGTGCATGTCTCCTATGGCTACGGGCTGTTCACCGGGGGTTTGGGCGCCCACTACGGTGCCGAGCGGCTGGGTTGCCAGGTGATCCCCTTTGGCGGCGGCCAGACCGAGCGGCAGGTGCAGCTGATCCAGGACTTCAAGCCGAAAATCATCATGGTGACCCCCTCCTACATGCTGGCGATCGCTGACGAGTTCGATCGCCAGGGTTTGAATCCCGCCGATTGTGCATTGAAGATCGGTATCCACGGCGCAGAACCCTGGACGCAAGAGATGCGCGAGGAAATCGAAAAGCGCTTCGCCATCGATGCGATCGACATCTATGGCCTCTCCGAAGTGATGGGTCCGGGCGTGGCACAGGAATGCATCGAAAGCAAGGACGGCCCGGTGATCTGGGAAGACCATTTCTACCCGGAGATCATCGATCCGAACACCGGCGCAGTGCTGCCCGACGGCGAGCTCGGCGAGCTGGTATTCACCTCGCTGACCAAGGAAGCGCTGCCGATCATCCGCTACCGCACGCGCGACCTCACCCGCCTGCTGCCGCCGACCTCGCGTTCGATGCGGCGCATCGCCAAGATCACCGGCCGCTCCGACGACATGCTGATCATCCGCGGCGTCAATGTCTTCCCGAGCCAGATCGAGGAACTGATCCTCAAGCAGCCCAAGCTCTCGCCGCACTACCAGCTCGAAGTCAGCCGGGAAGGCCATCTGGATGCGATGACGGTGAATGTCGAGATCAAGCCCGAATTCGCCACGCTGACCGCGCCCGAAAAGGAATTCATCGCCCACGACCTGCAGCACCACATCAAGTCCTATGTCGGCATCTCGACGAAGGTCGAGATCAAGGCAGTGGGCGCGATCGAGCGCTCGATCGGCAAGGCCAAACGCGTCATCGACACGCGGCCGAAATGAGCAACGACATCACCCGCGCCAGCCGCGACGAGATTGCCGCACTACAGCTTTCGCGCCTCAAGACCACCGTGCGCAGGGTCTATGAGCGCGTGCCACACTACCGCGCCAAGTTCGACGCCGCCGGCGTGCATCCGGACGACCTGAAGTCGCTCGACGACCTGGCGAAGTTTCCCTTCACGACGAAGGAGGACCTGCGCCAGACCTACCCTTATGGCATGTTCGCCGAGCCGTTGGAGAACATCGTGCGTCTGCACGCCTCCTCTGGCACCACCGGCAAGCCGACGGTCGTCGCCTATACGCAGAAGGACATCGACACCTGGGCCGACATCATGGCGCGCTCGATTCAAGCCGCTGGCGGCACGCGGCGTGACATCATCCACATCACCCACGGTTACGGGCTTTTCACCGGCGGCCTCGGCGTGCATTACGGCGCGGAGCGGCTCGGCTGCACCGTGGTGCCGATCTCCGGCGGGCAAACCGAACGGCAGGTGCAGTTGATCCGCGACTTCGGCGCGACGATGATCGTCGGCACGCCGTCCTATGTGCTCAACATCGTCGATGAATTCGAGCGCCAGGGGCTCGATCCGCGCGCCTCGACCCTGCAGCGCGGCATCTTCGGCGCCGAGCCGTGGGGCGAGGAGATGCGCAGGGAGCTGGAATCGCGCCTCGGCATCGTCGCGATGGACCTGTATGGTCTCTCCGAACTGATCGGCCCGGGTGTGGCGGTCGAATGCATCGAATCGCGCGACGGCCCGACGATCTGGGAAGACCACTTCTACCCGGAGATCATCGACCCGGAAACCGGCAAGGTGCTGCCCGACGGCCAGCCTGGCGAGCTGGTGTTCACTTCGCTGACCAAGGAGGCGCTGCCGGTGGTGCGTTACCGCACGCGGGATCTGACGCGCCTGTTGCCGCCGACGGCCAGGAGCTTCCGCCGCATCGACAAGATCACCGGCCGGTCGGATGACATGCTGATCATCCGCGGCGTGAATGTCTTCCCCAGCCAGATCGAGGAACTGATCCTCAAGACGCCCCGGCTCGCGCCGCATTATCAGCTCGTGGTCTCGCGCCAAGGGCATCTCGACGACCTCACCGTGCGCGTCGAGGCGAAACCGGAGTGCGCTGCCGATCCGGCGCAGCGTGCCGCGGCGGGTGCCGAACTGCGCCACCACATCAAGTCGCTGATCGGCATCAACACCAAGATCGAGGTCATGGATGCCGGCAGTCTTGCCCGCTCGGAAGGGAAAGCGAAGCGCATCCTTGATCTGAGGAAGGCATGAAGCCGCATCATTGGCCATGGACCACGCTGTTTTTCCTGGCGCTCGGTGCCATCTGCGCACTGGCCGGCATTGCCGTCTTCGCCGGCTGGCTCAAGGAGGTCCATCCGCTGCTCGCCGACGAGATGGCGGGCTGGGGGCTGATCGTTTCCGCGATCGCGTGTTTCCTCACGGGCGCCTTCCCACTCGTGCTGCGGCGGCTGGCCGAACGCGAAGGGGCATGATCCAGACGGGTGCGCCTGCCAAAAGCGTCGTTTGACGCCGCAATGCCCCTGTAATCATGCTTTCGCCATGGTCGCGCAACGGCACAATCGCGTCATCCTCATTCATCGAGCGACCCGCGACCTTGAGCCGCCCAGCATCCACTCTGCGAACGAAGCTTCTCACCGGCCTGATCCTCGTTTGGCCGTGGGGAGCCGAGGCCCAACCGCCTGCCGCACTGCCCACGCCGGCGCCTGCCGTACGCACCATTTCCGATGAGGCGTTCCAGCGCTGGCTCAAGGAGGACACGCAAGTCATCAATGGCATCCTGGCGAGCCTGACGCACATCGACGCCCTGCTCGCCGACATCGAGCGGGTGGTGCGGCAATTGCCCGATATAGGCGCGGCACCGAAACCAGCACCGCCGCCTGTCGTAGTCGAGAAAACCGTCGTCGAGGAGGTGGAAGTCCCCGGCCCCCTCGGCGGCTGGATGCCCACACTTTCGGGGGCCGCCCTGCTGGCACTTCTGGCGTTCTGGCTGGGCAGGAAACAGGGCGCGAAGCAAGCGCCGACGACGGCAAGGGCGAAGCTTGCCGAGCCAGCGGCAGCCTCTGCGGCGGAAAAGCGCAGCATTCCACCAGCTCCACCACCAGCCCTCCCCAAGGAATCCCCGGCCCAGCCCGCGGCAGTCACTGCGACGCCGACAACACCCGCGCCGGCTGCTCCCGCACCGTCGTTGGTCCAGCCGCTTCCGACACCGGTCGAGCCCGAGCCGTCATCGATCGAAGCCCCCGCGTCCGAAGAGACCGATCAGGCCATCGAGCTCGCCGAGGTCATGCTGTCGATGGGCCTGGGCCATGGCGCGGTGCAAGCACTGACCGAAAAGATCCGCAGCGAACCGAAACAGGCGCTGCGGCACTGGCTCAAGCTGCTCGAGATCTATCGCAGGAACGGCCAGCAGGCGGAGTTCGAGCGCTCGGCGGAGGAGCTGCGTCTGCATTTCAACGTTCGCCCAGAAGACTGGCACCCGCAACCGGGTGGGCAGCAGACGCTCGAAAATTTCCCGCACATCACCAAACGTCTCACCGAGCTATGGGGCACCGCAGATTGTCTCCTGTATATGCAGAACCTGCTCGCCGACAACCGCGGCGGCGCACGGTCGGGCTTTCCGCAACCGGTCGCCGAGGAGTTGCTGCTCCTGATTTCGCTGATGCGCGCGGCTCACTTCAACTAGACAGGATTGTCGATCTCGACGAACTCGCACTCGAGACCGAAGCGCTCGGCCAGATGCCGGCCCAACGCCATCACGCCATAACGCTCCGTCGCATGATGGCCGGCCGCCAGATAGATTACGCCAGTTTCGCGCGCCAGATGCACGGTGTGTTCGGAAATCTCGCCTGACAGGAACAGGTCGGCGCCGGCGGCGATGGCCGCTTCGAACCAGTCCTGCGCACCGCCGCTGCACCAGGCGACGGTGCGTATCAACCGCGCCGAGTCACCGATCATGAGCGGCGGGCGCTCCAGCACACGCGCCGCCTGTTCGGCGATGTCTCCTGCAAAACTCGGCGCTGGCAACACGGCACGACAGCCCAGTTCGTGCTCGCCGAAATGGCCGTCGATCGTCCAACCGAAGCGCAGGGCGAGCTGCGCGTTGTTGCCGACCTCGGGATGGGCATCGAGCGGCAGGTGATAGGCGATCAGGTTGATGTCGTGCGCGAGCAGGCGCTGCAGGCGCTGCTTGCGAAAGCCGGTGATGCGGCCGTCCTCGCCCTTCCAGAACCAGCCGTGATGCACGAGCAGCGCATCGGCGCCGCGTTCGATCGCCGCTTCGATCAGCGCCAGGTTCGCGGTGACGCCGCAGACGATGCGGCGAATCTCGTCGCGTCCTTCCACTTGCAAGCCGTTTGGGCAATAATCGCGAAAGCGCTCAGGCGCCAGCATGCCATTCAGATAAGCCGTCAATTCCTCGCGTCGCACTTTTTCCAGCCTCCATGTTCATCAAGCGATTGTGGCTCATTTTCGCCCAGACCGTGACGATCAGCGTCGCGGCACTGTTCGTGGTGCAAACCCTGAAGCCGGAATGGCTAAGCTTTCGGCCCGGCATCGGCCGACCGCAGGTGGTCGCGATCCAGCAAGCGACGGAAGAGGATGGGACGCGCACGGCCGCCAGCTTCGCCGAGGCAGCGCGTGCTGCCTTGCCCACCGTCGTGCATATTTTCACCAGTCAGGAGATCCGCCAGCCGCCGTTTTCCGACGACCCGCTGTTTCGCCGCTTCTTCGGCGACCGCTTCGGCGCTGAGCCGCAGCGCCAGTCGGGGCTGGGCAGTGGCGTCGTCGTATCGGCAGACGGCTTCGTGCTGACCAACAACCATGTCGTCGAATCGGCCGATGCGATCGAGGTCGCGCTGCTGGATGGCCGCAAGCTTCCCGCCCAGTTGGTCGGCACCGATCCGGAGTCGGATCTCGCGGTGCTGAAGATCTCCAGCGACAAGCCGCTGACGCCGATCACCTTCGCGCCGCCCAACACGCTGCACGTCGGTGATGTGGTGCTGGCGATCGGTAATCCCTTCGGCGTCGGCCAGACCGTCACTCATGGCATCGTTTCGGCGCTGGGCCGCACCCATCTGGGCATCAACACTTTCGAGGATTTCATCCAGACCGATGCGGCGATCAATCCCGGCAATTCGGGTGGCGCGCTGGTCGACAGCAATGGCCGGCTGGTGGGCATCAATACGGCGATCTACTCGCAAAGCGGGGGGTCGATGGGTATCGGTTTCGCGATCCCGGTCTCGCTGGCGAAAAACGTCATGGAGCAGATCGTCAGGACCGGCACGGTGACGCGCGGCTGGATCGGCGTCGAAGTGCAGGACATGACACCCGAGCTGGCCGAATCGTTCGGGGTGAAGAGCGAGGAAGGCGCGCTGATCGCCGGCGTGATGCGCAACGGCCCGGCCGACAAGGCGGGCGTGCGCCCGGGTGACATCCTGGTTTCAGTGGCCGGCAAGCCGGTCAAGGATGCACAAGTGATGCTGGAGTTGATCGCCGCGCTGCCGCCAGGAGAAAAGGCAAAATTCGGCCTGCTGCGCGAGGGCAAGCCGATCGCAGTCGAAATCACGATCGGCAAGCGGCCTCGCCCGCCGCAACCATAACCCGGCTATGGACGTTCGCGGTTCGCGGCGGATTCCGCCTCCGCCTTGTCGAGTTCGGCATTCATCGCCGCCTCGTCGAGAGGCCGCAGGGCGTTGGCATCCGTTTGGGTTTCCGCTTCCGCCGGCTTGCCGATGAAGCGCGCGAAGATGATGCCGAGCTCATAGAGCAGCCACATCGGCACGGCGAGCATGAATTGCGAGAGCACGTCCGGCGGCGTGAAGATCGCGCCGACGACGAAGCAGCCGACGATCACATAGGGGCGGATTTCTTTCAGCTTCTCGATGCTCACCAAACCGACGCGCACCAGCACGATCACCACCACCGGTACTTCGAAGGTCACGCCGAAGGCGAGGAAGGTCGTCAGCACGAACGAAAGATATTTGTCGATGTCGGTCATCACCGCGACGCCTTCCGGCGCGAACTTGTTGATAAAGCCGAACACGGTCGGGAAGACGATGAAATAGGCGAAGCTCATGCCGATGAAAAACAGCACGACGCTGGCCAGCAGCAACGGCAGCGCGAGTTTCTTCTCATGCTGGTAGAGCCCTGGCGCGACGAAGGCCCAGGCCTGGTAGAGCACATAGGGCAGCGCGATCAGGAAGGCGACCATCAGCGTCACCTTCATCGGCACGAAAAATGCGCCGGCGACATCGGTGGCGATCATGTGGCCGCCTTCCGGTAAAGCCGCCAACATCGGCGCGGCCAGCACCGTGTAGATGTCACGCGCCCAATTGACGAGGGCGAGGAAGACGATGCCCACCGCGATCAGGGCGCGGATCAGCCGGTCGCGCAGCTCGACCAGATGGGATATGAAGGTTTCCTGGCTGTCTTCCATCAGGCGGCCGGGGGTGGTTTCGGCGTATCGCTCGCTGTCGTCGGGGTAGACGATTCGGCGGGCAAGGGCGGTGTGAAGGGTTTCGCCGCTTCGACCGATTCATCCACCGCGTTCTTGGCGGCCGAATCGAGAATCGACTGGTTGAGCTCGGTCTCGACGGTCTTCAGCTGCTCATTGACCTGCCGTTCGAGCGAACGCGCCTGTTCCGCCACCTGGGCCTGCAGGCGCTTCAGGTCTTCGAGCTGCATCTCGCGGCTGATGTCGCTTTTCACATCGCTGACATAGCGCTGCAGGCGACCGAGCAGATGGCCGACGGTGCGCGCCACGCGCGGCAGGCGCTCCGGCCCGATGACGATCAGTCCCACCAGGGCGATCACCATCAGCTCGGAAAAACCGATATCGAACACGGCGACAAGTTAGAAAATCGGCGCTGGCGGAACGGCACGCGCAGCAGAATTTTCACGGCCACTCAGGATTTGGTCTGTTCCTTGCGTGCCTCACCCTCGATCGTCGCGCCGGCTTGCTGTTCGACCTGCTTGGGCGCATCCGCAGAGGTGCCTTCCTTCATGCCCTCCTTGAAGCCCTTGACCGCGCCACCGAGATCCTGGCCGATGTTGCGCAGCTTCTTGGTGCCGAAAACCAGCATCACGATGACCAAAACGATCAGCCAGTGCCAAATACTCCAGGTTCCCATCACTCTCTCCTTCGATTATTTGCGCGGCAGCATCGGCCCCAGAGGTTCGGGGCCCCCCACGACATGGACGTGAAGATGATACACCTCCTGTCGACCAATCCTGCCGGTGTTCACGAGGGTGCGAAAGCCGTCCGTCAACCCCTGGCTTCTCGCCAGTTCCCCGAGCTTGGCGAACAGCTTGCCCAGCAGCGGCGCATCCTCTGGCGTGGCATCGGCGAGCGAGGCGATGTGCCGCTTCGGGATCACCATGAAATGCACCGGTGCCTGCGGGTGGATGTCGTGGAAGGCTAGGAGATCCTCGTCCTCATAGACCTTCTTGCAGGGAATCTCACCCCGCACGATCTTGCAGAAGATGCAGTCGTCGCTCATTTCATTTCTCCCGGCTGGCTTTCTCGTCGATCCCGGAAATGCCCTCGCGGCGGCGGAATTCGGCCATCACGTCATCGACCGACAGGCCGAAATGCGCGAGCAGCACCAGGCTGTGGAACCACAGATCGCAGGTTTCGCGCACCAGATGCAGATGATCGCCGTCCTTGGCCGCCATGATGGTTTCGGCAGCTTCTTCGGCAACCTTCTTGCAGATCGCGTCGGTGCCCTTGGCATACAGGCTGGCGACATAGGAGGTGTCCGGCGCTGCACCCTTGCGCGCCTCCAGGGTTTGCTGCACACGATGGATGACTTCGAGATCGATCACTTGTAAATCTCCTTGGGGTCTTTCAGCACTGGATCGACCGGCGTCCAGCAACCGTCTTCGAGCCGCTGGAAGAAACAGCTCTTGCGCCCGGTATGGCAGGCAATGCCGCCGACCTGCTCGACTTTCAACAGCACCACGTCGTTGTCGCAGTCGGTGCGAATCTCGACCACTTTCTGGAAATGGCCGGATTCTTCGCCCTTGTGCCAGAGCTTGCGGCGCGAGCGCGACCAATAGATGGCCTGCCCCGTCGCGGCGGTCTTCTCCAACGCCTCGCGGTTCATCCAGGCGAACATCAGCACCTCGCCGCTTTCGGCGTCCTGAGCGATCACCGGCACGAGGCCCTGATCGTCCCATTTGATTTCGTTCAACCACTTGCAGGTCACCGTCTCACCTCGCAATGCGGCCTACAGCCGCATCTCCACATTACGGCCTACAGCCGCACCTCGATTCCCTGGGCGCGCATGAATTCCTTGGCCTGCCGCACGGTGTATTCGCCGTAATGGAAAATGCTCGCCGCCAGCACCGCATCGGCACGGCCCTGTGTCACGCCGTCGGCGAGATGCTGCAGGTTGCCCACACCGCCGCTGGCGATCACCGGAATCGGCACCGCATCGGCCACCGCGCGCGTGAGCGCCAGATCGAAGCCGTTTTTCGTGCCATCGCGGTCCATGCTGGTGAGCAGAATCTCGCCGGCGCCCAAGTCCGCCACCCGTCTCGCCCATTCGATCGCATCGAGATGCGTGTTGTTGCGCCCGCCGTGCGTGAACACCTCCCACTTGCCGGGCGCGGTCTGTTTGGCGTCGATCGCGACGACGATGCATTGGCTGCCGACCTTCGCGGCGGCATCATTGATGAGCTGCGGATTTTGCACCGCGGCGGTATTGATGCTCACCTTGTCGGCGCCGGCGTTCAACAGCCGCCGCACGTCCTCGACCTTGCGCACGCCGCCACCGACGGTGAGCGGAATGAACACCTGCTCCGCGCAGGCCTCGACGATGTGCAGGATGATGTCGCGCTGATCGGAACTCGCGGTGATGTCGAGAAAGGTGATCTCATCCGCCCCTTGCTCGTCATAGCGGCGCGCGATCTCGACCGGATCACCGGCGTCGCGCAAGGCGACGAAGTTGACGCCCTTGACGACACGGCCGGCATTGACGTCGAGGCAGGGAATGATGCGCTTGGCGAGCATGGGTAGAGTCGGCGCTGGCGGGACGGCACTATCGAGAAGCGCACTTGTCCGCCTCGGCCTGCGCCTTGCGGAAATCGAGTTTGCCTTCGTAGATCGCGCGCCCGGTGATCGCGCCCATGATGCCCTCGTCGGCCACCGCGCACAGCGCCTTGATGTCATGCAGGCTGGAAATGCCGCCGCTGGCGATGACCGGGATCTTCAGCGCCCGGGCGAGCTTGACGGTCGCATCGATGTTCGGCCCGGTGAGCATGCCATCGCGGCCGATGTCGGTGTAGATCACCGCTTCGACGCCATAGTCCTCGAATTTCCGCGCCAGATCGATCACATCGTGCCCGGTCATCTTCGACCAGCCGTCGACGGCCACCTTGCCGTCCTTGGCGTCCAGCCCGACGATGATGTGACCGGGAAAAGCCACGCAGGCGTCGTGCAGGAAGCCGGGGTTCTTCACCGCGGCCGTGCCGATGATGATGTAGCTGATGCCGTCGTCGAGACAGCGCTCGATGGTGTCGAGATCACGGATGCCACCGCCCAACTGCACCGGTATCTCATCGCCCACCTCCTTGAGGATCGCCTTGATCGCCGGTTCGTTTTTCGGCTTGCCGGCAAAGGCGCCATTGAGATCCACGAGATGGAGACGACGCGCGCCTTCGTCGATCCAGTGGCGCGCCATCGCGGCCGGATCTTCGGAAAACACCGTGGCATCGTCCATGACGCCCTGCTTGAGGCGCACGCAATGTCCGTCCTTCAGATCGATCGCGGGTATCAGCAACATGATGGAAACTCGATGGGAAATCAGGGATTCCAGGACATGAAATTTTCGAGGAGCTGCAAGCCGGCAGTCGCGCTCTTTTCCGGGTGGAACTGCACGGCAAAAATGTTAGCGCGCGCGCAGGCGCTGGTAAATGTGATGCCGTAGTGCGTCGCGCCGGCGATCAATTCGGGGGTTGCCGGCTCAACGTAGTAACTATGCACGAAATAAAAGCGCGTGTCGTCGTCAATGCCGCTCCAGAGCGGATGCGGCACCGTCTGATGCACCTGGTTCCAGCCCATGTGTGGCACCTTGAGGCGCGCGCCCGCCGCATCGTGCATCGCGGCCTCGGGAAAGCGGCGCACCTGGCCGGGAAAAATTCCCAGACCGGCGACATCACCCTCCTCGCTGTGTTCGAACAACATCTGCAGGCCGATGCAGATGCCGAGAAAAGGCTTTTCCGCGGCGGCCTCGACGACGGCCTCGGCGAGCCCACGCGCTTTCAATTCACGCATGCAGTCTGGCATCGCGCCCTGACCGGGCACGATGATGCGGCCAGCCGTCTTCACCACCGCCGGGTCGGCGGTGACGACGACGGACGCATCGGGTGCGACATGCTCGACCGCCTTGGCGACCGAACGCAGGTTACCCATGCCGTAATCGACGATTGCGACGGTTTTCATCGGCATGACACAAAAAAACAGGCTTAGAGACTTCCCTTGGTCGAAGGAACGTGGCCCGCCGCGCGCGGGTCTTGGCTCACGGCCATGCGCAGGGCGCGCGCGAAGGCCTTGAAGACCGCTTCGGCCTGGTGGTGCGCATTCACGCCGCGCAAGACATCGATGTGCACGGTGATGCCGGCATGATTGACGAGCGCCTGGAAGAATTCGCGCATCAGATCGACATCGAACTCGCCGATGCGGGCGCGCGTGAAATCGACATTGAACACGAGTCCCGGCCGTCCTGAGAGATCGACGACGACACGCGCGAGCGCCTCATCGAGCGGCACATAGGCATGGCCGTAACGGGTCAGCCCTTTCTTGTCGCCGAGCGCCTGCGCCAGCGCCTGGCCGAGCGTGATGCCGACGTCCTCGACGGTGTGATGGGCATCGATGTGCAAATCGCCCTGCGCTTCGACCGTCAGATCGATCAGGCCATGGCGGGCGATCTGGTCGAGCATGTGGTCGAAAAAGCCGACGCCGGTCGAAAGCGTCGATCGCCCGCTACCGTCCAGATCGAGCTGGACGCGGACGCGGGTTTCCAGCGTGTCGCGGGAGATTTCGGCAGAGCGCATTGCGTGTCGGCAATCGGATCGAGTGCAAGGCATAATACCATTCCGCCGCATATTCCGACGCTTTCCGCCCCATCATGAGCCGATTCTGGAGCCCGACCGTCCGCGCCTTGCAACCTTACGTGCCGGGCGAACAGCCCAAGCTTGCCAACCTCGTCAAGCTCAACACCAACGAAAACCCTTACGGACCGAGTCCCAAGGCGCTGGCCGCGATGCAGGCCGAGATCAATGATTCCTTGCGACTCTACCCTGACCCCGAGGGCGTGCGGCTACGCGAGGCGATCGCGCAATTCTTCGGCGATCTCTCGATCCAGCAGGTGTTCGTCGGCAACGGTTCGGACGAGGTGCTGGCGCTCATCTTCCTCGCGCTGCTGAAGCACGATCGGCCGATCCTGTTTCCCGACATCACCTACAGCTTCTACCCGGTCTATTGCGGCCTTTACGGCATCGACTACCGTACCGTGCCGCTCGACGAGCACTTCGCACTCCATGTCGCCGACTACCGCCAGCCCAACGGCGGCATCATCTTCCCCAACCCGAATGCGCCGACTGGCCGCGTCCTGCCACGCAGCGAGATCGCCACACTCGCCGAAGCGAACCCGGATGCCGTGATCGTCATCGATGAAGCCTATATCGATTTCGGCGGCGAGTCGGCAGTTCCGCTCGTCAAGCACCACAACAACCTGCTGGTGGTGCAGACGCTCTCCAAGTCCCGGTCGCTCGCGGGCTTACGCGTCGGCTTCGCGATCGGCCAGCCCGAACTGATCGAGGCCTTGAACCGTGTGAAGAACAGTTTCAATTCCTATCCGCTCGACCGTATTGCGCTCGCCGGCGCGACCGCAGCGATCGAGGACCGGGTATGGTTCGATCAGACCCGCCAGGCGGTGATGCGCACCCGCGCATTCCTCACCGCGGAACTGGAAACGCTCGGCTTCGAGGTGCTGCCATCGATGGCGAATTTCGTTTTCACTCGCCACCCGCGCCACGACGCGGAACGGCTGGCGCAGGCGCTGCGCGAGCGCAGCATCATCGTGCGCCACTTCCGCCAGCCGCGCATCGATCAGTTTCTGCGCATCACGGTCGGTACCGACGAACAATGCGCGACGCTGATCGCGGCGCTCAAGGAAATCGTCAGCGAAACCGTCAGCGTTTGATGCGCAATTCCGCTGCGCGGGCGTGCGCTGTCAGCCCCTCGCCGTGCGCCAGCGTCGCGGCAATGGGACCGAGCGTCTGCGCGCCGGCTTGTGACACCTCGATGATGCTGGAACGCTTTTGGAAGTCGTAGACGCCCAGCGGCGAGGAAAAGCGCGCACTGCGCGAGGTCGGCAGCACGTGGTTCGGCCCGGCGCAATAGTCGCCGAGCGATTCCGAGCAGTAGTGGCCAAGGAAGATCGCGCCGGCGTGACGGATCTTCGGCAACAACGCCCGCGGGTCTTCGACGGCGAGCTCCAGATGCTCTGGCGCGATGCGGTTGGCGATGACGCAGGCTTCGTCGAGATCGGTCACCTCGATCAGCGCACCACGCCCTTGGAGCGAAGCGGCAATCGTCTCCTTCCGCGGCATCGTTGGCAACAGCCGCTCGATCGCCGCGGCCACCCGATCGAGATAAGCGGCGTCCGGACAGAGCAGGATCGACTGGGCGAGCTCGTCGTGCTCGGCCTGGGCGAAGAGATCGATCGCCGTCCACTCCGGATCACCTGAACCGTCGCTGATCACCAGCACCTCGGAAGGGCCGGCGACCATGTCGATGCCCACCGTGCCGAAAACGCGGCGCTTGGCGCTGGCGACATAGGCGTTGCCGGGGCCGACGATCTTGTCGACCTGCGGAATCGTCTGCGTGCCGTAGGCCAGCGCCGCGACGGCCTGCGCGCCGCCGATCGTAAACACGCGATCCACCCCTGCCAGATACGCAGCGGCGAGCACGAGCGGATTTTTCTGGCCGCCCGGGGTCGGCACCACCATGATCAGTTCCTTGACGCCGGCGACCTTGGCGGGGATCGCATTCATCAGCACCGAGCTGGGATACGCCGCCTTGCCGCCCGGCACATAGAGACCAACACGGTCGAGCGGCGTCACCTGCTGGCCAAGCCGCGTGCCGTCGGCTTCGGTGTATTCCCAGGAATCGATCTTCTGCCGCTCGTGATAGCTGCGGATGCGGCTTGCCGCCCGACTGAGCGCCTCGCGCTGATCGGCCGGCAGCGCGTTGTGAGCAGCGGCAAGTTCGCCCAGGGGCAGCTCCAGCTCGGTCATGGTCTTTGCATCGAGACGATCGAAGCGGCGCGTGTAGTCGAGCACCGCGGCATCGCCAACGGTGCGCACATTGGCGAGCACCTCGGCGACGGTGCGCTCGATCGCTTCATCGGTGGAGTTGTCGAAGGCGAGCAGCGCGTCGAGCGTCGACAGAAACTCGGGATCACGGCTGGAAAGACGACGAACGGTCTGGCTCATGGGATGGCCCTCTCGAAGGCGTCGATGACGGGGGTGAGCAGGCCGCGTTTCATTTTCAGGCTGGCCTGATTGACGATGAGGCGCGAAGAAATCGGCATGATCTCTTCGACCTCGACCAGATCGTTGGCCTTGAGCGTGCCGCCGGAAGAGACGAGGTCGACGATCGCGTCGGCGAGGCCCGCCAGCGGGGCGAGTTCCATCGAGCCGTAGAGCTTGATCAGATCGACATGCACGCCCTTCGCGGCGAAGTGCTCGCGCGCGGTGTTGAGGTATTTGGTCGCCACCTTGAGACGCGCGCCGCGACGCACCGCGGATGCATAATCGAAGCCGGCCGGCACGGCCACACACATGCGGCATTTGGCGATCTTCAGATCGAGTGGCTGGTAAAGCCCCGCGCCACCATGTTCGAGCAGCACGTCCTTGCCGGCGATGCCGAGATCGGCCGCGCCATACTGCACATAGGTCGGCACGTCGGAGGCGCGCACGATGACGACGCGCACATCGGCGCGCGAGGTGGCAATGATGAGCTTGCGCGAGTGTTCCGGATTTTCTTCCGGCACGATGCCGGCAGCGGCGAGCAGCGGCAAGGTCTCGTCGAAGATGCGACCTTTGGAAAGGGCGATGGTGATCATGGGCCGATTCTACCCGCTGCAATCATTTGACCCGCCGCACCCGCGCACCCAGCGCGGTGAGTTTCTCTTCGATGCGCTCGTAGCCGCGGTCGAGATGGTAGATGCGGTCGACCAGCGTCTCGCCATGCGCCGCAAGTCCGGCGATGACGAGGCTGGCCGAGGCGCGCAGGTCGGTCGCCATCACGGTCGCGCCGGTGAGCCGCTCGACGCCCTGGACGAAGGCGGTGTTGCCGTCGATGCGGATGTCCGCGCCGAGGCGGATCAACTCGACCGCGTGCATGAAGCGGTTTTCGAAGATCGTTTCGCGGATCACCGCGGTACCGTCCGCAATGGCGTCGATCGCCATGAATTGCGCCTGCATGTCGGTCGGAAACGCCGGATAGGGGGCGGTGCGGATGCTCACTGCCTTGAGGCGGCGCGGGGCGGCGAGACGGATCGCATCGCGTTCCAGCACGATCTCACAGCCGGCGTCCATCAGCTTGTCGATCACGGCATCGAGCGTGCTGGCCGAGGTGCCGGTCAGGCGCACCCGGCCGCCGGTGGCCGCCGCGGCACACAGATAGGTGCCGGTCTCGATACGGTCCGGCATGATCCGATGCGTCGTACCGTGCAAACGCTCGACGCCCTGGATGCGGATCACGTCGCTGCCGGCGCCGGAGATGCGCGCGCCCATCGCGATCAGGCAATTCGCCAGATCGACCACCTCGGGCTCGCGCGCGGCATTCTCGATCACCGTTTCGCCTTCCGCGAGGCAGGCGGCCATCATCAGGTTTTCGGTGCCAGTCACCGTGACCATGTCGGTAAATAACCGCGCGCCTTTGAGGCGGGTGGCCCTGGCGTGGACATAGCCCTGCTCGACGGCGATCTCGGCCCCCATCGCCGCCAGCCCTTTGAGGTGCTGATCGACCGGTCGCGCCCCGATCGCGCAGCCGCCGGGCAATGAGACACGCGCCTCGCCGTAACGGGCAATCAGGGGTCCCAGCACCAGCACCGAAGCGCGCATCGTCTTGACGAGCTCGTAGGGTGCGACCGGATTGTCGAGACCCGAGGCATCGAGGGTCACGGTGAGGGGTGCCGTCCCGCCAGCGCCGACTTTACGAGGCGAGTCGGCGCCCGGCGGGACGTTTTCAATTCCGCCAGCGCCGACTTTACGAGGCGAGTCGGCGCCCGGCGGGACGTTTTCAATTCCGCCAGCGCCGGTTTTTTCGCGGCTGATCTTCACGCCCATCTGCGCCAGGAGTTTCAGCATCGTGGCGACGTCGTTGAGCTCCGGCACGTTGGTCAGCGTGACCGGCTCGCTTGTGAGCAGCGCCGCGCACATCAGCGGCAGGGCGGCATTCTTCGCGCCGGAAATGGCGATTTCGCCGTTGAGGGGCACGCCCCCCTCGATCAGCAGCTTATCCACGGGAAGCCGCGGCGAATTCTTCCGGCGTCAGGCAGCGCATCGACAGCGCGTGCAGAGCTTCGCTCTCGAAATGCTCGCGCAGCACCGCATTGACGCGCTGCTGGCGCGCAACGCGACTCAGGCCGTCGAATAGCGGGCTGACGATCAGCGCTTCGAAATGCCGCCCATCACCAGCGACGGAGACTCGCTCGCATTCCAAGCCGGCGCGGATCCAGCTTTCGATCTGTTCGGGTAACAACATGGCTTCGAATCAAAAAGTGTAGGAGAGGACTCAGAGCTTGTGAAAAAATTCGTCGCGAGCGCAGCCAGGTTGGGGGAGGCCGGCGCGCAGCCACCGGAATGTATATGGACATACATGAGGTTGGCGAGCACCGCCCGACCCCAAGATGGCAAGCGCAGCAGAATTTTTCACAAGCTCTCAAGAAAGCGGCAGCAGATCAACGACGCCATAGACCTCGGCGAGGCTGCGCAAACTGGGTGGCGGATGGGCGATCGTCACCTTTCGTCCCTCCGCCTGGGCGGTACGCAGCCAACCGAACAGCACCGCCAGACCGGAAGAGTCGATCGCCCCGACGCCGGAAAGATCGAAATGCGTCGTCCCCTGCTTCACAGCGCCGACACCTGCAGCGAACAAGGCGGTGGCGTTCTCCAGCGTCATGTCGCCATGGATGATGGCGCCCGCGTCCGTGCGTTCGATGCGTGCGTTCATTTGGTTTTGGCGGCGACGGCTTCGCCCGTCTTGTTCTTCTCCTGCAGACTCTTGATCAGGCCATCGACCCCGCCCTTCTGGATTTCTTGGGCGAACGTCGAACGGTAGTTCGTCACCAGGCTGGCGCCGGCAACCTCGATGTCATAGACCTTCCAGCCGTTGCTGCCCTTTTCGAGGTAGTAGTCGATCGTCACCGGCTTGCCGCCGGATTGCTTGACCTCGGTGCGCACACGCACGTCGGTATCGGTCGGTGCCATCTTGAAAGGCTTGAAGACGATCTCCTGATCGCGGTACTCGGTGAGCGCCTTGGAATAGGTACGCACCAGCAGGGTGCGGAACTCATCGACCAGCACCTTCATCTGCTCGGCAGTCGCCTGACGGCCTTCGCGCCCGAGCGCCAGCTGCGTCATGCGATAGAAATTGAAATGCGGCAGGATCTTCGTCTCGACCAGCTCGAGGACCTTTTTCGAATTGCCGTTGCGAATCTCCTT
Source organism: Sulfuricystis thermophila (assembly GCF_004323595.1). Classification (GTDB taxonomy): domain Bacteria; phylum Pseudomonadota; class Gammaproteobacteria; order Burkholderiales; family Rhodocyclaceae; genus Sulfuricystis; species Sulfuricystis thermophila. Next base: position 2,344,583 of record NZ_AP019373.1, read on the forward strand.
GTCCTGGCGCACGGTTTCCAGAACCTCGTTGGTCACCGTCTTGACGAGCACGTCCGGTGCCATTTCGGCGGCAGCCACAGGGAAGGAAAAGAGGAAGGCGGTCAATAGACCCAACAGGTATTTCATCGTCATTCCTTGCTGAAACGAGTCTTAGTTTTCGAGATCGCGCGGCGGATTGCCGTCATGGATCAGGTTGCGGCGACGCTGCAGGTAGCCATCGCGGATATAACTGTATTTGTCGAGCGCGGCTTCCTCGATCACCTTGTCGGCCGGCAAGAGATCGGCGCGGTTGTCGATCACCCGCAGGGCCAGCAAGGAATTGCGCGTTGCGACATCGCTCAGGTTGGCGACTGGATCGGCCTTGACGTCGAGCACCAAGCCGACGGTATCGCGCACCGTGCGCGGACCGAAGAACGGGATCACGACGTAGGCGCCATCGCCCACGCCCCAGCGGCCGAAGGTCTGACCGAAATCCTCTTCGTGCTTCTCCAGACCGGCCTCGGTCGCCACGTCGAACAGACCGAGGATACCGATCGTGCTGTTGATCACGACCCGCCCGAAGTCGGAGAGCGCCTGATCCGGCTTGCCCTGGAGGAGATTGTTGACGCCGATGAACAGGTCGGCGATGTTGCCGAAGAAATTCGTCACGCCGGTGCGTACCGGTGCCGGCAGCACGGCATCATAGCCTTTGGCGACCGGCTTGATCAGCACGGTATCGAGGCCATCGTTGAAGGCGAACATCGCCCGGTTGAAGCCCTCGATCGGATCCTTCGGATTGCCCGAAGTGGCGCAACCGGTCAGCAACCCGGCTACGACGGCCACGCCAAGCAGCTTTCTGAAACGGGTAAGGTTTGTTGTTGGCATCATGCATCCCTCTCGGTGAGAGCTTGTGAAAATTCTGCTGCGCTTGCCATCTTGGGGTCGGGCGGTGCTCGCCATCCTCATGTATTTCCTTATACATTCCGGTGGCTGCGCTCCGGCCTCCCCCAACCTGGCTGCGCTCGCGACGAATTTTTTCACAAGCTCTGAGTCATTTCTTGCCTTCGTCTTCCGCCGCCTTGTTGAACATGAACTGGCTGATCAGCTTTTCCAGCACCATCGCCGACTGCGTTTTCTTCACCATCTCGCCCGGCTTGAGCATCTCGCTGTCGCCGCCGGGCTCGAAACCGACATACTGCTCGCCCAAGAGCCCCGAGGTGTTGATGGTCGCGAACGTATCGCGTGGAAACTGGTAGCGCTTGTCGATGTTCAAGCCGACCAGTGCCGTGTAGGTTTCGGTATCGAAACGAATCTCGCCGACACGCCCGACCACCACGCCGGCGCTCTTCACCGGCGCGCGCACCTTGAGCCCCCCGATGTTATCAAAGCGCGCCTGCAAGGCGTAGGTCTCACCGACGTCCGTGGCGGTCAGGTTGCCGGCTTTGAGGGCCAAAAACAACAGGGCGCCGAGGCCCAATGCAACGAAAATCCCCACCCAGAGATCGATCGTGGCTCGATTCATCACTCACCTCTGAACATGAAAGCAGTCAAAACGAAATCGGCGGCCAGGATGGCCAGCGAGGAGGTCACCACGGTGCGCGTGGTCGCCCCGGAAACCCCTTCGGCGGTCGGTTCGCAGTCATAACCCTCGAATACGGCGATCCAGGAAATGATCGCCCCGAACACGGCGCTCTTGATGACACCGTTCATGATGTCCTGTCGAAAATCGACGGCGGCCTGCATCTGTGACCAGAACGAGCCCGCATCGACGCCGATCAACTGCACGCCCACCAGATAGCCGCCGAAGATACCCATTGCGGAAAACAGCGCGGCAAGGAGCGGCATCGACACCACGCCGGCCCAGAAGCGCGGCGCGACGACGCGCGCGATCGGGTTGACGGCCATCATCTCCATCGCCGAGAGCTGCTCGGTCGCCTTCATCAGGCCGATCTCGGCGGTGATCGCACTCCCGGCGCGGCTGGCGAACAGCAGGGCGGCGACCACGGGCCCCAGTTCGCGTACCAGCGAAAGCGCGACGAGCACACCCAGCGCCTCGCTCGACCCGTAGCGCTGTAAAGTGTCGTAGCCTTGCAGGCCGAGCACCATGCCGACGAACAGGCCCGAGACGAGGATGATGATCAGAGAGAGCACCCCGGTGAAATAGATCTCGCGGATCGTCAGGTGCAGACGCCTCATCGCCGTGCCGGAATAGAGCACGGTCATCAACAGGAAACGGCTGGCGAAACCCAGCCGCCAGAGGCGGTCGGTGACGAAATGGCCGAGGCGGCGCAAAAACTCGAACGGCTTCATGTCCACCACGGCCTCGGTCGGTTCGGTTGCTCCATCAATTCTTCCCCATAAGGTCGAGCAGGATAGTGGAAATTGACAGGCCCGTCCGGCTCGCCCCAGATGAACTGATGCACGAACGGCTCCTTGGAATTGCGGATGTCTTCGGCAGTACCCTCGGCGACCACCTTGCCATCCGCCATGAAGTAGACGTAATCGACGATTTTCAGCGATTCCTGGATGTCGTGCGTGACGACGATCGAACTGATGCCAAGCGCATCGTTGAGCTTGCGGATCAGCTCGCCGATGATCGACAGCGAGATCGGGTCGAGGCCGGCAAACGGCTCGTCGTACATGATCAAGAGCGGGTCGAGCGCGATCGCCCGCGCCAGCGCCACCCGCCGCGCCATACCGCCCGAGAGCTCGGCGGGCATCAGGTGATGGGCTCCGCGCAAGCCCACGGCGTTGAGCTTCATCAGCACCAGATCGTGGATCAGGTCTTCGGGCAGGTCGGTGTGCTCACGCAGCTGGAAGGCCACGTTGTCGTAAACCGACAGATCGGTAAACAGTGCGCCGAACTGGAACAACATGCCCATGCGACGGCGCAGACGGTAAAGACCGTCATCGTCGAGCTCATGGACCACCTGGCCGGCGACGCGCACCTCGCCGGAGGTGGGTTTGAGCTGGCCACCGATCAGCCGCAAAGTGGTCGTCTTGCCACAACCCGACAAGCCCATGATGGCCACCACCGCCCCGCGCGGGATCGTCATGTTGATCCCGGTCAGGACCGGACGGCGGTCATAGGCGAAATTGAGATCGCGAATCAGAACGGGGGGATCTGCGGTCACGGGCAATCGATGCGAAAAAATTAGCCGTGGATTATATACGTGCGTCCTGTATGCTGACGTTGGCAGGCTTCGGCAACCAGATCGGCCGTCATGGCCGTCATGAAACAGGTTTTTCATCAATAGCCGAACGATGAGGGTAAGATTGCTTGTTATGAGCCACTCGAACGGCAGCCATCCCTCCCTGCTGATCGTCGATGACGATCCGTTGATTGCCGAAACCTTGGGGTTTTATCTGGAGCAGGACTTCCGGGTCACGGTGGTGGGAGATCGCGGCCAGGCGATGCAATGGGTGAAAGCACAGACGCAGCCACCGGAACTGGCGCTCGTCGACCTCGGCCTACCACCAGCTCCGCATCGACCGGAGGAAGGTTTCGCGCTGATCAGCGAATTGGTCGCCAGCGCACCGCGCATCCGCATCGTCGTCCTCTCCGGCCAGAATGACAGCGCCAATGCCCGCCACGCCCGCGCGCTGGGGGCCCTGGAATTCGTCGCCAAGCCCATCGCCCCCGACCGCTTGCGCACCATGCTGTTACGGCTCGTCGAAATCCCCGCGGATTCCCTGGCCGGCAGTGAAGTGCCGCTGCTCGGCGACAGCCCGCCGATGCAGAAATTACGCCTGCAATTGCGACAATATGCCGATGCGCCTTATCCGGTGCTGATCGAAGGCGAGTCCGGCAGCGGCAAGGAGCTGGCTGCTGCCGCCTTGCACAATCTGTCGGCGCGCAAATCTCAACCCTATGTGACCGTCAATTGCGCGGCGATCGCGCCGACGCTCGTCGAGGCGGCGCTGTTCGGCCATGCCAAGGGTGCATTCACGGGCTCGGCCGGCGCCCGCAGCGGCTTTTTCGAGGACGCCGGCAGCGGCACATTGCTGCTCGACGAAGTGGGTGAGCTGCCCCTCGAACTGCAACCGAAGCTGCTGCGCGTGCTCGAAAACGGCGAGTATCAGCGCGTCGGCGAAACCCAGGCGCGCCGTTCGCTGGCGCGGGTGATCGCTGCCACCAACCGCGATCTGAAAAACGAGGTCCGTCAAGGTCGCTTCCGCGCCGACCTCTACCATCGTTTGTCCGTGTTCACCATCTCACTGCCACCGCTCCGGGAGCTGGGCCACGACAGACTGATCCTGCTCGATCACTTCCGCTGCCAGATCGCGGCACAGCTCGACCAGCCACCCTTTACGCTGAATGCCGAGGCCGAACGACTCTGGCTTGGCTACGATTTCCCCGGCAACGTGCGCGAACTGCGCAATATCGTCATCCGTCTCGCTGCCCGCCACCCCGGCCAAACCATTGACGCCGCCACGCTCGCCGAGGAATTCGATCCGCACCAGCTCGCTCCCCCCTCGGCCGACCGGGAAGCGATGATCGAGAGCGCTTGCCGCACCCTGATGGAACAGTCGGGCAGGTTCAGTCTCGATGCCCTGCTGCTGGGCTGGGAGGATGCCTATATCGAGGCCGCTCGCCGGCTGGCGAACGGCAACATCAGCCAGGCCGCGCGGCTGCTCGGCATCAACCGTACCACGCTGTACAACCGCATCGACACGCTTGCCCGCGAACGGTCCAACGATCCATCGCCTCACCGCTGATCCGCGCAATGTATCTCGAACACTATGGCCTGAACGAACCACCTTTCCGCATCACGCCGCACACCGATTTCTTCTTTTCCGGCGCCAACCGCGGCGCGACGCTGGAAGCGCTGCTGTATGCGATCACCCACGACGAGGGCATCGTCAAGATCAGCGGCGAGGTGGGCAGCGGCAAGACGATGCTCTGCCGCGTGCTGATGGAGCGCCTGCCGGCCAGCGTCGTCGTCATCTATCTCGCCAACCCCTCCCTCTCGCGCGAGGACATTCTCTATGCGTTGGCCGACGAACTCGGCATTCCGCCTCTCGACAACAGCCGACCCGCGACGGTGATGCGCGCCCTGCAGGAAAAACTGGTCGAGCTCTATGCCGAGGGCAAGCAGGTCGTCGTGCTGATCGACGAGGCGCATGCAATGCCCGTCGACACGCTGGAGGAGATTCGCCTGCTGTCGAACCTCGAATCGAACCGTCACAAGCTGCTGCAACTGGTGCTGTTCGGCCAGCCCGAGCTCGATGTCACACTGGCACGGCCAGACATGCGCCAGCTGCGCGAACGGATCACGCACAATTTCCGCCTCGAACCCCTCGTCCAGGCCGACATCGCGGAATATCTCGATTTCCGCATGCGTGCCGCCGGCTACCGCGGCCCGAGCGTCTTCACACCGGAAGCGGTCAGGCATATCGCCAAGGCCTCCGCCGGGCTGACGCGACGCATCAACATTCTCGCCGACAAGGCGCTGCTGGCCTCCTTTGCCAATGGCAGCCATCAAGTGGACGGCCAGGAAATCGAAGCCGCCATCCGTGATGCCGAGTTCTCCGAACTGCCCAAGCCGGTGCGCCGTTCCAGTACTCCTGGCGCACTGCTCTGGGCAGCCGGCGGAGCGGTCACGATGCTCACCCTGGTTGGCATTTGGCTATTCGCCACCCGCCCCAGCGAACCGGCTGCACCGCCCAGCCCCCCGCAAGCCGTCGAACCGCCCCCGCCACCCGAGGCTCCCGCAGTACCCGAAAACGCCAGCGCAACGCCCTTGCTCGACAAGCTGCTGGAAGAGAGCCGTCCCTGGCTCGAGACGGTGGCCGACAATCGCTGGTTCATCCAATTGTTCACGGCCATCGACGCCAACGATCCTGCTCAGGTGGAATCCTTTCTGGCAAACATCCGCAATGCCGGTCTGGAGATGGGGCAGGTGCGGGTTTATCGTTTGACCAGCGGCGACAAACCACGTTATGGCATCCTGTATGGAGATTATGTTTCGCGCCAGGAAGCCGTCAATGTTCTGAATGCACTGCCACCCGAGGCGAAGCGTTATCACCCCTACCCTCGTCAGGCACTCCGGCTGAAATTGCCAGGCAAGACCATGAACAAAGACTGATCTCTGAGGATATTCAGATGCTTGCCCATCCCCCTGCCGATGCTAGGATCATTGGAATCCTCCATTCCCGCTCGCACCGGCCATGAAAAAACCCTTTTCGATCGCCCTGCTCGCACTGTCGCTCGCGGCCTGCAGCAACGCCCCGATCCAGCCACCGGGAGAAAGTCATCTGCGCGCGGAGAAAGTCGGCGCTGGCGGGACGGCACAGATTCCCCCGCCCGTGAGGCAGACCCTCGCCCTGCCGAAGCCGAAACCCACCGCCAAGACTGAAACCTACAGCGTGGTCGTCAACAACGTGCGGGTGCAGGAGCTCCTGTTCGCCCTGGCGCGCGATGCGAAACTCAATGTTGACATCCATCCCGGCATCGAGGGCACGGTGACGCTGAATGCGATCGACCAGACGCTGCAACAGCTCCTCAACCGCATCGCGAAACAAGTCGACATCCGCTGGGAGCTCGACGGCCCGAATCTGGTGGTCATGCCTGACACCCCTTTCCTGCGCACCTACAAGGTCGACTACGTGAACATGCAGCGGGATACCAACAGCACGGTCATCGTCAATTCGCAAATCGGCGCAGCGGCAACCGGGACAGCCACGGCGACGACCATCAGCCAGGGCAATAACTCCCAGACCAAGATCGAAAACAAGACCCAAAACCGCTTCTGGGAAACCCTGGAGGCCAACATCAAGGACATCCTGCGCGAGACCGACAAGATCTTGCCAGCCGGATCGAGCGAGACGGTCATCGAGCGCCTCGATGAGCAAACGACGACGGGCACTGGGGCGCCTCCACCGCCCACCCGCGGCAACGCCGCGCCAAATCTGGCCATCAGTCCCAATCCGGCATCGTTGCAGCAAAGCGGGGTGACCGTCACGCGCCGCAGCACCTTCCGCGAAGCGGCCTCCGTGATCACCAACCCCGAAACCGGCATCATCACCGTTCGCGCCACCAGCCGTCAGCATGAAAAAGTGCGGGAATTCCTCGATCAGGTGATGAGCGCCGCCCAACGCCAAGTGCTCATCGAAGCGACCGTCGCCGAAGTCGAGCTCTCCGACAATTACCAGCAGGGCATCGACTGGCGGCTGCTCAGTCGCAGCCTGGCGGCAGCTGGTGCGATCGATGGCAATATGGTTGCCCAGGCCGCCACTGGCTTGATCACCCTGCAGAGCACTCGCCGCAGCGGCACGTTCCAGGCGACAATCAAGTTGCTCGAAGACTATGGCAACGTCAAAATACTCTCCAGCCCTAAACTTTCCGTGCTGAACAACCAGACCGCGCTGCTGCGTGTGGTGACCAACAACGTGTATTTCACCGTCAAGTCGGATGTCGCGGCCGGCGTCAGCGGTTCGGCGCCAGTCAAGGCGATCACGACGACGCCGCAAACCGTTGCCGTCGGTTTCGTGATGGCCGTCACGCCGCAGATCAGCGACGGCAATACCATCACACTGAATGTCCGCCCCTCGATCACCAGCATCGTCGATGCCGTGAAAGATCCCAACCCGGACCTGAACATCGACAGTCTGATCCCGGTGATCCGCACGCGCGAGATGGAGTCCGTACTGCGCATCGAGAGCGGCAACATCGCCGTGATGGGCGGCCTGATGGAAGACAAGCTCGATTACAAGAACCAGGGGCTGCCTGCACTCTCCGGCCTGCCCCTGTTCGGGCCGCTGTTCCAGCAACGGAACGATACGCGCAAGAAAACCGAGCTGGTGGTCTTCTTACGTCCTGTCATCATCAAGGATGCCAGCTTGCAGGGAGATTATGGCGATTATCGCCACCTGCTCCCGGCCAAGGACTTTTTCGAGAAGGGCAACCTCGGCCCCCCTCAACCGCAGCTGCCCACGAGCACATGGGGTGACCGTCAGTGAGTTTGTTGATGGATGCGCTCCGCAAGGCGGAGCAGCAAAAACAGCAGGCCGAAGCAGGCGGCCGAATACCAGCCGACCAGCAACATGATGGGCTGGCGCTCGAACCTTTGCCGGACGAGCCGAAGATGACGGGCGCTGCCAGCCAGCACGCCAACGATGGTGGCAGGCTGCCGGAATTGCCCAAACGGATGGAAGAGCTGGATGAACAGTTTTTCAGCGCCCCTCCCCCCTCTGCAAAAGCCACGGCGGCACGCGGCTCGGCCCCGCGACCATCTCCCGCGAGCAGCAAAGCTATGACGGATGCCGACCGATCGAGAGCGCAGAACCTGTTCGCCGCCAAACAGACGAATTCTCCCGTGGGCCGCGGTTTTGCCATCAGTGTCGGCATCGGCACCCTGCTTGCAACCGTGGCAATCGGTGCCTATTTCTATTGGCAGCTGCAACCCAAAGGCGGTTTGTCAGTAAGCCCAGCCCTAACGGCTACCCCTCATCTGCAACAGCGCGGCAGACTCCCGACAGCCTTGCCGCGTCGGCGCCTCCTGCCGCTCAGAAAGAACCACTGCAAACCGCATCACCGACTCCTCCCCGACCAAGCGACAGTGCAACAACTCCGCCGGCAACCGCCCCATCGTCACCATCGACTGCGCCGCAATCCAGCGTCATTCCAGGCACAACCCATGCATCCAAGACGCCCGAGCGTCCTCGTCAGCCAGATACCTCCTCGGTCGCAACCGCGATGCCGAATACCCCGGTGCGGCTCAGCAAACAACCCGCCAGGATCGATGACCCACAGGAAGCCGCCTACGCTGCCTTCAGCCGCGGTGAAAACGAGCTCGCCCGCACGCTTTGGCTGAAGGTGCTGCAAAGCGACGCCCGCAACCTCGATGCCCTGCTCGGCTTGGCCGGGCTCGCGCAACAGGAGGGGAAGCCGGATCTGGCTGAAAAGCTGTATCGACAAGCGATCGATGTCGATCCGAAAAACCCGGTCGCCAACGCCGGGCTGCTCGCGCTCAATCCGCCCATCGATCCCCGGCTAGCGGAAAGCCGTTTGAAGGGTCTGCTGGCCGAACAGCCCGATTCGCCGCATCTGCATTTCGCACTCGGTAACCTGTATCTTGCCGAATCGCGCTGGGCGGATGCCCAGCAGGCATTTTTCAAGGCTCACGTCGCCGATCCCGGCAATGCCGACTATCTCTACAACCTGGCAGTCAGTCTCGATCACCTGCACCAGGATCGTCTGGCCGCCCAGTATTACGCACGCGCGCTGGCGGCTGCCCGTTCGGGATTCGCCACTTTCGATCCCGCCCAGGCTGAGATACGCTTGCAGGCGCTCCAGGCAGCCCAGGGCCGCTGAACCGGGAGCATATGGATACAGGTCAATCGGCCATGAACACCACGGCTCAGCGCCAGCCCATCGGCCAGGTGCTGATCGCCCGCGGCGTCATCAGCGAAGACCAGCTGCGCATCGCGCTGCTGGAGCAGATGAAATCCAACCTGCCGGTCGGCAAGCTGCTGGTCAACCTGGGCTTCGTCTCGGAAGCGACGTTGCGCGACGCCCTTGGCGAGTCGCTGGGGCAGAAATCGATCGACCTGTCACGCGCCACGGTGGACCCGGCGGCGCTACAGCTCGTCCCCAAGGAAGTCGCCCGTCGGCACCGCCTGTTGCCCCTCGATTATGTCGCGGAGCTGCACAAACTGACCGTGGCGATCGCCGATCACAACGATCTCGTCGCGCTCGACAAATTGCGTGCGCTGATTTCACCGGACCTGGTCATCGACACGGTGCTGGCCGGAGAATCCGAAATTGCACGTGCCATCGATCAACACTACGGCTACGAACTCTCGATCGATGGCATCCTCCACGAGATCGAAACGGGGGAAATCGATTTCCGCAGCCTGGCTACCGCGTCGGACGAATACAGTCAGCCGGTCGTACGCCTGATCGATGCGCTGCTCACCGATGCCGTCAAACGCGAAGCCTCCGATATCCATTTCGAGCCGGAGGGGAGCTTCCTGCGCATCCGCTATCGCATCGATGGCATCCTGCGCCAGATACGCGCCCTGCACAAATCCTACTGGCCGGCGATGGCAGTGCGCCTCAAGGTGATGAGCGGGATGAACATCGCCGAAATGCGCGCGCCTCAGGATGGCCGCATCACGATGACGATCGGCGGACGCGACATCGATTTTCGCTGCTCGGCCCAGCCGACCATTCACGGCGAAAACATGGTGTTACGCATCCTCGACCGCCAAAAGGGGATCGTGCCGCTCGACCGCCTCGGTCTCGACACCTGGCAGCTCGAACTATTACGGCGCATGCTGGCGCGCCCCGAAGGGATCATCCTCGTCACCGGCCCCACCGGTAGCGGCAAGACGACCACGCTCTACTCGATGCTCAACCACATCAATGCCGAGAGCATCAACATCATGACGTTGGAGGATCCGGTCGAATACCCGATGGCGATGATCCGCCAGACTTCGGTGGCCGAAGCCGCCAAACTCGACTTCGCCAACGGTATCCGCTCGATGATGCGCCAGGATCCCGACGTGATCCTGGTTGGCGAAATCCGCGATGCGGATACTGCCGCCATGGCCTTTCGTGCGGCGATGACCGGCCATCAGGTGTTCTCGACCCTGCACACCAACTCGTCGCTCGGTGCCATACCGCGCCTCTTGGACATCGGCGTGCTGCCCGACATCATGGCTGGGAACATCATCGGTGTGATCGCTCAGCGGTTGGTGCGCAAACTCTGTCCTCACTGCCGCAAACCCTACACACCCGGCAACGAAGAGCTGCGCCTGCTGGGTATCGAAGATGTGCGGCCGTTGCCGGTGCTCTATCATCCGGGAGGCTGCGAGCGCTGTGAATTCCAGGGCTACCGTGGACGCATCGCGATCATGGAGATCCTGCGCATGGACGACGATCTCGACGATCTGATCCTGCGGCGCGCCACGCATCGTGAGATCCGCCTGGCCGCCGAGGCAAAGGGCTTCCGCACGCTCGCCGACGACGGCCAACGGCGCGTCGTCGAAGGCATCACCTCGCTCGAGGAAATCTTGCGGGTGATCGATCTGACCGAGCGCATGTAAATGCCGCTGCACGCCTACAAAGCGATGGACCAGACCGGCAAGGTCGTGCAGGGCAGCATCGATGCCCTGAACCTCGTCGATCTGGAAATGCGCCTCAAGCGCATGGGCCTCGACTTGATCGATGGCTCACCGGTCAGACGCGGGAATTTTGGCGGCAATCGGATCGGCCGACGTGAGCTGATCGCTTTCTGTCTGCATCTCGACCAGCTGATGCGCGCGGGCGTGACGATCATCGACAGCCTGACCGACCTGCGCGACAGCATCGACAACCCGCGTTTCCGTGAGGTATTGGCCGACCTGATCGAAAGCGTCGAGGGCGGCAAGACGCTGTCGCAGGCGCTGGCCGCGCACCCACGCATTTTCGATGGTGTATTCGTCAGTTTGATCCGGGCCGGCGAAGAAACCGGCAAGCTGCCGCAGGTGCTGCACAATCTCACCGAATCCCTCAAGTGGCAAGACGAGCTCGCGGCGCAGACGAAAAAGCTCGTCACCTATCCCGTGTTCCTTCTCGTCGTCGCGGTGTTGGTCACCCTGTTCATGATGCTCTACCTGGTACCCAAGATGGTGGTCTTTCTCAGGAACATAGGGCAAGAGCTGCCGTTGCACACACAGCTTTTGATCGCCACATCCAATTTCTTCGTCAATTACTGGTATGTGTTGCTGACTCTGCCGATCGTTGTCGGGATAACGCTCGCCGCGGCGGCGCGCACCAATCCGCAGGTCCGGCTGCGCCTGGATGCCCTGCAATTGTCGCTTCCCTGGCTCGGCGAGATTTTCAAGAAGATCATCCTGGCGCGCTTCGCCAGCGTATTCGCCTTGATGTATGCCTCCGGCATTTCCGTGCTCGACTCGCTCCGCACCACACAGGATGTGGTCGGCAATACCGTCATTCGCCAAGGCTTGCAGCGCGTCGAAGCCATGATCGGCGAAGGACAGGGAATCACCATCGCTTTTCAAAATGTCGGTCTGTTCCCGCCGCTGGTGATCCGCATGTTGCGTATCGGCGAGAACACCGGTTCGCTCGACACGGCGCTGACGAACGTCAGCTATTTCTACACACGCGATGTGCGCGAATCGATCGCCCGCGTCCAGTCATTGATCGAACCGGCTCTGACGATCATCGTCGGCGCCGTCCTCGGCTGGGTGATGCTGGCCGTGCTCGGGCCGATCTATGATGCGATTGCCAAGCTGAAAATCTGAACATGCCGCAGCGCCGCGTCCTATTTTTCGATAACTCGCGTCTGGCCGCCTACCGGGTGCAACGGGGTGAAGTGCTGCACGAGGCGAGTTTCGCCGGCGATGAAGCCGGCCTGGCGGCATTCGGCAGTTATCTTGCGGAGCACCGCCACAGTCTGTTCATGCTCCTCGCCGACACCACCGAGGAAAGCTACCAGACCGAGGACATCCCCTACACGACGGGGAGGGATCGGCAGGCCATCATCCGCCGCAAGTTGGCCCAGCATTTTTACGGTACGCCTTACGCCGTCGCCCAGTCACAGGGACGACTGAAAACCGGACGACGTGACGAGCGCCTGCTGTTGATGGCACTGACCCAACCGCAACATCTCGAGCCGTGGCTTGCCGAATTCCGGCGCAGCCAGGCGATTCTCGCCGGCATCTATGCGCTCTCCCAAACCGTCGGCGGCCTGCTGCCCGCGAAGTCGCCTGCACAATTGATGCTGCTCACGCTGACCCATGCGGGTTTGCGGCAGACATTTTTCGACGGCGGTCGGATGCGCTTCTCGCGTCTGACCCCGCTGATCCACGATGCCACCGACGCCCTGGCCGCCGCGGCAGCGGGCGAAGCCGTCAAAATGCATCAATATTTGACCAGCCAGCGCCTGATCGAGCGTGACCAGCCGCTCACGACGCTGATCCTGGCCCATCCTCTGGATACCCCGGCAATCCGCGCGCATTGCCAGAGCAACGCCAGCCTGCACTTCGAGATTCTCGACCTATCGGAAAACGCACGACGCACCGGCCTGCGCACGCCGCTCGCCAACTCGCAGGCGGAAGTGCTGTTCTGTCACTTGCTGGAAAAACAACCGCCGCGCGAACAGTTTGCGCCGGCAGAAGCGCTCGGTTTTTATCGCCTCTGGCAAGCCCGGTTCGGACTGAGAATCGCCGGCGCCTTGATTCTCGCCGGTGGCATCCTGTTTGCCGCCAACCGTGGCCTCGACATTCTGAAGCTCCGCGACGACATCGAACAGATCGGCTTCCAAGCACGGCTCAATCAGGAACGCTATGCGACGATGCTGCAGGCTTTGCCCAGCATTCCGATCAGCCCGGACGATCTGCGTCTGCTCATCGACCGCTACGACCAGATCGTGCTGCGCGCCCAAGGCCCCGCACCGTTGCTGGTACAGATCAGCCACTCGCTCGATGTCTTCCCAGCCATCAGCATCGACAGAATCGAATGGAGCATCGACGAGCAAATGTCCCCCCTTCCTGCCGACGGCATCGCCTATGTTGGCGGCAAAACGGCCCCGGTACCCCAGTCGCTGCGCGGCCCCTTTGCCCAGGCCGAAGTCGTCGCCCGGCTACCGCTTGCGATGGTGGGCGACCAGCGCGGACAACTCGCCGTGGTGGCCGACTTCCTGAAGCATCTCAGTGCCCAGCCAGACACGACGGCCATCTTGATGCAACCGCCGCTCGACACCCAGTCGGGCAAAACCCTCAAGAGTAGCGATGAAAAAGGCACGCCTGAGGCGCCCCGTTTCGTGTTTCGTGTTATCCGCAAACTCTGATCATGGACGACGGTTCGACACTCGGGGTAAGAAAACTGATCGGCAGCCTCTCTTTCCTGCTGCTGTCGATCCTAATCGCGGCCGGCATGGCTGTCTGGGTCATTCAGACGGGCAAGGAAGCGGAGCGCACGCTGCAGCAGGCAAAGTCGCAGCTGGCTGAAAGCCGCAATCGTGTGGCAAGGGCACAGGAGGACGAGCGGGAGATTCGTGCTCGTATCGATCGCTATCGTACGCTGATCGAACAGGGCCGCACTCTGCCGGAACGCCGTCTCGACTGGGTCGAGGCCTTGCGCAACATCAAGGAAAAACGTCGTCTGCTCGGTATGGAATATGAAATCGCGCCCCAACGGCTGCTGGATTCGAAACTACCGGTCAGCGGGGGCTACAGTTTCCTCGTCAGCCCGATGAAACTCGACCTGCTGCTGCTGCACGAAAATGATCTCCTCGGTTTGTTTTCCGATCTCTCGGCAGCGGTGCCAGCCCTGATCAGCGTGCGTCATTGCACGATCGAACGCCTGCCTCCCTCTCCCCTGCCACAAACAGCCCAACTGAAGGCCAACTGCGAGATCGACTGGATCACGCTTCAGGAGAAATTATGAGGCTCATGCGGCTCATACCGTTCTTGTTCCCCGTCACCCTCGCGCTCGCGGCGAGCGCGGCATGCGCTGAGACCACTGCGGCAGGCGAGTCCTCCCTCGGTCGTTTGTTTCTGACACCCGAATGGCGCTCTGCGCTCGAACGACAGCGCCAAATGAATGTGCAGCAAACACGCAGACTGGAAGGCGATAGCGTGCGCCTCGATGGCGTGGTGGTGCGATCTTCGGGCAAATCGACCGTCTGGATCAACGGCCAGCCACAGACCGAAGGCGCTTACGACACGGGCGTGACGACCACGGTTTCCCGCCAACATCCCGGCCGTGCCATGCTTTCCACCGGGGCGACTCCCTCTGTCGATCTGAAGGTTGGCGTAACCTTCGATCAAGCGAGTGGCGAAAAAGTCGGCGGTCTCGCCGCCGGCGAAATCCGCGTCCATCGCAAGTAGCAAGTCGGCGATGACGGGACGGCACATGCGGCGATTCCAGCAGGGTGCCGCCCTGCTGGTGTTTTTGATATTGCTCGTCATGGCTGCCCTAGCCGTCCTCGTCAACCGTCTGACGGCCGAATCGATGGAAGCTCTGCGGCGCGAAAGGACCACCACGGCACTCGCACAGGCACGCGATGCGCTGCTCGGCTACGCGCAAACCTTGCGCGACAGGAAACCTGACCAGGTCTATGGCTATTTGCCACTCCCGGATTTGGGTAGCTCGCGCAATCAGAACCTCGACCCCCTATGCCTCGATGCAAGTGGTAAAGCTCTGGAAGGCTGTGACGCCAATTTTTTCACCGGCTTGACTTTCGATGCAAAAGGTATCGGCCCGACGGTGGTCGGCAGATTTCCCTGGCGCACATTGGGTACCGGGCCGCTGCGTGATGGCGATGGCGAATGTCTGTGGCTGATCATCTCTTCACTGCACAGCCGTATCCAGCGCGCCACTCCTCCGCCTCAACCCCCTCCCATGAATTGGGATACGCTCGGCCAGCTCGACATCGTCGTCGCCAACGGCACGGCTTCGCTCAACAATATTCTCGCCAGTCCTCATGATCGCCCAGTGGCGATCATCTTTGCTCCCGGCCCCCCTTTGCCCGGACAGAACCGCAGTCCATCCGGCAGCGACGATGTCAGCCAGTGCGGCGGCAACTACGATGCCCGGAACTATCTCGATCCAGCTATCGCTACGGCCTTGGGTGGGGTCACGAACTATCTCGGCGGAACGAATGCCGCCAGCGATAGTACTGGAGATTCGGATCCGACCAACGATCCCGACACGCCCAAGCCATTGCACACCGCGGGCAAGGTGTTCAAATCTTCTGGCAATTTTTTCTCCAATGGTTGCAACGCAGCGGACTGCCAATTGCTGGCGAACGACATCGGCTTGAGTATTACACCCGACGGTCTGTTCGAAACTTTGCGCCGGAACGCCAACTTTCGCAGCGACATCAACAGCCTGTTCGACCGAATCGTCGGCTGCCTGCGCGATGGAATCGCCGCCGGCGCCACGCTCGGCACCGGCAAGATCGCCGGTGCGGATAACAACGCTTGTTATGGGCAGAACGTTCCGCCGATCGACTACTATCCAAATTGGCGCGAAATGATCTTCACTGCGGCACCTGCAACGGTGAATGGCTTATCCTGTGCCGGCGCCGTGCTGTTCGCCGGCCAGCGCGGTCCCGCTCAAGTGCGAGTCACTCCGGCCGACAAAGCCAACCCCGCGAACTATCTCGAAGGCGGCAACCTGACCGCTTTCGTCTCTGGCACGCACAACTTTTCCGGGCCAACCCTGCTCGACCGCATTGGTAACGGACAAACGGCTGCACAAGACATCGTCCGTTGCATTCCTGCCTCGGCGAGCCTGAACACGGTGACCTCACCAGCACTCAACGCACTGGGCGGGCAAATCGTCGCCTATGACCCCTCTACACGCACCCTGACACTAGGGCGCTCGTTCTCCATCAGCCGTTCTCAGCGCGCGGCTAATTTCAGCCATTTTTTCGGCTGCAGCTGGACGCCCGAAACCCACCTCCTCGGTAACGGCCTGCGCAGCTACTTCAGATTCCGCATTCTCGACCGAGGCGAAGGCTTTACTTTCGCGATCATCGACGGAGACCGCAACAGCAGCAACGTATGCGGCGCGGCGGGAGAGCATCTCGGCTATTCCGGCAACAACGGCGTCACCCCCCGTATCATCGAACCCAAGATCGGCATCGAGATCGATACTAGACGGCAATTCTCTCGCAACGACCCCGCCTATATCGGAGGACATTTCGGCATCGTCTATTGGGGCGACAGTCCGGACACCGACGACAACGTGCACGGCGTGCCCGCCTTGACGTCGGCCAGTCGACCTCCACCGCAAAATCCACCTTCACCTCTCTCACCGACCCAAGGAGCAGGCATTTACAAACTGGACGCCAATCTCAGCCAAACGCCTCTCAACCAAGACATTCATGTCCGAGTCGAACTGACTCGCATGACGACCGACTCAGCCAACCATAACTCAAGCTGGCTGCTGGAGGTCTGGCTGCTAAAGGACAGTCCCACCACGGCCAATCAGATCGCGGCGATGAAAGATACCACCCGCCCGATGGCGCAGCTTTCCCCCGGCTTTGCAGCCCACGTCCGTGACACGCCTATCCTGTTTGATCTCCGAGGAGGTGCATGTGTCAGCGATGCCGATTGTTCCGCGGGTTATTCATGTTCAACTGCCGAACAGCAGTGCTACGCTCCCGCCTTGAAAAATGTCAGGCTCGGGTTCACCAACGCCCAAAGCACTCGCGCCAATGACCAACTCATCACCATCAACGACTTCTTCACGACATGGCTTCCATGAAACGTGCCGTTCCACCAGCGCCGACTTTTCGACAGCAAGGCTTCACGCTCACCGAAATGGCGGTGGTGCTGGTCATCGTTGCCTTGCTGATCGGCGGCATGATCCTGCCGCTCTCCACGCAGATGGATCTTCGCAACGTCGCGGAAACCCGCAAGCAACTGAGCGACATCGTTGAAGCGCTCTATGGTTTCGCCGCCAGTCATGCCGCCAGTGATGGCCGACCCTATCTACCTTGCCCGGACACCGATGGGGATGGAATAGAAAACCGCAGTGGGGGAAGCTGCACGAACCAAGAGGGCATCTTGCCGTGGTCAACTCTTGGCCTGGGACGTCAGGACGCCTGGGGGAATCCGTTCCGATATAGAGTCACCGCCTCCTTTTCCAACAGCACGACAGGATTCACTCTACTCACGGGCGGAGACTTGCGGGTCTGCACAACGAGTGCCTGTATCGCCACCCTAGGCACCCAACTTCCTGCCGTCATTCTTTCGACCGGCAAAAACGGTCTCGCCACCCCAACCGATGCCGATGAACTCGCCAATCTCGACGGCAACACGGATTTCGTCATGCATGATTCGGCCAATACGACCAGTTTCGACGATCTGGTCGTCTGGTTGCCTGCGGCCATCTTGTTCAACCGCATGATCTCGGCTGGCAAGCTGCCCTGACACATACGCAGCTGGCGACATTGACCTCCGCGACGAAAGTTATTATCATACGCGGTTCTTCAAAACGTTATCTCTGGAGTCCAACATGTATGCGGTCATAAAAACCGGCGGCAAGCAGTATCGCGTCGTCGCCGGCGAAAAAATCAAGGTAGAACAGATACCGGCAGATGTGGGCACCGAAATTTCCCTGGACCAGGTCCTGATGGTTGGCGCAGGCGAGAGCGTGAAGGTTGGCAATCCGCTCGTCACTGGCGCTACCGTGACCGCCAAGGTGGTTTCGCAAGGCCGTCATCCCAAGGTGAAGATCTTCAAGATGCGGCGGCGCAAGCACTACCAGAAGCACCAAGGGCATCGCCAAAATTACACTGAATTGGAAATCAGCAGCATCAACGCCTGATTTCGAGGTCTAGGAGCACACCATGGCACACAAAAAGGCAGGCGGCAGCTCACGTAACGGCCGCGATTCCGAATCTAAACGTCTCGGCGTGAAGCGCTTTGGCGGTCAGCTGGTCGCAGCTGGCAACATCATCGTCCGTCAGCGTGGCACTCAGTTCCACCCTGGTGAAAATGTCGGCATCGGCAAAGATCACACCCTTTACGCAAAAACCACGGGGATCGTGAAATTTTCCATCAAGGGTCCGATGCAGCGCCATTACGTCACCATCGAACCCGTCGCCTGAATCTTGGCTGGATCGGTTCATGAAGCCCTGTCCGGCTGGATGGGGCTTTTTCTTTTGCTCACATGAAATTTTTCGACGAGGCACTGATTTCCGTCAGTGCAGGCAATGGTGGCAACGGTGCGGTCTCCTTCCGCAGGGAGAAATACGTCCCGCGCGGAGGCCCCGATGGTGGCGATGGCGGCCGCGGCGGAAACATCGTCATGGTCGCGGACCGCAACCTCAATACGCTGATCGATTACCGATATACGCGTGTTTTTCGTGCCGAGCATGGACAAAATGGGCGAGGCGCGGATTGTTACGGCAAGAGCGGTAGCGATCTTGTTTTGCGCGTGCCAGTCGGCACAGTCGTCACGGACCTGTCCACGGGCGAAATCATCACCGATCTGGACCATGATGGCGCGACTGCCATCGTCGCAAAAGGCGGCTCCGGCGGCCTGGGAAACCTGCACTTCAAGTCGAGCACGAATCGCGCTCCTCGCCAGTTCACACCCGGTACGCCGGGGGAGTCCCGCGAGCTGAAGCTGGAGCTTAAGTTGCTCGCAGACGTGGGTTTATTGGGCTTGCCGAATGCGGGCAAGTCGACATTCATTCGCGCTGTGTCTGCAGCTCGCCCGAAGGTTGCAGATTATCCTTTCACCACTTTGCATCCTAATCTCGGCGTCGTCAGGGTGGCAGAAAACCAAAGCTTCGTCATTGCCGACATTCCCGGCTTGATACGTGGCGCATCCGAAGGCGCCGGGCTGGGCCACCGTTTTTTGAAGCATCTGCAGCGCACCCGGCTGCTGCTGCATCTGATCGATATTGCACCGCCCGACCCTGACGCCGACCCGGTGGCTGATGCGAAAGCAATCGTCCAGGAACTACGCAATTACGACGAAGCCCTGTTTCACAAACCGCGCTGGATCGTTCTCAATAAAATCGACCTGATCCCCGAGGATGAACGCGAGGAACGGGTGAACACGATACTACGTGGGCTTGGTAACCCATCGCCCGCTTTCGTCGTCTCCGCGGCAACCGGTGAGGGATGTCAGCAGCTTTGCCAACGAATCATGCAACTTTTGTCCGCGACAGATCATGCGTAACGACATCGCTCAATGCCGCCGACTCGTCGTCAAGGTCGGCAGCGCACTCGTTACCAATAACGGTGCCGGCCTTTCATCCGAATTCATCGCCGACTGCGCACGTCAGATCACACAGCTTCACAAATCTGGCCGGCAAATTCTGCTCGTCTCTTCGGGGGCGATAGCCGCCGGTATGCAGCGGCTGGGCTGGACGAAACGCCCCCATGCCATTCATGCACTGCAAGCCGCGGCTGCCGTTGGTCAAATGGGGCTGACCCAGGCCTATGAGTCCGTTTTTGCCCAACACGGACTGACATGCGCACAGATTCTTCTCACTCATGATGATTTGGCTGATCGCCGCCGTTATCTCAATGCCCGCTCCACCCTCAATACCTTGATCGACCTCGCCGTCGTGCCGATCATCAACGAAAATGACACCGTCGTCACCGAAGAAATCCGGTTCGGCGACAACGACACCTTGGGCGCTCTCGTTGCCAACCTCGTGGAGGCGGAAGCGCTGATCATCCTCACCGATCAACGGGGGCTATTCACTGCAGACCCGCGGCAGGATCCCAATGCCACACTGATTTCAGAGGGAGACGCCGAAGACCGTAGCTACGAAGCCATGGCCGGGGGCGCCGGCACTGCCATCAGCAAGGGAGGAATGATTACCAAGGTCAAAGCGGCGCAGCGCGCAGCCCGTAGTGGTGCTCACACCTTGATTATCAGCGGCCGCGAATCCGATGCGTTGATCCGTGCCGCTCACGGCGAGCCGCTCGGCACCTGCCTGCGTGCCCATAAAACGCCCCTTGCCGCACGAAAGCAGTGGCTTGCGGATCATTTGCGTGTTGCCGGCGCTGTTGTTTTGGATGATGGCGCCATCCGCGCGCTTCGATCTGGTAAGAGTCTATTGCCTATCGGTGTGCGCGATGTTCGTGGCGAATTCGATCGCGGCACGGTCATTGCCTGTCTCGATGGTAATGGCTGCGAAATTGCCCGCGGATTGACAAACTATCCAAGCAATGAAGCGCGCAAAATTGCCGGCCGTCCAAGCAGTGAAATCGAGTCCCTGCTCGGTTACATGGATGAATTAGAGCTCATCCACCGTGATAACCTGGTGCTGATCTGAACCAATAGGCCATCCATCCGGCGGCTATCCATCCGGCTCGCAGCCAATTTCGCGTCTGTAAACGGAAGAAGCCCGCTGACGATCAGCGGGCTTCTCTTTTTGCACAACGCCCCGCCGGGGGTGGGACGGGGCGTTGCTGTATGGGGTTAGTCTGGTGTTGACCTACTTTCTCGCCCGGAGGGGGCAATATCATTGGCGCGGTCTCGTTTCACGGTCCTGTTCGGGATGGGAAGGGGTGGTACCGAGACGCTATGGACACCAGACTGAAACTGGGGTGATTTTTGCGGAGGGGGTTTGGAAGAAGTGTGTGTGGGGGGGGGTAATGATTGTTGTGGGTTGTGCTGTCGGGGCACAACGGGGTTGGCGTTGTGGTGACAAGGTTATAGGGTCAAGCCGCACGGGCAATTAGTACTGGTTAGCTTAACGCATTGCTGCGCTTCCACACCCAGCCTATCAACGTCCTGGTCTAGAACGACCCTTTAGGGGGATCGAGTCCCCGGGAGATCTCATCTTGAGGCGAGTTTCACGCTTAGATGCTTTCAGCGTTTATCTCTTCCGTACTTAGCTACCCGGCGATGCGACTGGCGTCACAACCGGTCCACCAGAGGTACGTCCACTCCGGTCCTCTCGTACTAGGAGCAGGCCCTCTCAAATCTCCAGCGCCCACGGCAGATAGGGACCAAACTGTCTCACGACGTTTTGAACCCAGCTCACGTACCACTTTAAATGGCGAACAGCCATACCCTTGGGACCGGCTACAGCCCCAGGATGTGATGAGCCGACATCGAGGTGCCAAACTCCGCCGTCGATGTGAACTCTTGGGCGGAATCAGCCTGTTATCCCCAGAGTACCTTTTATCCGTTGAGCGATGGCCCTTCCATACAGAACCACCGGATCACTATGACCTGCTTTCGCACCTGCTCGACTTGTGGGTCTCGCAGTCAAGCCGCCTTTTGCCATTGCACTATGAGCACGATGTCCGACCGTGCCTAGGCGACCTTCGTACTCCTCCGTTACCGTTTAGGAGGAGACCGCCCCAGTCAAACTGCCTGCCATGCACGGTCCCCGACCCCGATTCAGGGGCCCAGGTTAGAACCTCAACGACACCAGGGTGGTATTTCAACGTCGGCTCCGCGCGATCTGGCGACCGCGCCTCACAGCCTCCCACCTATCCTACACAAGTCCCGTCAAAGTCCAATGCAAAGCTACAGTAAAGGTTCATGGGGTCTTTCCGTCTAGCCGCGGGGAGATTGCATCTTCACAAACATTTCAACTTCGCTGAGTCCCAAGAGGAGACAGTGTGGCCATCGTTACGCCATTCGTGCAGGTCGGAACTTACCCGACAAGGAATTTCGCTACCTTAGGACCGTTATAGTTACGGCCGCCGTTTACCGGGGCTTCGATCAAGAGCTTGCACCCCATCACTTAACCTTCCGGCACCGGGCAGGCGTCACACCCTATACGTCGTCTTTCGACTTGGCAGAGTGCTGTGTTTTTGTTAAACAGTCGCAGCCACCGATTCTCTGCGACCCCTTTCCGCTTCGCCCGCGAGGGACTACACGTACTCGGGGCACACCTTCTCCCGAAGTTACGGTGTCAATTTGCCGAGTTCCTTCTCCTGGGTTCTCTCAAGCGCCTGAGAATTTTCATCCTGCCCACCTGTGTCGGTTTGCGGTACGGTCAATCACAGACTGAAGCTTAGAGGCTTTTCCTGGAAGCAGGGTATCACTCACTTCGCGGTCAAAGACCACTCGTCATCACGCCTTGGCTTAGCCGCACGGATTTTCCTATGCAGCACGCCTACACGCTTAAACCGGGACGTCCAACACCCGGCTGAGCTAACCTTCTCCGTCCCCCCATCGCATCTGTGATCGGTACAGGAATATTGACCTGTTTCCCATCGACTACGCCTTTCGGCCTCGCCTTAGGGGCCGACTCACCCTGCGCCGATGAACGTTGCGCAGGAAACCTTGGGCTTTCGGCGAGCGGGCTTTTCACCCGCTTTATCGCTACTCATGTCAGCATTCGCACTTCCGATACCTCCAGCAGGGTTCCCACCCCACCTTCTCTGGCCTACGGAACGCTCCCCTACCGTCCAGGATTCAGGTTACAGGATACGGGTTACAGTGTCT
Organism: Sulfuricystis thermophila; assembly: GCF_004323595.1. Taxonomy (GTDB): domain Bacteria; phylum Pseudomonadota; class Gammaproteobacteria; order Burkholderiales; family Rhodocyclaceae; genus Sulfuricystis; species Sulfuricystis thermophila. The sequence goes on from NZ_AP019373.1 coordinate 2,367,459, forward strand.
TCGATAACCCCGTCAGCATCTTGGCGATCACTTCATACTCGTCTCGCCAGCGCTGCCAGGCCACCTCATCGATGTAGCCCAAATCTTTACAGTATCTCAGCCATACCCGCATCTCGTCTGCACTCCCAATCGCCATGTGCACGAAACGCTTGAATTCCGCTTTGGAATGCGCTTGCTTGCCAAATCCTTCCGCAAGATTGGCACAAATGCCTTTGCTCGCGCGTCGGATTTGATCAGATAGCGCATATTGCTCGATCGACGGGAAGGTCAAACTCACCCGGTGGATCTCCAAGGAAATCGCATAGGCACGCTTGAACACCTCCAGATCATCGAACTTCAGCGTCATACTGATTCCTGTACCCTGAAACCTGAATCCTGAACCCGCAGCTTCGGTTATTGGCTTGAGCCCCGTTACATCTTCCGCGCAGGACGACTCGACCAGTGAGCTATTACGCTTTCTTTAAAGGGTGGCTGCTTCTAAGCCAACCTCCTGGCTGTCTATGCCTTCCCACCTCGTTTACCACTTAGCCAATCATTGGGGACCTTAGCTGGCGGTCTGGGTTGTTTCCCTCTCGACACCGGACGTTAGCACCCGGTGTCTGTCTCCCATACATCACTTGCCGGTATTCGGAGTTTGCTATGGCGAGGTAGATCTCAATGACCCCCCCAACCATTACAGTGCTCTACCCCCGGCAGTGTCCATATGAGGCGCTACCTAAATAGCTTTCGGGGAGAACCAGCTATCTCCAGATTTGTTTAGCCTTTCACCCCTATCCACAGCTCATCCCCTACTTTTTCAACAGTAGTGGGTTCGGACCTCCAGTGAGTGTTACCCCACCTTCATCCTGGCCATGGATAGATCATCTGGTTTCGGGTCTACGCCCAGCAACTCAATCGCCCTATTCAGACTCGGTTTCCCTACGCCTCCCCTATCCGGTTAAGCTCGCTACTGAACGTAAGTCGCTGACCCATTATACAAAAGGTACGCAGTCACCCCTGCTTCAAGAACTCTAGTTCTTGAAGCAGGGGCAGGTTTCAGGTTTCAGGTTTCAGGTTTCAGCAAAAGCACGTCGCTTTGCGGCGTACAACCCACTGTACCCTGTACCCTGCACCCTGACTCCTGCCCCGCTTCAAGCGCAAAGCGCTTGAAGCAGGGGCTCCCACTGTTTGTATGCATGCGGTTTCAGGATCTATTTCACTCCCCTCCCGGGGTTCTTTTCGCCTTTCCCTCACGGTACTGGTTCACTATCGGTCGATCACGAGTATTTAGCCTTGGAGGATGGTCCCCCCATCTTCAGACAGGATTTCTCGTGTCCCGCCCTACTTGTCGCAAGCTCAGTCCCACTGCCGGGTTTTCGCGTACGGGGCTGTCACCCTCTATGGCCAGCCTTTCCAGACTGTTCCACTAACGCAGCAGCTATCTCTTGCAGGCTCTTCCCCGTTCGCTCGCCACTACTAAGGGAATCTCGGTTGATTTCTTTTCCTCGAGGTACTTAGATGTTTCAGTTCCCTCGGTTCGCCTCGACATCCTATGGATTCAGATGTCGATACCCTCGCGGGTGGGTTTCCCCATTCGGACACCTCCGGATCAAAGCCTGTTTGCGGGCTCCCCGAAGCTTTTCGCACGCTACAACGTCCTTCATCGCCTGTGATCGCCAAGGCATCCACCACATGCACTTCGTCGCTTGACCCTATAACGTTGTCCCCTGGCTCCCGCCAGGCCACGCTACAGGCACAACTCGCTTGTTTCCCTTCCATCGCTGGTTCAGGATGGAAGCGAAGATCGCAATCACTACCCATGCCGGTCAGGTATCAGGTATCAGGGATCAGGGATCAGATATCCCCATACCCCTACCGTGATTACCTCACCAGCACCTTCACTTCTTCCAAATTGTTAAAGAACCAACAGCCTCCGTGACCAAAAATCACGCATCAAGACTCAGACTTTCCATCTGATCCCTGATCCCTGACCTCTGATCTGGTGGAGGTGAACGGGATCGAACCGATGACCTCCTGCTTGCAAAGCAGGCGCTCTCCCAACTGAGCTACACCCCCCCTCAAGGTGGTGGGTCTGGTTGGGTTCGAACCAACGACCCCCGCCTTATCAAGACGGTGCTCTAACCAGCTGAGCTACAGACCCGCTCCCGCTCTCAAACAACCGATAGGCTGTAGGTGCTCACCAGGGTTCTCTAGAAAGGAGGTGATCCAGCCGCACCTTCCGATACGGCTACCTTGTTACGACTTCACCCCAGTCATGAAGCCCACCGTGGTAAGCGCCCCCCTCGCGGTTAGGCTACCTACTTCTGGTGAACCCCACTCCCATGGTGTGACGGGCGGTGTGTACAAGACCCGGGAACGTATTCACCGCGGCATGCTGATCCGCGATTACTAGCGATTCCGACTTCATGCAGTCGAGTTGCAGACTGCAATCCGGACTACGATCGGCTTTCTGGGATTGGCTCCACCTCGCGGCTTGGCAACCCTCTGTACCGACCATTGTATGACGTGTGAAGCCCTACCCATAAGGGCCATGAGGACTTGACGTCATCCCCACCTTCCTCCGGTTTGTCACCGGCAGTCTCATTAGAGTGCCCAACTCAATGATGGCAACTAATGACAAGGGTTGCGCTCGTTGCGGGACTTAACCCAACATCTCACGACACGAGCTGACGACAGCCATGCAGCACCTGTGTCCAGGCTCCCTTTCGGGCACCCCCACCTCTCAGCAGGGTTCCTGGCATGTCAAGGGTAGGTAAGGTTTTTCGCGTTGCATCGAATTAATCCACATCATCCACCGCTTGTGCGGGTCCCCGTCAATTCCTTTGAGTTTTAATCTTGCGACCGTACTCCCCAGGCGGCCAACTTCACGCGTTAGCTACGGTACTAAGAAAGTCTCCTTCCCCAACACCTAGTTGGCATCGTTTAGGGCGTGGACTACCAGGGTATCTAATCCTGTTTGCTCCCCACGCTTTCGTGCATGAGCGTCAGTGTCAACCCAGGGGGCTGCCTTCGCCATCGGTGTTCCTCCACATCTCTACGCATTTCACTGCTACACGTGGAATTCCACCCCCCTCTGCCGCACTCCAGCTTTACAGTCACAAACGCAGTTCCTAGGTTGAGCCCAGGGATTTCACATCTGTCTTATAAAGCCGCCTGCGCACGCTTTACGCCCAGTAATTCCGATTAACGCTCGCACCCTACGTATTACCGCGGCTGCTGGCACGTAGTTAGCCGGTGCTTCTTCTTCAGGTACCGTCATTAGCAGAGGGTATTCGCCTCCACCGTTTCGTCCCTGCCGAAAGAGCTTTACAACCCGAAGGCCTTCTTCACTCACGCGGAATGGCTGGATCAGGCTTGCGCCCATTGTCCAAAATTCCCCACTGCTGCCTCCCGTAGGAGTCTGGACCGTGTCTCAGTTCCAGTGTGGCTGATCATCCTCTCAGACCAGCTACGGATCGTCGCCTTGGTAGGCCTTTACCCCACCAACTAGCTAATCCGCCATCGGCCGCTCCAATTGCGTGAGGCCTTGCGGTCCCCCACTTTCACCCTCAGGTCGTATGCGGTATTAATCCGGCTTTCGCCGGGCTATCCCCCACAACTGGGTACGTTCCGATGTATTACTCACCCGTTCGCCGCTCGCCGCCAGGGTTGCCCCCGCGCTGCCGCCCGACTTGCATGTGTAAAGCATTCCGCCAGCGTTCAATCTGAGCCAGGATCAAACTCTTCAGTTCAATCTCTTCTCGCTCACTCAAATGAACGACAAGGTCTTTCCTTAACCTGTCTTCATCTGTGCAAGCACTTGCCAATTTCTTTCAGCAGCTCGCGCGCGACCTCTCCGGCCAGGGCTTCCTACCCCGCAAAACAGGCTTCGATTCTCACCCGCTTCGCCCACGCTCGCTACCTCCCCAGCAAGCACCTACACCTATCGGCTGTTTGGTTTTTAAAGAACATGCTGCGTCGTGCAGCAAAGAGGGGCGCATTATACCTACCGACTTTTGCGCGTCAACGACTTTCGGAAAAATTTTTTCTTGTCCTGAAATACAGGTCAGTAAAGGGTTATCCGCGCGAACTTGCGTTTACCGACTTGCAGCACGATGGTAGAGCCGGCTTGCAATTGCAAGGCCCTGTCCTCGATCTTGACACCATCGATGCGCACCCCCCCGCCGTCGATCAAACGCAAGGCCTCGGAGGTGCTCGCGACGAGTCCGGCTTGCTTCAACACCTGAGCTACCGGGCCGGCAGGCAAAGACAGCTCAGGCATGTCATCGGGAATGGCGCCTCGTTGAAAACGAGCAAGAAAATCTTCCAGCGCCGCCCTGGCGGCATCCTGACCATGGAAGCGCGCCACCAGCTCCTGAGCAAGCGAGATCTTGATATCCCGAGGATTGGCGCCTTCCGCGACATCGCGCTTGAGCTGCGCAATTTCATTGCTGGAGCGGAAGGAGAGCAGTTCGTAATAACGCCACATCAGCTCGTCCGAAATCGACATCAGTTTGCCGAAAATCTCGCGCGGCGGTTCGGCGATGCCAATGTAGTTGCCCAGCGACTTGGACATCTTGTTGACGCCGTCCAGTCCCTCGAGCAATGGCATGGTCAGGATGCACTGCGGAGTCTGCCCATAATGCTTTTGCAGCTCACGTCCAACAAGCAAATTGAACTTCTGGTCCGTCCCGCCCAGCTCGACATCTGCCTGCATTGCCACCGAATCGTAGCCCTGGCACAAGGGATAGAGGAACTCGTGAATGGCGATCGGCTGATTGGCGGCATAGCGCTTGGCAAAGTCGTCGCGCTCGAGCATGCGTGCAACGGTATGCTGGGCGGCAAGCCTGATCATGCCAGCCGCACCGAGAGAATCGAACCAGGTGGAGTTGAAGCAGATTTCCGTTTTCTCCGGATCGAGGATCTTGAACACCTGATCCTGATACGTCAGCGCGTTCTGCTTGATCTGCTCGCGAGACAATGGCGGTCGGGTGGCGTTCTTGCCGGTCGGGTCGCCGATCATGCCAGTGAAATCGCCGATCAGAAACATCACGTGATGGCCCAGCTCCTGGAAGTGTCTGAGCTTGTTGATCAGCACTGTGTGACCGAGATGCAGATCCGGGGCGGTCGGATCGAATCCTGCCTTGACTCTGAGAGGGCGACCGGTTTTCAGCTTTTCGACGAGCTCTGCCTCGACAAGCAACTCTTCGGCACCGCGTTTGATCAGGGCAAGCTGGGATTCGACATCAATCATACGTTAGCACCAGATTTTTGATGGGTTGAAATGTCTGTTAGACTTGGCCGCCGTCGTTGCCAAGCCACGAATCGATGCGCCAGATTCTAAACCAAGCACCCGATCTATCCTTGTTCCGCAAAGCCTCGCCAATCCTGCGTATCGCCTCGGCAGGCGCGGCTACCGCGGCGACGTTTTTTTTCATGGCGGCGGCGTTCGGCACTGCCCGCGATACCCTTGATCTCGATGCAAATATCAAGCAGGTCGTCGAGCAGTTACCCCTGCCGGCCCTTGAGCCCATCGAGGGTTCAACGAATTCGCTTACTCGCGAGATCGTCATTCAGCGTGGCGATACCCTCGGCAGCCTGTTGACCAAACTCGGCATCGACACGGCCGAAGCCGAACGCTTCCTGCGCCAGGACAAAAGCGCTGCAGCATTCGCGCGACAACTGGTTCCCGGGAAATCTTTCATTGCCAGGATCGATACGAATGGTGAGCTCGAATCGCTCGTCTTTCCGCTAAATGGCGAGAACTCGAAAGCGCTCGTCGTCCAGCGCACATCAGAAGGGTTTGCCGCAAAGACCGATGCTCTTCCTCTCGCCAGTAGGGTGGCATTGAAATCGGCGACTATCCAGCATTCGCTGTTCGCGGCCACCGACGAAGCCGGCATCCCAGATGCCGTCGCCATTCAGTTAGTCGAAATATTCGGTGGCGACATCGACTTCCACCGGGACCTGCGCAAGGGCGACAGGTTTTCCGTAATCTATGAAAGCACCGATCATCTCGGCAAGCCGATCGGAAACCCGCGGATTCTGGCCGCCGAGTTCGTCAACGACGGTAAGACATACCGTGCATTCTGGTACCAGCCGGCGCAGGGCTCCGGAGGTTATTACACGGAAAGCGGACAAAGCATGAGGAAGGCCTTCTTGCGCTCACCGCTCGAATTTTCGAGGATTACGTCCGGCTTCTCCAGCGCCCGCTATCACCCCGTACTGCGTGAGGTTCGCGCGCATCGCGGCATCGATTACGCTGCACCTGTTGGTACACGCGTCAAAGCAACCGCGGATGGCGTGGTCGATTTCGTCGGCATGCAAGGTGGCTATGGCAAGGTCGTGATGCTCAGGCATCCGGGAAACCGGACCACCGTCTATGGTCATCTATCAGGTTTTGCCGCGGGATTGCGCAAAGGCTCACGGGTCTCGCAAGGCGAGGTCATCGGCTACGTCGGTGCTACTGGCCTTGCCACCGGCCCCCATCTCCATTACGAGTTCCGTGTTGCCGGCGTGCATCGCAATCCGCTCTCGATCGCCCTGCCAGAGGCAGCTCCCCTGCCAGATGGGCAGTTGGCCGCGTTCAAGACCGCGGCAGCCGAAATGGCGAACCAGCTCGCGATGGCGCGCGATATGCGTATCGCCCTGCTGGATTGAGGGCATCACAAAACGCAAGGGCGCCATTGGCGCCCTTGCGTTTCCGTCTGACCAGCGCTCAAACCGAAAACGAAGAACCGCAGCCGCAGGTGCTCGTGGCATTCGGGTTCTTGATGACGAACTGCGAGCCTTGCAAGCCTTCGCTGTAATCGATTTCGGCGCCGACGAGATACTGGAAGCTCATCGGGTCGATCAATAACGTCACACCGTTCTTTTCCATCACGGTGTCATCTTCGTTGATCACTTCATCGAAAGTGAACCCGTACTGGAAACCAGAACAGCCCCCACCAGTCACAAAGACTCTGAGCTTCAGTTCCGGATTCCCTTCTTCCAGGATCAGTTCCTTGACCTTGTTGGCAGCGCTATCAGTGAAAATCAGCGGTGCGGTCATTTCGGCGGGCGCGTTCATAGCAATGTTCTCCTTGGGGCTGGTTTATCGAGTGGCTTCATTATCGGACGCAAGATGCGGTCCGTCAAATGCAACCAATTTGCGGCAGGCAAGATGTTTTCAACGGCCGCCTGCCAGCTTCAATTCGACGGCCTTGGCGCCTTCGGCGCCACGATGCAGCAAGCGCCCTTCGACGATCGCCCCGAGATGGATCTCGATGGTGCTGTATTCGACATCCCCAGTCACGCGCGCACGCGGCTGCAACTCGAGGGCCTCGGCGGAACGGACTGGTCCATTGACAGTGCCGTTGATGACGACATGAGGAACGGCAACCTCGCCATCGACGCGGGCATGTTCGCTGATCACCAGGGTTCCGGGCTGATCGCCGGCTGCGCAAACGTTGCCGTGGACTTCTCCGTCGATACGCAAGCCGCCCGAGAAAGTGATATTGCCTTCCACAGTCGTTCCTGCTCCGATCAAAGTATCGATCCTACCGTTCGGCTTGCTGGACTTCTTGAACATGAGCACCTCCTTTTCCACAAGACGGTCCGGGTTATCACTCACCTCTTCCTGCTCGATTTTTCCGCCAACCGCTGCAGTACGGCCAGTTCTTCCTTGAGTCGGGCATTTTCCTCCATCAAGGCTTTGTGTTTATCGGTCAGCGATCGCTGCGCGGCCTGTTCGATCTGCAAATCGTTTTCACGTGCCGCCAACTGTCCGCGCAAGCGTTCGACTTCTTCCTCCAATGCCGCATTGGTTTTTTGCAGGGCCGCGATTTCCTCGGCATGGCTCATCGTTGCCAAGCGTTCGACAGGGTCGATCAGCCAGATCAGCACAGCCACCCCCAACAACGCTGCAACGAGCACGAATGACCGCGCATACCACGGCCGGTGCGGCCGGATTGCGACCTGCGGGGCGGTGATGCCGAACCGCCCGCGCCAGCGTCGCAGGATCAGGGCAAGACGGGAACTTGCGTGAGGCCAAGGCATTCGTCGAAACCGAACATCAGGTTCATGTTTTGCACTGCCTGCCCGGCCGCACCTTTGACCAGATTGTCGATCACCGACAGGATCACCAGCATGTCGCCGCCCTGTGGACGATGAACGGCGATGCGACAGACGTTCGCCGCCCTGACGGAACGGGTATCGGGATGGGACTTGGGGGGCAAGACATCGACGAAGGCTTCGCCAGCATAGCGCTTTTCATAGAGCGCCTGGATGTCCGCTTCCCTGGTGATACGCGCATACAGCGTCGCGTGAATGCCCCGGATCATCGGCGTCAGATGGGGAACGAAAGTCAGGCCAATCGGTGCGCCGGCGACGGCGGTGAGTCCTTGGCGAATTTCCGGTAGATGGCGGTGCCCCGCCACGCCGTAGGCCTTGAAATTGTCGGAAGCCTCGGCGAAAAGGATGTGCGTTTCCGCCTTGCGCCCTGCTCCCGAAACACCGGATTTTGCATCGGCGATCAGATGATCGATATCGACACATCCGGCTTCGATCAAGGGCAGGAAGCCGAGTTGCACCGCTGTCGGATAACAACCGGGATTGGCGACGAGACGCGCAGTCTTGATCTGCTCACGATTCATTTCCGGCAGGCCATAGACCGCCTCGGCGACGAGATCAGGGGTGGCGTGGGTCATGCCATACCATTTCTCCCAAAGGGAGACGTCCTTGATACGAAAATCGGCGGCGAGATCGATGACACGCACGCCGGCATCGAGCAGGCTGCGGGCCTGCTGCATCGCCACACCATTCGGCGTCGCAAAGAAGACGACCTGGCAGTCCTTGAGCGGCGCACTTGCCGGGTCGCTGAATTTGAGGTCGATCCGACCGCGCAAGCTCGGGAACATGTCGGCCACAGCACTGCCAGCCTCGGCGCGGGAGGTGATGGCCGTCAATTCCACCTCGGGATGTTGCGCCAGCAGACGCAACAATTCGACACCCGTATAGCCGGTTCCGCCAACGATGCCCACCTTGATCATGCTGAACTCCAATCGAAATGGGGATCATACCCCGATAATGAATAGGGACAAAAAAGCCGCCCGCAGGCGGCTTTTTTGACATGAAACGCCGGACAGCCAACCGCAACCACTTGCGTTCGATCGACCTGGCCGAAGTCGGCGATGCGGCGTTTGGCGAATGAAGGTATCAGCGCTTCGAGAACTGTTTGCGCCGGCGCGCCTTGTGCAAACCGACCTTCTTGCGTTCCACTTCACGCGCATCACGGGTCACGAAGCCGGCCTGTGAGAGCGCCGGTTTGAGTGTGGCATCGTATTCGATCAGCGCACGGGTGATACCGTGACGCACGGCACCGGCCTGGCCGGATTCACCACCCCCGGTGACATTCACCATGATGTCGAACGTGTTGAGATGCTGGGTCAGCTCGAGGGGCTGGCGCACGACCATCCGGCCGGTTTCGCGGGAAAAGAATTCGTCCACCGGCTTGTCGTTGACGATGATCTTGCCGCTGCCGTTTTTCATGAACACGCGCGCGACGGCGGTCTTGCGGCGACCGGTGCCATAGTAGTAATTGGCCGACATAGTGTGAGGTCCTGTCAGATTTCCAGTGTCTTGGGCTGCTGCGCGGCATGGGGATGTTCGGCGCCGGCATAGCATTTCATCTTCTTCAGCATCGCGTAGCCAAGCGGGCCTTTCGGCAGCATGCCCTTGACGGCTTTTTCGAGCACGCGGGCCGGGAAGCGCTGCTGCAGCTTGATGAAATTGGTCTCGTAAATGCCGCCCGGGAAACCGGAGTGGCGGAAGTACTTCTTGTCCTGGGCCTTGTTGCCGGTCACGCGCAGCTTATCGACATTGACGACGACGATGTAATCGCCGGTATCGACGTGCGGCGTGTATTCGGTCTTGTGCTTGCCGCGCAGACGTCGGGCGATTTCTGAGGCCAAACGGCCGAGCACCTTGTCCGTGGCATCGACGACGAACCAATCGCGCTTGACCTCATGCGGTTTGGCGGAAAAAGTCTTCATGGAAAGTCCTTGCTACCTGTGTCAAACAGCCGGTGGACGCGGCCGGTGGGTGTGACATGGGGGCCGAAACAGTCGGCCTCCACGCGGAAAGCCGCGCATGGTAGCGCAAAGGGCCGAAAAAAGTCAAATACTTTTCCAGAACGCGTGCCGTTCCACCAGCGCCGAGTTTCGCAGAGAGTGTTGCGAGCGATCAGGGGGTGGCAGGCGGCTACAATCGTTCCCAGCAGAATGAAATGTTCGAGTTCACAAGGAGGTCCAGTATGTTGGAATGCACGGTACATTGGCAGCCGCGCGGTATGAGTTTCGTCGCGGAAACCGGCTCCGGCCATATGGTGGCGATGGACGGCGCGCCCGAGGCCGGCGGGCGCAATCTGGCGCCACGTCCCCTCGAACTGTTGCTGGCCGGCACCGGCGGCTGCACCGCCTTCGATGTCGTATCGATCCTGAAGAAGTCGCGCCAGGACGTCACCGATTGCTCCGTGCGGATCACGGCCGACCGCGCCGAACAGGATCCCAAGGTGTTTACGCGCATCGACCTGCATTTCATCGTCAAGGGCCGCAACCTCAAGCCCGAGGCGGTCGAGCGCGCCGTCAAGCTGTCGGCCGAAAAATATTGCTCGGCCTCGATCATGCTCGGCAAGACCGCCCAGATGCACCACTCCTGGGAAATCGTCGAGCTCTGATCAGATCCAGTAGGCGGTCGTCGTCATCACTTTGGCGGCAAGTTTCATCGCTCCCTTGGCCAGCGGCGGCAGCTCGGCCGCGCCGAGACTGACCGCCATGCGCGCGTGAGCGATCTCGTCGGCCTTCATCTGATCGACAATCGCCTGCGAGCGCTGATCGGCAGCCGGCAACTGGCGTAAGTGTCCTTCCAGATGCGCCTCGACCTGCCGCTCGGTTTCCGCGACGAAACCGAGGCTGACCGGATCGCCCAGCCGGCCGGCGATCGCGCCGATCGTCCAGGCGCCGGCATACCAGAGCGGATTGAGCAGGCTCTTGCGGCCGCCCAGCTCTTCGATGCGCCGCTCGGTCCAGTTGAGATGCTCGGTTTCCTCCCAGGCAGCGCGCTTGAGTGCCTCACGCACCGCGCTGCTCGCCGCAGCGAAGGCCTGGCCGGCATAGAGCGCCTGCGCGCAGACCTCGCCGACATGGTTGATGCGCATCAGGGCCGCGGCGTGACGACGTTCGGGCTCAGTCAATTCCGGCTCGGGCAGGGATTCGCCAGGCATCGGTCGCTTGGTCGGCGCCGGAACGAACAGGGTGCGCAGCGCTTGATCGATTTGCAGGATGACGGGATCGAGCAGGCTCATTTCAGACCTCAATTCACGCTGGGATGTTTGCCCAACCGCAAGGCCTCGCGCCCTTCTTCGGGGGTCGCGATGGGGTTGCCGATCGGGCAGAAGAAATCATGCGCAAGCGCGGCATGGTGGCGGTAGGTCGGCTTGTCCGTGATCGGCCGCCACTCGCTGCGCCGGGCCACGGCCCAGGTGCCATCGGCACGCCCGGTGGCGTAGATCTTGTATTGGCCGGTGGCGCAGCGCATGCCTTCGAAGGTGATGTTGGTGACGCCGCCACGCGTGCGCACCACGAGTGTGTAGCGCACCACGCCGTCCTTACCGACACTCAGGCTGGTGCCGTCGATGAAATAGCGGTGCGGCGTCGTGGCGCTGACATAAAACTCGCGCAGGTTCGCTTCCCTGGGAAACTCGGGCAGCTGCGGCACCTCTTCCTCCCATTTCGGCGCGTCGGGATCCTCGTCGGTGAGCAGGCCGGCCGATACGTTGCTGGCCACGAACAACACGACGAATACGGGGAAAAGGCGCTTCATCGTTCTTCGGTCGCCGGTTCAGCAGCGGGTGGCTCATTCCAGGCTTCCGGTCGTCCAGATGGTTGGCCAGGAACGCGAAACAGCAAATGCGCCAGTTCGGTCAGCGCCCGTTGATACACGCCACGCTTGAATTCGATCACCGACTCGAGCGGCACCCAGTAGTCGCTCCAGCGCCAGGCATCGAACTCCGGTTTCGAGGTCGCGCGCAGACAGATGTCACTGTCGCGACCGATCAGGCGCAACAGGAACCAGATCTGCTTTTGTCCTTTGTAAGTACCGCGCCATGCGCGGCGCACCCATTGTTGCGGAACGTCGTATCGCAGCCAGTCACGCGTTCGACCGAGGATGCGGACATGCTCGGGCCTCAGGCCCACTTCCTCATAGAGCTCGCGGAACATTGCCTCTTCGGGCGTTTCCCCCTTCTTGATGCCGCCCTGCGGAAACTGCCAGGAATGTTCGCGAATTCGTTTGCCCCAGAATACCTCGTGACGCTGATTGGTCAGAATGATGCCGACGTTCGGGCGATAACCTTCCCGATCGAGCATGGTGAAACCTCAAATGTTGAACTGACGGAATTGTTTCACATTCGTCCGGTCGAGGAAAGCCGCATAGACCGTTAAAATCGCCCCCTGCCTCATTGATCCCGGATCCCCGCCATGCGTGCCAGCCAGTTCTTCATCAACACCCTCAAGGAAGCACCCGCCGATGCCGAAGTCGTCTCGCACAAGCTGATGACGCGCGCCGGCATGATCAAGAAGCTCGCCGGCGGCATCTACACCTACATGCCGATGGGCTTGAGAGTGATCCGCAAGATCGAAACGATCATCCGCGAGGAGATGAACCGCGCCGGCGCGATCGAGCTGTTGATGCCGATCGTGCAACCGGCCGAGCTGTGGCAGGAAACCGGACGCTGGGACAAGATGGGGCCGGAACTGTTGCGTGTCAAAGACCGCCATCAGCGCGATTTCGTCATCCAGCCCACTTCCGAGGAAGTGATCACCGACATCGCCCGCAGCGAAATCCACAGCTGGCGGCAGCTGCCGAAGAACTTCTACCACATCCAGACCAAGTTCCGCGACGAGCGCCGGCCGCGCTTCGGCGTGATGCGCGGGCGCGAATTCACGATGAAGGATGCCTACTCCTTCGATCGCGATGCCGCCGGCGCCGAAAAGAGTTATCAGGCGATGTACGAGGCTTATGTGAGGATCTTCGAACGCCTGGGCCTCAAATTCCGCGCCGTGCGTGCCGACACCGGCGCGATCGGCGGCTCGCTGTCGCACGAGTTCCAGGTGATCGCCGATACCGGTGAGGATGTGTTGGTGTATTGCCCCGATTCCGACTACGCCGCCAACATCGAGCTGGCCGAGGCGCTGCCATTGATTGCCGTCCGGCCAGCGCCGACTTTGGCGCTGCAAAAGGTCGCTACGCCGGAGACCACCCGCTGCGAGGATGTCGCGAAGTTGCTCGGCGTACCGCTCGAACAAACCGTGAAGTCGATCGTGCTGGCCGTCGACACCCCGCTCGGACCCGAGATCTGGCTGTTGCTGGTGCGCGGCGACCACGATTTGAACGAAGTCAAGGCCGTCAAGGTGCCCGGGCTCGACAATGGTTTTCGTTTCGCCACCGAAGCCGAGATCATCGACCATTTCGGCTGCCCGCCGGGATACCTGGGCCCGCTCAATACCAAGAAGCCGGTGAAGATCGTCGCCGACCGCACCGTCGCGAACATGGCCGATTTCGTTTCCGGCGCCAACGAGATCGGCTTTCACATCCAGGGCATCAACTGGGGACGCGACCTGCCCGAGCCCGACATCGTCGCCGACATTCGCAACGTCGTCGCCGGCGATCCTTCGCCGGACGGCAAGGGCAAACTCGCGATCCAGCGTGGTATCGAGGTCGGTCACGTGTTCTACCTCGGCACCAAGTATTCGGCGGCGATGAACTGCACTTATCTGGATGAGACCGGCAAACCGCAACTGATGGAGATGGGCTGCTACGGCATCGGTGTCACCCGGCTCGCCGGCGCGGCGATCGAACAGAATCATGACGAAAAAGGCATCATCTGGCCCGATGCGATCGCGCCGTTTACCGTGGTGATTTGCCCGGTCGGCTGGAGCAAGTCGGATGCCGTGCGCCAGGCTGCTCTCGACCTCTACGAAAAACTCATCGTCTCGGGTATCGACGTGATCCTCGACGACCGTGACGAGCGGCCCGGGGTGATGTTCGCCGACTGGGAGCTGATTGGCGTACCGCATCGCGTCACCATCGGCGAACGCGGGCTCAAGGAAGGCATGGCGGAATATCAGCACCGGCGCGATGCGGCAGCCGTGAAAGTGCCGCTCGCCGACATCGCCTCGTTCGTGCGCGCCAGGGTATGCGTCTAGCTTTGCTGGTGTTGCTGGCCTGCCTGGCGCTGCAGGCAAAGGCCGGCGCCCAGAAATACGAGCCGCTGGCAGCCAGCGTGCAGGCTGCGCTGCATGCCGCGATCGCCGATCGCGCCGCACCCGAGCCGCGCTTCGACAGTCTGCAGGAAAAAATCGACTGGCTCACAGAGATGTCGCGTCGCCTGGCACGGCGCATGCCGGATCGCGAAGCGCGGCTCGAATTCCTCAAGACCGTGCGCTACGAAGCCCAGCGCGCCGGGCTCGATCCGCAGCTCGTGCTGGGACTCATCGAAGTGGAAAGCGGCTTTCGCAAATACGCTGTCTCGACGGCCGGGGCGCGCGGCTACATGCAGGTGATGCCCTTCTGGATTGATCTGATCGGCGAAAAAAGTCACAACCTGTTTCACCTGCGCACCAACCTGCGCTATGGCTGCACGATCCTGCGGCATTATCTCGACATCGAGAATGGCGACCTGTTTCGCGCCCTCGGCCGCTACAACGGCAGCCTCGGCCGGCCGGAATACCCGAACATGGTGCGCGCGGCGTGGGAGAAACGCTGGAACTGGGGCCCGCGCATCATTCAGGCGCGGCAGTAGTGCCGTCTCACCAGCGCCGATTTTTCAGCGCGGCATTCCTGACATGCCACCCCGCCCCATCAGCCCTTTCGCGGCACGCAGCATCTTCGCCATGCCACCCTTGGAGAACTGTTTCATCATCTTCTGCGTCTGCTCGAACTGATTGAGCAGTCGGTTGACCTCCTGCACCGGCACACCGGCGCCCGCGGCGATACGCCGCTTGCGGCTGGCCTTGATGATCTCGGGCTTCGCCCGCTCGGCCGGCGTCATCGCGTCGATGATGCCGACGATACGGCGGATCGCCTTGTCCTCGACCGCGCCGCCCGCCTGCTGGGCCAGCGCGCCGAACTGCGCCGGCAACTTGTCGAGCAGGGCGCCGATGCCGCCCATGTTGCGCATCTGGGCGATCTGCGCCTTGAAGTCGTTGAGATCGAAGCCCTTGCCGGACTTCATCTTCTTGACGAAGGCCTGAGCCTTTTCCTGATCGACGTTGCGCTGCGCCTCCTCGACGAGACCGAGGATGTCGCCCATGCCGAGGATGCGGCTGGCCATGCGATCGGGATGGAATTCCTCGATTCCGGTGAGCTTCTCGCCGACGCCGGCGAACTTGATCGGCTTGCCGGTGACATGGCGCACCGACAATGCCGCACCACCACGGGCATCACCGTCGAGCTTGGTGAGGATCACACCGGTCAAGGGCAAGGCTTCGTTGAAGGCCTTCGCGGTATTGACTGCGTCCTGACCCTGCATCGCATCGACGACGAACAGCGTCTCGATCGGCTTGAGCTGGTCGTGCAGCGCGCAGATCTCCGCCATCATCGCTTCGTCGATCGCCAGCCGGCCAGCGGTATCGACGAACAGCACGTCGTAGAAATGGCGCTTGGCGTAATCGAGCGCCGCGGCGGCGATCTCGGTCGGTTTCTGGCCGGCATGCGAGGGGAAGAAATCGATGCCCGCCTGCGCACAGACGGTTTTCAGCTGCTCGATGGCGGCCGGGCGATAAACGTCGCAGGAAACCGCCAGCACCTTCTTTTTCTGCCGCTCTTTCAGCCACTTGCCGAGTTTGGCGGTGGTCGTCGTCTTGCCCGCGCCCTGCAGGCCGGCCATCAGGATGATCGCCGGCGGCTGGCAGGCGAGATTGAGCTCCGCCTTCGCGCCGCCCATCAGCTCGGTCAGTTCGCGATGCACCACGCCGACGAGCGCCTGGCCGGGGGTCAGCGAGCCGACGACTTCCTGGCCCAACGCATTTTCTTTTACGCGCGCGATGAAATCCTTGACCACCGGCAAGGCGACATCCGCCTCGAGCAGCGCCATGCGCACCTCGCGCAGCATCTCCTGGATGTTGTCTTCGGTCAGGCGTGCCTGGCCACGCAGCGTCTTGACGATGCGGCCGAGCCGTTGGGTCAGATTGTCGAGCATGGGCTTGGTGTAGACTTTGGATATGCCAACGATTTTACTGCATCCCCCCCTTCCGCACCTGCTGGCTGCGCTGCTGTATGTCGGTCTGGCATTCCATTTCTGGCGCACGCGCTGGCGCGGCGCGGTGCTCGACCAGCCGGTCAAGGGTTTGGCCATCTGGGAGCGAACCTGGCTCTTCATTGCGCTGGTGATCCACGGCATGACGCTGGGGATCGAAGTGCATCCTGCAGGGTTCGAATCGACGCGTTTCGGCTTCGCCGTCGCCCTCTCGCTGATGATGTGGCTGGCGGTGGCCTTCTACTGGGTCGAGAGCTTTTATGCCCGCATGGAAGGCTTGCAGATGCTGGGGCTGCCGCTGGCCGCCTTGTGTACGCTCCTGCCGCTATTGATTCCCAGCCAACACATCCTGGCCAATGCCGGATCATTGGCATTTCGTATCCATCTGCTGATGGCGATGCTCGCCTACAGCCTATTCACTTTGGCCGCGTTGCACGCCATTCTGATGGCGATCGCCGAAAAGCGCCTGCATCGTGGCCGCATGACGCCACTCTTCGCCGGTCTGCCACCGCTGCTGACGATGGAGAATCTGCTGTTCCGGCTGATCCACATCGCCTTCTTCCTGCTCACACTCACTCTGGCCTCGGGCATCCTCTTTTCCGAACAGATCTTCGGCAAGGCGCTACCGTTCAATCACAAGACGGTGTTCGCCCTGTTGTCGTGGATCATTTTTGCCTGGCTGCTCGCCGGGCGCCATTTCCGCGGCTGGCGAGGGCGCATCGCATTACGCTGGACGCTGGCGGGCTTCGTCACCCTGTTGCTCGCTTACGTCGGTAGCCGTTTCGTGCTCGAAGTCCTGCTCGGTCGGCCCGGCTGATGGGAGATTACCCGCTCTCGGCGCTGTCGATAGCGCTCGTGGTGCTGCTGGTGTTGTCGGGCTTTTTCTCGATGTCCGAAACCAGCATGATGGCGGCCAACCGTTACCGCTTACGCCATCTCGCCAGCCAGGGGCATCGCGGCGCACAGCTGGCGATGCGGCTTCTCGCCAGCACCGACAAGATGCTCGGCGTCATCCTGCTCGGTAACAATCTGGTGAATGCCGCCGCGGCCACCCTCGTCTCGGTGATCGCGATCGAACTGTTCGGCGAAGAGGAATGGGCGCTGGCGGCCGGCACGCTGTTCGTCACCTTCGCGATTCTGGTGTTTTCGGAGATCACGCCGAAAATCATCGGCGCCGCGAATGCCGACCGGATCGCGGTGGTACTCGCCTTCCTGCTCTGGCCGCTGCTGCGCCTGAGCCACCCTCTGGTCTGGTTCATCAACCTGTTTGCCAGAGGCTTGCTGAAAATCCTGCGCCTCGAGCCTGCCGGCGGCGAACCGGCCGCGCTCACCACAGAAGAGCTACGCACTGTGGTGCTGGAATCGGGCCGTTATCTGCCGGAAGCCCACCGCGATATCCTCGTCAACCTGTTCGATCTCGAACACATCACCGTCGAGGACATCATGACGCCGCGCGGGGAGGTCGAGAGCATCGACATTGCGGCGCCGATCGAAGAAATCCGCGACCAGCTGGCCACCAGCTTCCATACCCGTCTGCCCGTCTATGAGGGCGAGCCCGGCAATGTGATTGGCATCTTGCATTTACGCCGCCTGCTCGCACCGATGCTTACCGATGGTCTCGATCATGCGGCTCTGCGGGAAAATCTGGCGACTCCCTATTTCATCCCGGCTGAAACCCCGGCTTATGACCAACTGAGGTTTTTTCGCGAAAACCGGCAGCGGCTCGGCCTGGTCGTCGACGAATATGGCGAACTGCTCGGCCTGGTGACGATCGAGGACATCATCGAGGAAATCGTCGGCAAATTCACCAGCGGCATGCCGGGCAGTGAACTGGCGCTCGGCTGGGCCGAGGATGGCACCGCCCTGGTCGATGGGGGGCACAGCCTGCGGGAAATCAACCGCGTACTCGGCCTCGATCTGCCAGTCGATGGCCCGAAAACCCTGAATGGCCTGATTCTCGAACACCTGCGCGACATCCCCGAGCTCGGCGTCTGTCTGCGCATCAACGGCATTCCGATGGAAGTCATCCAGACCGAGAACCGCCGCGTGAAAGTCGTGAAGATTTACCGTCCGTGAGGCGCTGTCGCCACGCCCCGGGGGAAAAGGCGAGTTATTCCGCCTTTACAACGGCGCCCAGGCAAGGCATTATCACTATGCATAAATTCGCAAGGAGCAGGCATGGCCACAGCCAAACGGGATGACTTCCTGTCGGTCTACAACTGGGAAGGCAAGGACAAGAGCGGCAAACTGATTCGCGGCGAGCTGCGCGCCGCCTCGCCGACGGTCGTCCGTACCACGTTGCGCCGCCAGGGTATTCTCGTCACCAAGGTCGCCAAGCAATCGTTCCGCAGTCGAGGCAAGGTCACCGACAAGGACATCACGCTGTTTACGCGCCAAATGGCGACGATGATGAAATCGGGCGTGCCGCTTCTGCAGGCCTTCGACATCGTCGCCAAGGGGGCGAGCAATCCGGCGCTGACGAAACTGATTCTCGACATCAAGACCGACGTCGAGACCGGTGCGGCACTGAACCAGGCATTCCGCAAGCATCCGCTGTATTTCGAGCCGCTCTATTGCAATCTGGTCGAAGCCGGCGAGCAGGCCGGCATTCTCGACCAGGTGCTCGATCGCCTGGCCACCTACAAGGAGAAGACGCAGGCCATCATCGCCAAAATCAAGAGCGCCCTGTTCTACCCAATCTCGGTGCTGGTGGTCGCCTTCATCGTCACCGCGGTGATCATGATCTACGTCGTGCCGCAGTTCAAGAAGGTGTTTACCAGCTTCGGCGCCGACCTGCCCGGCCCGACTCTGGTCGTGATGGCGATTTCCGACTACTTCGTCGACTATTGGTACATCATCTTCGGCGTGCTGTTCGGCGGGATTTATGCTTTCTTCTATGTCTGGAAGCGTTCCGAGAAAATGCAGATGTTCATGGATCGCCTCGCGCTGCGCCTTCCCATCTTCGGCGAAGTGATCCGCAAGGCGACCCTGGCGCGCTGGACGCGCACCTTATCGACAATGTTCGCGGCAGGCGTGCCGCTCGTCGAAGCTCTCGACTCGGTGGGCGGCGCCTCCGGCAACTACATCTACCGCGAAGCGACGAAACAGATCAAGGCGGATGTCAGCACTGGCTCGAGCCTCACCGTCGCGATGCAGAATACCGGTGTCTTTCCGAACATGGCGATCCAGATGATCTCGATCGGCGAGGAATCCGGTCAGATCGACGCGATGAGCGGCAAGGTGGCCGATTTCTACGAGCAGGAGGTCGATGATGCCGTCGCCCGGTTGTCGAGCCTGATGGAACCGATGATCATGGTCGTGCTCGGCGTGCTCATCGGCTCGATCATCGTCGCGATGTATCTGCCGATCTTCAAGCTCGGCGCGGTCGTCTGATCCATGCAGGGACTCGAGCCGACGACGCTGGCCGCCGCCTGTGGGGTGTTCGGCCTGCTGATCGGCAGCTTTCTGAACGTGGTCATCCATCGGCTGCCGGTGATGATGGAACGCGAATGGCAGCGGCAGTGCGCCGAGCTTGCCGGGAAGCCTCGACCGAGTTTCGAACCGCTCTCGCTGCTCGGCCCGCGCTCACGTTGCCCGCATTGCGGTCATGCGATCGGCGCATTGGAAAACATCCCCATCGTCAGCTATTTGCTGTTGAGGGGGCGCTGCAAGGGTTGCGGCAAGCCCATCAGCATCCGCTATCCGCTTATCGAGGCTCTTACCGGCCTGTTGTTCGGCTATGCCGCCTGGCGCTTCGGCTTCACCCCTGCCTTGGGTGGCGCCCTGCTGTTCATCGCGGCCGCGATCAGTCTCAGCTTCATCGATGCCGATACCCAGCTCCTGCCGGACGACATCACTTTGCCGCTGATTTGGGCCGGCCTGCTGTTCAACCTCGATGGCATCTTCACGACCCTGCAAAATGCGGTGATCGGTGCGGTAGCGGGTTATGTTTCCCTCTGGCTGGTGTATTGGGCCTTCAAGCTCGCCACCGGCAAGGAAGGCATGGGCTATGGTGACTTCAAGCTGCTTGCCGCGATCGGCGCCTGGTTCGGCTGGCAGATGCTGCCACTCGTGATCCTGCTGTCCTCCCTGGTCGGCGCGCTGGTCGGCATCGCGTTGATCGTGCTGGCGCGGCACGGCCGCAACGTACCGATCCCGTTCGGTCCTTATCTCGCCGCCGCGGGCGTCATCGCCCTGCTCTGGGGGAAAGAACTCACCCAGGCCTGGCTCGGCCTGATCTATTGATCCGGGTTGAATTTCCGGTTTTCCGCACTTATTTGCTCGGCCGCGAAAGCCTTGTTACGCCGTCACCTTATAATTTGCCCATCTTTTTGGAGAAAACCATGCCGATTTATGCCTATCGATGCAGTCAATGCGGTTTCGAAAAGGATGTCCTGCAAAAGATGTCCGATCCGCCCCTGACCACCTGTCCGGAATGCAACCAAGAGACGTTCGTCAAGCAACTGACCGCCGCCGGTTTCCAGCTCAAGGGCAGCGGCTGGTATCAGACCGATTTCAAAAACAACGATAAACCTGCCGCCAAGACGGAAACGCCGCCTTGCCAGGGCGGCAGTGGCAGTTGTGCCTGCGCAGCCGAAGCGACGTGAAGGCGCTCAAGAAATATTTCATCACCGGGCTCCTGATCTGGATCCCGCTGGTGATCACCGTCTGGGTCGTCTCGGCGATCATCGGCGCGATGGATCAGTCGCTCTATCTTTTGCCGCAGGCGGTTCACCCGGACCGACTGCTCGGCGTCCATATCCCTGGCGTCGGCACGGTACTCACGCTGCTGGTGATCCTGCTCACCGGTCTGGTGACGGCCAACATCGTCGGCCAGAAGCTGGTGCGCTTCTGGGAAGGGCTTCTCGCCCGTATTCCGATCGTCAAGTCGATCTACTACAGCGTCAAGCAGGTCTCCGACACGCTGTTTTCCTCCACCGGCCAGGCTTTCCGCAAGGTGCTGCTGGTGCGCTACCCCCATCCGCAGGCCTGGTCGGTCGCCTTCATGACCGGCACGCCGGCGCAGGAGATCGCGGAGCTGTTGCCGGACGAGCATGTCAGCGTCTTCATCCCGACCGCGCCGAGCCCGGTCAATGGCTTCTTCTTCTTCGTAAAGAAATCCGAAACCATCGAACTCGACATCAGCGTCGATGATGCCCTCAAATACATCGTCTCGATGGGCGTCGTCCCGCCGCTGCCACGCCAGCCGAATCCGCTGGGGCGTGCGCAGAACGAATGACCAACCCCGGCGTGCCGTCTTACCAGCGCCGACTTTTCAATTACGGAACCACTATGCGAACTCACTACTGCGGCCAACTGAACGCCGCCCACATCGATCAGACCGTCACCCTGTGCGGCTGGTGCCATCGCCGGCGTGATCACGGCGGCGTGATCTTCATCGATCTGCGGGACCGCGAGGGTCTCGCCCAGGTGGTCTGCGATCCCGACCGGCCGGAGATGTTCAAGCTCGCCGAGGCCGTGCGCAACGAATTCGTGCTCAAGATCACCGGCCGCGTGCGGCGCCGCCCGCCCGGCACCGAGAATCCCAACATGCCTTCCGGCGAAATCGAAGTGCTGTGCCACGAGATCGAGATTCTCAACAGCGCCGCCACTCCGCCCTTCCAACTCGATGAAGAAAATCTCTCCGAGACCGTGCGGCTGACGCATCGCGTCATCGATTTGCGGCGGCCGCAGATGCAGAAGAACCTGATGTTGCGCTACAAGGTGGCGATGGCCTTCCGCCGCTTCCTGGATGCGCATGGCTTCATCGACATCGAAACGCCGATGCTCACCAAGAGCACGCCGGAAGGCGCGCGCGACTACCTGGTGCCCTCGCGCGTGCATCCGGGGCATTTCTTCGCGCTGCCGCAAAGTCCGCAGCTCTTCAAGCAGTTGCTGATGGTCGCCGGTTTCGACCGCTACTACCAGATCACCAAATGCTTCCGCGACGAGGATCTCCGCGCCGACCGCCAGCCGGAATTCACCCAGGTCGATATCGAGACCTCGTTCATGACTGAAACCGAAATCACCGCGCTGATGGAAGAGATGATCCGCACGGTGTTCAAGGAAGCGCTGGCCGTCGAGCTGCCCAACCCCTTCCCGCGCATGAGCTATGCGGAGGCGATGCGCCGTTTTGGTTCCGACAAGCCGGATCTGCGTGTGACGCTGGAACTGACCGAGATCACCGACGCGGTGCAGGACGTCGCCTTCAAGGTCTTTTCCGGCCCCGCCA
Source organism: Sulfuricystis thermophila (assembly GCF_004323595.1). Lineage (GTDB taxonomy): Bacteria > Pseudomonadota > Gammaproteobacteria > Burkholderiales > Rhodocyclaceae > Sulfuricystis > Sulfuricystis thermophila. The sequence continues at coordinate 2,389,964 of NZ_AP019373.1, forward strand.
CCTCCGGTGGCCGGGTCGCGGCGTTGCGCATCCCCGGCGGGGCGTCGCTCACGCGCGGCGAGATCGACGGTTATACCGATTTCGTCAAGATCTACGGCGCCAAGGGGCTCGCTTACATCAAGGTCAATGATGTCACCAAGCTCGACGAAGAAGGTCTGCAGTCGCCGATCGTCAAGAACCTCCATGAACGCGCACTCAAGACCATCATCGAGCGCACCGGCGCGCAAAGCGGCGACCTGATCTTCTTCGGCGCCGACAAGGCGAAGATCGTCAATGACGCGCTGGGCGCGCTGCGGCTCAAGATCGGCCATGAGAAAGGCCACGTCGACGGGCGCGCCTGGGCGCCGGTGTGGGTGGTCGACTTCCCGATGTTCGAATACGACGAGGAAGAAAAACGCTGGACCGCCTGCCACCACCCCTTCACCTCGCCGAAGGATGGCCACGAGGAACTGATGAAGACCCATCCGGGCGAGTGCCTCGCCAAGGCCTACGACCTGGCGCTGAACGGCTGGGAGATCGGCGGTGGCTCGGTTCGGATCCACAAGGCCGACGTCCAGGCCAAGGTCTTCGAGGCGCTCGGCATCGGCGAAGAGGAGCAGCGCGCCAAATTCGGCTTCCTGCTCGATGCGCTCAAATACGGCGCGCCGCCGCATGGCGGCCTGGCTTTCGGCCTTGACCGCATCGTCACGATGATGAGCGGTGCGGAATCGATCCGCGACGTGATCGCCTTCCCGAAGACCCAGCGCGCCCAGTGCCTGCTGACCAATGCCCCGTCGCCGGTGGATGAGAAGCAGCTGCGCGAGCTGCACATCCGCCTGCGCCAGAAGGTCGACACCCAGATCGAGATCGCCAAGCCGTGATGCGGGCGCTCTTCGGACTATTGCTGGCCGCTGTGCTGGGCCTGGCGCAGGCCGAGGAGGTTTCACGGCAGGCGCTGCCGCCCGAAGCGCACGAAGTGCTCGCGTCGATAGCCGCAGGGGGTCCTTTCCCCTACCGCCGCGACGGCATCGTCTTCGGCAATTACGAACGGCGTCTGCCGCCGGCGCCGCGTGGTTATTACCGTGAATACACCGTGCCGACGCCCGGCGCCAAGGATCGCGGGGCACGCCGCATCGTCTGCGGCGGTCAGGTGCCACGACGCCCCGACGTCTGTTATTACAGCCCGGACCACTACCGCAGCTTCCTGAGGATCGTCGAATGAAATACGCAAGCCTGCTGACCCGTTTTGAGCATGCCGGCGTCTATCACATGCCGATCAATGGTGAAGATGAACTGGTCGCGGCCGCCGAACACAACGGTTACGCAGTATTCCGCGTCGATCTCGCCCATACGCGCAACAAGGACGAGATGCTCGATGCCATCGCCCGGGCGATGCATTTCCCCGACTGGTTCGGCCACAACTGGGATGCGCTGCTCGACTGTCTGGCCGATCTTTCCTGGCAACCGGCCGATGGCTATGTCGTGATCCTCGAACATTGTGACGGCATCCACGGCTACGCCGAAGCCGATTTCGTCCAGGCCCTGCAGGTCTTCGAGAACGCCGCGAACGAATGGCGCGAACAGGGCGTTCCGTTCTGGTGCTTCGTCGACATGCAGGCCGATGGCATCAGCTGGCTGTCCGACATCGCCTGAGCTTGTGAAAAATTCTGCTGCGCTTGCCATCTTGGGGTCGGGCGGTGTTGGCTTCGGCCGCTTCGCTTAACATCGGCTGCGCCGATGTTAGCCTACGCCGAAACTTCGTTTTGGCTGCGCCGAAACTTCGTTTTCGCCATCCTCATGTATGTCCATATACATTCCGGTGGCTGCGCTCCGGCCTCCCCCAACCTGGCTGCGCTCGCGACGAATTTTTTCCCAAGCTCTGACGCGCCATGCCAGGTACCAAGAAGCCCGTTTCGGTGCTGGTCCTCATCCACGACCCGCAGGCGAATGTCCTGCTCCTCGAACGAGCAGCGCATCCCGGCTATTGGCAATCGGTGACCGGCAGCCTCGAAGGGGATGAGTCGCCGCTTGCCGCCGCCGTGCGCGAAGTCGGCGAGGAAACTGGCATCGCCTGTGCGCCGGAGGACTTGCGCGACTGGCACCTTTCCAACCGCTTCGAGATCTTCGCCGAGTGGCGCGACCGCTACCCTGAGGGCGTGAGCCACAACCTCGAGCACGTCTTCAGCCTCTGTGTCCCGGCGGGAACCCCCGTCGTCACGGCGCCCAACGAACATCGCGCCTGGCGCTGGCTGCCCTGGCGCATCGCTGCCGCCGGCTGCTTTTCCTGGTCGAACCGCGACGCCATCCTGATGCTCGGGATCGAGTCAGGGTTGGGTTGAATTTTTCGCTTTCCATACTAGGTTGAATATCGGACAACCTGGAAAAAGGAGGATGAAATGAACGAACTGACCCGTTTTGACCCGTTCGATGATTTCTTCCGTGGTTTCTTCGTGCGGCCGATCGAGATGGGCAAAGGCATCGAGGCGCCGGACATGAAGGTGGATGTCAAGGAGCAGGACAAGGCCTTTGTGATCCATGCTGAAATGCCGGGGATCAAGAAAGAGGACATTCACGTCACGATCGATGGTCCGGTGGTTTCGATCAGCGCAGAACGGAAGGAAGAAAAGGAAGAGAAGGAAGGCGGGCGCGTGCTGCGTTCCGAACGCTACTTCGGCAAGGTTTCGCGCAGCTTCAATCTCGGCCAGGACATCGACGATGGGGCCGCCACCGCGAAATTCACCGATGGCGTACTCGAGCTGACGCTGCCGAAGAAAGCACAAGCGCAAGCCAAGCGGCTGACGATCGATTGATCGCAAAGTCGGCGCTGGCAGGACGGCATCCTGCGGCGTTGATGGATGGCGGCGGTAAAATCGCCGCCATTGTTTTTTTCGAGGCCCCTTCCATGACTTCCGAATCGTTGCCGGCCGCCGTCAAGGCCAGGATCCTCGGCGAAGCCTTACCCTACATCCAACGTTTCTTCGACAAGACGATCGTCATCAAATATGGCGGCAATGCGATGACCGATCCGAAGCTCAAGGACTGCTTCGCGCGCGACGTCGTCTTGCTCAAGCTCGTCGGCATGAATCCGGTCGTGGTGCACGGCGGCGGCCCGCAGATCGAGGATCTGCTGAAACGCGTCGGCAAGAAGGGTGAATTCATCCAGGGCATGCGGGTGACCGACGAGGAAACGATGGACATCGTCGAGATGGTGCTCGGCGGCCAGGTCAACAAGGAAATCGTCAATCTGATCAACCAGCATGGCGGCAAGGCGGTGGGCTTGACCGGCCAGGATGGCAATTTCATCCGCGCCAGGAAATTGCTCCTGCCCAACAAGGACAAGCCGGAAGAGTTGATCGACATCGGCTCAGTCGGCGAGATCACCTCGATCGATCCCTCGATCATCAGCTTCCTCGATTCCGGCGACTTCATCCCCGTGATCGCGCCGATCGGCGTCGGCCCGAATGGTGAAACCTACAACATCAACGCCGACGTCGTCGCCGGCAAGATCGCCGAGGTGCTGCAGGCCGAGAAGCTCGTCATGATGACCAACACGCCGGGCGTGCTCGACAAGGCGGGCAATCTGCTCACCGGCATCACGCCGAAGGAAATCGATGCAATGGTCGCTGATGGCACGCTCTCCGGCGGCATGCTGCCGAAGATCGGCTCGGCGCTCGACGCCGCCAGAAGCGGTGTCAAAAGCGTGCATATCATCGATGGCCGCGTCGAACATGCGCTGCTCCTGGAGATCCTCACCGACGAAGGCGTCGGCACGCTGATCAAGTCGAAATGACTGGCCGGGTCTGGCTGTTCGACCTCGACAACACGCTGCATGACGCCAATCCGCACATCTTTCCCGCCATCAGCCGGGCGATGGGCGAATACGTGGCGCACCGGGTCGGACTCGATGAGCAGGAAGCCAGGCAGCTGCGCGATCATTACTGGCGCCGTTACGGCGCGACGCTGACGGGCCTGGTGCGGCATCACGGCGTCGATCCGCATCACTTCCTTGCTACAACCCACGCCTTCCTCGACTATCTGCCGCGGATGCTGGTTCATGAACCGGCGCTGCGCCATGTGCTGAAACGGCTGCCGGGCCGTAAGATCGTGTTCTCCAACGCGCCGCGCCGTTATGTCGAGGCAGTACTCGAACTGATCGGCCTCCGGTCGTTGATCGACGGTATCTGGTGCATTGAGCGCCTGCGCTTCACGCCGAAGCCGCACGGCGCGGCGTTCCGTCGCCTGCTTTCCCGTGAACGGCTCGATGCGCGCCGTTGCATCCTCGTCGAGGACACGCCGGCCAACCTGCGTGCCGCCAAGCGGCTGGGGATGACCACCGTGCTCGTCAGCCGCGCGCAGCAAGTGCCCGCTTACGTCGATCGGCGCATAAAATCGGTGCTCGAATTGCCGAAACTGGGACTGAGCCGATGACCGCCAACGGCGACCGCAAGCTACGCATCCTCCAAACCATCGCCGCGATGCTCGAGAATCCGGCCGGGGAAAAGATCACCACCGCCGCGCTGGCGGCTCGACTCGAGGTTTCCGAAGCCGCGCTCTACCGCCATTTCCCCAGCAAGGCGCGCATGTTCGAAGGGCTGATCGACTTCATCGAAAATGCGCTGTTTTCCGTGGTCGGCCAGATCGTCGCCGAAGAACCCAACGGCCTCAAACAAGCAGAGTTGATGCTCGCCGCGAGCCTGCGCTTCGCCGGCATGAATCGCGGCCTGGCCCGGCTGATGATCGGCGATGTGCTGGTCCATGAACACCCACGCCTGCAAGCCAGGATCAACCAGCTCTTCGATCGGCTCGAAGCCTCGCTGAAACAGGCGCTGAAGATCGCCATGGCACAAGGCGCCTTGCCGGCAGAGCACGATTGCGCCGCGCATGCCGATCTGCTCGTCTGCCATCTGCTCGGCCGCCTGCAGCGCTTCGTCAAGAGCGGATTTGCGGACGATCCGCTGAGCCACTGGGCCGTCCAGTGGCCCATGCTCGCGGCTTGAATGCCTTCCCGACATCCACTTTCATTGAAACCTCTGCATAACGCCGCGAGCGGGAGGGGATGCAAGGCGCACGGAGCGCAGGATGCGAGACATACCTGCGTAGGTAGGCGAGCATCCGAGCACCGCGCAACGCAGCAGACCGCCCGCGCAGCAAGTTAGGGAGAGGTTTCATCTTTGCAGCATTGCTGCCGCCTCCAACGCAAAATAAGTGAGGATGCCATCCGCGCCGGCACGCTTGAAGGCGAGCAGCGCCTCCAGCATCACTGCGTCGTGGTCGAGCCAGCCGTTCTGCGCAGCGGCCTTGAGCATCGCATACTCACCACTCACCTGATAAGCGAAAGTCGGCACGCCGAAGGTGTCTTTCACCCGCCGCACGATGTCGAGATAGGGCATACCCGGCTTGACCATCACCATGTCGGCGCCCTCGTCGAGATCGAGCGCCACTTCGCGCAGCGCCTCGTCCGAGTTCGCCGGATCCATCTGGTAGGTAGTTTTGTTGCCTTTGCCGAGGTTGGCTGCGGAACCGACCGCGTCGCGGAACGGGCCGTAGAAGCTCGACGCATACTTGGCCGAATAGGCGAGGATGCGCGTGTGGATCAGCTTGGCGTCGTCGAGCGCGGCGCGGATCGCTTTGACGCGTCCGTCCATCATGTCCGAGGGCGCCACGACATCGGCGCCGGCATGTGCGTGGGTGAGCGCCTGCTTCACCAACGCTTCGATGGTCTCGTCGTTCATGACATAACCGCTGGCGTCGATCAACCCGTCCTGACCGTGGCTGGTGTAGGGGTCGAGCGCCACGTCCGTGATCACGCCCAATTCAGGAAACTCTTTTTTGAGCGTCGCGACGACGGTCGGCACCAGACCCTGCGGATTCCACGCCTCGCTGGCATCCTCGCTTTTCTTCGCGGCGTCGATCACCGGGAACAAGGCGATGGCCGGAATGCCCAATTTCAGCACCTTTTCCGCCACCGGCAGCAAATGATCGAGGGTCATGCGCGTCACCCCAGGCATCGAGGCGACCGGTTCGGTCTTTTTCGTGCCCTCCAGCACGAACACCGGATAGATCAAATCGGCGGCGGTGAGCACCGACTCGCGCATCAGCCGGCGGGAAAATTCGTCGCGGCGCATGCGCCGCATGCGGGTGCCTGGAAAAACTCCCTTGATGATCATGGTCTTGGCTTTCGAAAAAATACTTGAACTTTTTGCTCCGTTACCTATCTTAGTGCATGGACGGTGTTGAATCGTCCCCCGCTTTTCCTCCCTGAGCGGGTGCCTCGACGCTCGTCGGGGCATTTGGGCTCTCGGCTTTCTCCCCTTTGGCCGAGGGCCCTTTCTCTTTCAGGCCCAGCCATCTGCCGATCACCTGCTCGACTTCCTCGATCCCGGTCTTCTTCAGGCTGGAAAAAAGCTGCAGTGTGATCGGCACGTCAGGAAACTCGGCGCTGGCGAGACGGCACGCCAAGGCCAAGGTCTTCGTCTGTTCCTGCCGGCTCAGCTTGTCGGCCTTGGTGAGCAGACAGTGGATCGGCTTGCCGGTGCGGCCGAACCACTCGATCATCTGCCGGTCGAGCTCGGTAAACGGGCGGCGCGCATCCATGATCAGCACCAACCCGATCAGCGCGGTGCGCTGGGTCAGATAATGCTCGAGCAGGTTTTGCCATTGCCGGCGCACGGCATCCGGCACCTCGGCGTAGCCATAGCCTGGAAGATCGACGAGCGCCGCGCCGCATTTGAGACGAAATACATTGATCAGCTGAGTGCGTCCCGGCGTTTTCGAGACGTAGGCGAGTCGCGTGTGACCGGCCAAGGCATTGATCGCCGATGACTTGCCGGCATTCGATCGGCCCGCAAAGGCGATTTCCGCGCCGCCAGCCTGGGGAAGGTTCTGCGGATCGGCGACGGAAATCTCGAAACAGGCGTGGCGGAAAAGGGAAGCGCTCATGAGTGGGCCCGAGGGGGGCGTCGAAGCAGGACAAGCTTGATATAGAATAACGCTTTTATCGATCCGACAGTTCTCCGAGGAGCTTCAGATGAGCCGCTTTGCGCCGCTGTTGAAAACGTCCCTGCTGTCCGCGCTGACGTTTTTGCTGCTTGCCGGCACCGCCGTCCATGCCAATGAGTCCGACAAAGCCGCCGCCTATTCGGGCGATCCCGCCAAAGGTAAGGAGATCGCCGCCACGGTTTGTGCCGCCTGCCACAATCCCGACGGCAACAGCGCGACACCGGCCAACCCGAAACTGGCCGGCCAGCATGCCGGCTATCTGTTCAAGCAGATGAAGAACTTCAAGACCGGCCCCGATGGCAAGCCCGAGCGCGTCAATGCCATCATGAACGGCATGATCGCTCCCTACGATGAAAACCAGATGAAGGATCTCGCCGCCTGGTTCGCGAGCCAAAAGCAAGTCGGGGGCGAAGTGAAGGATCGCAGCGTGCTCGAACTAGGCCAGAAGCTGTATCGTGCCGGTGATGCATCGAAAGGTCTGCCGGCCTGCGCGGGCTGCCATGGTCCGGCCGGGAAAGGCATTCCCGTCCAGTATCCGAGGATCGCCGGCCAATATCAGGAATACCTCGAAGCGCAGCTGAAGGCTTTCCGCAGCGGCGAGCGCGCCAACGACCCGAACAAGATGATGCGCATGATCGCCATCAAGATGACCGATGCCGAAATCCGCGCGGTTGCCGATTACATCGCCGGATTGTATTGACGCGGATTCCCGCGCCGGATGAACGGGCGCGTCTTCACGACTGAAACCGACAGGGGCGGCAGCAGGCCGCCCCTGTTCGTTTTCGGGGCCTGTGCATGAAATCCTACGGCATCCGCACGCGCATCCTATTCACAGCACTCGGACCGGCGATTCTGGCGGCCTTACTGGTTGCCGGCACGTTGATCTTTGGCCAGATCCGTCAAGCGGAAATCGAACAGCACCGGCGTCTGGCAGCGTTTGCCCGGCAGCTCTCGACGCTGGCGGAATACAGTCTCTTCGTTGGCAATACCGAAGCGCTCGACAAGCTCGTCGAGGCGGCGCGCCGGGAGCCGGACGTCCTCGCCGCCGCTTTTCTCGATGGCAAAGGCAGGATGCTGGCGAGCACACTGCCTCGCGAACAGTTGCCCCCCGAGGAACAGCGCTTTGCCGGCTTCGATGCCCCCGTTTGGGGCACCTCACCCGAGCACTGGCATGTCCTGGCAATCCGACCAACCCAGCTGGCCGAAAACGATCCCTACGGCATGCCGGCGCAGCCAAGCGATGCGCCTCTGCTCGGTCAATTGCTGCTCAAAGTTTCGAGCCGGGGGCTGCATGCAGAAATCCGCAGCCATGCGCTCCGCGCTGCAGGGCTCTCCGCACTGATCCTGCTATTGGCGGTCGGTCTGGCGGTCGCTTTTTCCCGCGGCTTGATCCGCACCTTGACGGAGATCGGCGCGGTCGTCGCCGGCGTCAAGCGTGGCGAGTTCTCGCAACGTGTCGAGGTGCGAGGAGATGACGAACTCGGCCGGCTGGCGCAAGGCATCAACGAAATGGCGGCGACGGTGGGGCAAACCCAGGAACAACTCGCCGAGCGCATTCTCGAAGCGACCGCACTGCTGCGCCATGAGCGCGATGCGGCCGAGCAGGCGGCGCGCTCGCGCAGCCGCTTCTTCGCCGCGGCCAGCCATGATCTGCGCCAGCCGGCCCAGGCACTTGGTCTGTTCGTCGCACGACTCCTGAAGGAAAGCCCGCCGGCCGAGCTCGAACCGAAGTTGCGCCAGCTCGCCCACACCGTCAGCAACCTGCAGAATCTGCTCGGCACCTTGCTCGATTATTCGCGTCTCGATGGTCAGGTCGTCCAGGTACAGCGCCAGCCGTTGCGTACGACGCAGGCCATCCTCCCTGTCGTGGAAAGCTTCGTCGATGCGGCGGTGGAAAAAGGACTGAGATTGCGCAGTCGCATTCACGAGGACTGGATGCTCACCGACCCCGCCCTGTTGCACCGTATTCTCATCAACCTGGTGAGCAACGCGATCCGCCACACCCATCGAGGCGGAATCCTCGTCGCCTGCCGTCGGGTCGGCAATGCGGTGCGCATCGAGGTCTGGGACAGCGGGCCCGGCATTCCCCCCGAGGCTCGTGAATCGATCTTCGATGAGCTGGTGCAACTCGACAACCCGGAGCGCGATCCCGAGAAAGGCCTCGGCCTGGGTCTGGCGATCGTCCGCAAGTCCGCTACCCTGCTCGGCCACCCGGTGACGCTCTGTTCGCGCGTGGGCCATGGCTCGCGTTTTGCGCTGACGGTGCCGCTCACCTCTGCGCCCTCCGGCAGCAGCTCCAGCGAGGAGCGACAGCCTGCGCCGCAAGCCGTCATCCTGCTGCTCGGACCAATGACCCCCGAACGAGAGGAACTTGCACGTTTGCTCGAGAATTGGCAATTCGCGGTAATGCGTGCGAGCGATCCCGACACGGCCCGGATCGACGCAAGCCACCCGCCGGGCTGCGTCATTCTCGATCTGCCGGGCGGCGCAGCCGGTATCGAACGCGGTCTGGCATGGATCGAGCGGATCACCACGGCCATCGGCCGTCCATTACCTGCCCTGATCGTCAGCAGCGGGCCGGTGCCCTCGCTCGGCGAGCAGTCCGCGGGGGTTCCACGCCTCATGTTAAGCCGGCCCTTCCGGCCGGCGCGCCTGCGCGCACTGCTCGACCGCCTGCTGGCGGATCACGAAGCTTTGTCTTGACATGCCTATGGCTCGTCCAGCTTCCTCAGCTGGGCATTTTGCCGCGCGCGGCTGGCGCGCTTGTCCTTGCGTGCATGCGCACCGCCTTTCTTCATCAGCGGCGCGTTGGCCAACGGATTGCGCGGGCGAATGCGGGGGGCCCGTTTAGCGCGCTTCATGGCGATGGAAGTGCACTACGGCGCGACCGTCCGGCAATTGGCGCGGCGCAAGTTTCCAGGCATGGCCATAAACGATCTCGAACCGCGCCGGCAATGCACCCTCTACCCGTGGCCAGGCAGCGAAAAGCCGACGCCAGTCGCGCCAGCCCAACTGCCCGAGCAGCCCGTCGCGTACGCCAAGATGGCGCAGGTCGGCAAGAAATGCGCGTGGTGAGCGATAGGTCAGCGTCAGCATCTCCATTTCCATCACCGGATCGCCGAAACCGCTGCTCATCAAGAGGTCGCCGACATCGTGCATGTCGACGAATGTCTTGCCGCTCCACGAGAGGCCGAGCTGGCCGGCGCATTCGCGCAGTTCCTTGAGCGTATCCGGGCCCAGCAGCGAAAAATGCAACAGTCCGCCCTCGGCCAGCACGCGATGCAATTCTGCAAACGCCGGGCGCAGATCCGGCAGCCAGTGCAGCATCAAATTCGACCAGACCAGATCGAGGCTATTTTCAGCCAGCGGCAAGGCGCGCACGTCCGCATTCACACAGCGCGGGGCTCTGCCGCGCAATCGATCCCACCAGCCCGCGGATGCGCGCACGGCGTTAAGCATCGGCAGCGCGTAATCCACCGCCAGCGGCAGCGCTTCGGGATAGCGGCGCATCAGCTCGCGCACCCCATCGCCGGTCGCGCAACCGACATCGGCCATACGCCAAGGTGCCAGCCGCACGCAGGCAAGCCGCGTGGCCATGCGTTGCCCCACCTCGCGCGCCAGCACGGCGGCATTATCGTAGGATGCGGCTGCAGCCGCGAAACTTTCCCGCGTACTCATCATGACATTATCCGCGATCGACCGTGACCCTGAAAGCGCTCCTCACTCCATGGCTCGACCAACTGCTGCCGCGCGCCTGTCTGCTCTGCGGGGCGCATAGCCACACCCCCGTCTGCGAGGACTGCACGGCCGATTTGCCGCGGCTTGGCGGCGCCCTCTGCCCGGTCTGCGCCACCCCGCTGGGCGTGCCGGCGAGCGCCTGCGGCACCTGTCTGAAATCCCCGCCCGCCTACGATGCGACCTTCGCCCCGCTGCGCTACGCCTTCCCGGTGGATGCCTTGGTGCATCAGCTCAAATACGGGTGCCGTCTCGCCAGCGCCGATTTTTTCAGTCGTTTCATGCTGGCCGGCCCCCGGCCGGAAGTCGACCTGCTGATGCCGGTACCCCTCTCACGGCAACGGCTGCGCGAGCGCGGCTTCAACCAGGCGCTGGAAATCGCCCGGCCGTTGGCACGGGCGCTGGGCCTGCCGATCGACGCCACCAGCCTCTACCGCCAGCGCGACACGCTGCCGCAAAGCCGCCTGCCCTGGCGGGAACGGCAAGGCAACGTGCGCCATGCTTTCGCCTGCAGCCGCAATCTTGCCGGCCTGACGGTGATCGTCGTCGATGACGTGATGACGACCGGCGCAACCCTCGCTGCCGTCGCCACAACGCTCAAGGCGCAAGGCGCCGCGCGTATCGTCAATTGGGCGGCGACGCGAGCAGTAAGCAGGGGCCCCGCATAGCGGGGATGCGCACGCCCGCGAGCGGCGCCAACCGCCGACCCACTCGACCACCCAGCCCGCAATGGCCTCAAGGAGGCGGCGACGCGAGCAGTAAGCAGGGGCCCCGCATAGCGGGGATGCGCACGCCCGCGAGCGGCGCCAACCGCCGACCCACTCGACCACCCAGCCCGCAATGGCCCCAAGGAGGCGGCGACGCGAGCAGTAAGCAGGGGCCCCGCGTAGCGGGGATGCGCACGCCCGCGATAGCCTCAAGGAGGGGACCCTACGGATACTGAGGAAGCCCTGAGTTTCTCTTCGACGCTGCTTCGCATTTCGGCGGGCAGGTTGCCGGTCTCGCGCGCCTTGGCGAAGGCCACGCTGGCTTCTTCGCCACGGCCAGCCGCTTCGAGCGCCAGCCCCAAGCCGAACCACCAGCGCCCCTCGGTGGGACGTTGACGCAGCGCAGCCTGATAGTGCGGCACGGCCTCGGCCTGACGCTGCCGTTTCTGCAACAAGAAGGCAAACAAAGCCTGGAAGTCGGCATCGTTCGCCGCATGCGCCGCATGGCTTTCCAGCGTCTTCAGTGCGGCATCGCCATCGCCATGCTCATATTGGAGCCGGGCCAGGAGCGTTGCCCAAGGTGTGCGTGACGGTTCGAGCGACAAACCTTCCTGCGCCACCCGTTTCACTTCCTCCCACTGGCGCAGATTGGCCAGTACCGCGAGCAATGCCTGACGCGCCTTGGCGTGCTGCGGTTCGAACTCCAGCGCACGGCGCAGCGCAGGCAGTGCCGTGGCATGATCACCCTGGCTGGCTGCCTGCATGCCCTTGCGGTACTCCGCCTCGGCGAGTTCCAGCGTCGGCGCAGTTTTCGGTTGCTTGTCGATCCGTGCTTCACCCGTGGCTGGCGCGGTGGGCTTCGTCGCAACCGACTCGGTCGCTGGCGACGCCGGCCGGGCCTGCTCGGCGAACGGCGCGGATGACGGTGGTGTGATCGGCCTCGCTATAGGCGCGGGAACGGGTTTGTTCGATTTCTCGGCCGCTGCAGGCTTTGGATGTGCGGCCGGCGCAGGCGCGGCTTGTGGTGGCGGCGCCGTCACCTCGGCGGAGGTTGCCGCTGCCGCCGACGGCGGCGGGGCCGGTGCCGTGATGACCGGCGTTCCCGCTGGGGCCGCAGGAGGGACGGCAGATACTGGAGCGGACTGGGGCGGCGCGGCCTTCTCGGCATGGGTGACGGGCGGCGGGGCAGACGGGTTGGCAAAGAACCCGACCGTCGCCGCACCGACGATCAGACCAATGAGGAGCAGACCCCACGGCTGGGCCCTGCGCCGTGGTTCCGGGGGCAGGGTGCGCAGGCCGGCTGGCAGGCCGGCACGCTCGATGCTGCTGGCCTGACGGGCATCGAGATCGCGCAACATCTGGTTGATGATACTCATCCTGTCGTTCCTCCCTACCAGACCCACCAGGGCTTGTCGCGTGCCCCCTCGGTGTCGCGCGCCGCGGCTTTGATGTGGCGCGGCTCGACCTGCAGCCGGCCTTCACCAAAGGCCGCCAGGAGGGCCTTGTTGGCAAGAATGTTGATGAGCCGCGGCGTGCCGCCGGAACGATGATAGAGCGCCCGCACGGCACGGGGCGTAAACAGGGGCTCACCTCGGTAGCCCGCTGTCGCGAGACGCTGTTCGACATAGTGTTTCACTTCGTCGGCATCGAGATGCCGTAGGCGGCAAGAAAAGGCAATGCGCTGCTTGAGCTGCCGTGCCGAATGACGGGCGAGCATCTCGTCCAGCTCCGGCTGCCCGAACAAAACGATATGCAACAGCTTGCGTTTCTCGGTTTCGAGATTGGAGAGCAGACGCAGGCTCTCCAAGGTCACACGCGGCATGGTCTGCGCCTCGTCGATGCACAGCACCACCTTGCGCCCTGCGGCTGCGAGCTCGAGCAAACGCTGATTGATGCGCTTGACGAGGCGCACGATGTCCTTCGCCCCCTCGCCCGCCCGCAGTTCGTCGGCGATTTCGAGCAACAGCTCGCGGGGGTCCATCTGCGGATTGGGGATGTAGGCTGCCTGCCAATCGCCATCCAGTTCGTTCAGCAGGCTGCGGCACAACAGGGTCTTGCCAGTACCGACCTCGCCAACCACCTTGATGAATCCCTCGCCGCTCGCCAGAGCGAAATGCAGCAGGTTGATCCCTTCGCGGTAGCTGCGGCTCGTATAGGCGAACTCGGTATCGGGGGTGATGCCGAACGGCAGCTGGTTCAGGCCGAAGTGGGAAAGATAGACGCTCACTGCAAAGGCACGTCGAGAGGGGGCAGGTCGAAACTGCGTAGCCGCTCACCGCTTTGCCGCAAGTCATTCATCCAGTCCCGGTCGTCGCGGATGATGGTCGGCTTGAGGAGGATCACCAGCTCGCGTTTTTCCATGCTGCTGCCACGTTGTCCAAAGAGCACCCCGGCCGGAGAGGAAACGGTGCCTGGCAGCCCATTGCGATTGCTCGTCTGGCTGTGGGTCATCAGCCCGCCGATCGCGACGATGTTGCCATCCTGCACGCGCACGATGCTGTCGGTCTCATTGACGCTCGAGGTGGCGAGCGGCAAGCGATACGTCCCAAGCGAGCCGAGATCGACGATCTTCTCTTTCTCGGCGACCGCGCTGATCGCCGGGTGGATGTGCAGGATGATCTTGCCCTCTTCGTCGATCTGCGGTGTGACATCGAGCGAGATGCCAGAGAAATACGGCTGCAGCGTCAGATTCGGTGTCGAGGTCGTGCCGGCGGCAGTGCTGGTCGTCGTGGACGTCACGTTGGTGACGAACAGCTCATCGGTGCCGACTTTCAGCACGGCCTTCTGGTTGTTGAGCGTGGCGATGCGCGGGCTCGACAGCACCGAGACCTGGCCCTGGGTTTCCAGGAAGCTCAGCAGGGCGGCGAAATTGGCGGTCTGGAAGGCCAGCCCGACGAAGCCGTTGCCGAGCGCCGAAGCCGCCAGCGAGCCCGCCACGCCCGGCAGCGCCGTGAGGTCGTTGTTGGCGAGCGCGCTGCCGCTGCCGGTGGTGCCAAGCGTGGCGCCCGGCTGCAACACACCGAGGCTGGCGCGGTGATTGACGCCATTGAAAGAGGCCCAGTTGATACCGTTCTGGAAGCGCTCCGAGAGTTGCACTTCGAGGATCTTGGCCTCGAGCATCACCTGCCGTTCGACCATCACCTGTGTGGCTTTCAGATACTGCTCGACGGCGCGCAGTTCGGCGGGATAAGCGCGTACGACGACGACGCCGGACAGGCCATTGACCACCACGCTGCGTCCTTCGCCGCTGACGATGGTGGCCAGCGAGGTTTGCAGTTCACGCCAGAAATCGGTGTCGGAATTGGTCTGCACCCGGCTGGTGAGACTGCCTGTGGTCCGCGCCCCACCGCCGACGCTCTGGACGGGCGCAGGCGTCGCCGTCGAGGTTGGGCCGGTTTCGTTCGCGGCGATCGAGCTCGAGGTGACGCGCAGCTCGGTCGCGCCCTGACGGCGGCTGGCCAGATAATTCACCTGGAAGACGCGCGTCTGCAGGGTATTCGGCTGGATCGCGATGCGATTGCCCTTGATCGTGAATTCATAGCCGTAGAGATCGCGGATCGATTCGAGTGCTTCGCGCACCGTCACATCCTTCAGGTTGATCGTGATCGTACCGGTGACTTCGGGGCCGACCAGCATGTTGTAGCGTGTGCCACTGACGATCGCCATGAAGACCTGTGCCGCTGGTGCGTTGACGACGGAAAGATCGAAACGCGGCTCGGCCTGTTCCGCTTTCGGCAATTCGATGCTCAGGGGTGGCAACAAGGCTTTTTCCGTCACTTCTGCCGACTTGCGCTGGTTCAAGGCTTGTGTCAGCTCTTCACCCATACGTTCACGCACCAGATCGGGCCGCGCCGGCGGCGTCCCGCATGCTGCCAGCAACAGCGGCATGGCCATCAGCCAGCCGGTTCGCAGGATGGTCTGTTTCATCTTTTCCCCTTCCTCACAGCCTTCTTTTCGACACCCGGCGTCAAATACAGGGTCTCGATGCCCTGCGGTCCGCGCAGCACCACGGAATCCTCCCCGATGCGGATCAAGCGCGCCTCTCCAACCTTGCCTCCCAGCTCGATCACGACGCCGTTGATCAGCGCTGCCGGCTTGCCTGCCTTCCTGCGGATGATCGACTGCAGGCCGGTCGTGGGTTCGGGCATCGTGACTCCGGGTTGTGCAGCCAACCCCGTCTCGAACGGCGGCCGGGTCGGATCGGTACCTTGGGCCAACACGCCGGTACAGACCACGAACATCAGCATAGTGGGGATCAGACGACGAGCCATCGCGCATCCAGACTCAAGGTGTAGATCGTCACGGTCAATTCGCTGACCGGGTATTGCCTGACGATGAGGTTGATCTTGCCGCGCAGTATTTTCTGCGGGCTGGCATCGAGTTCGGCGACGTAGGCAAGCAGATCCTGATAGCCGCCGGCCAGCTTGATCTCGATGCCATGCTGATAGAGGTTCCCTTCCGGCGGCGCAGCCCCTTCCCGTGTCGCCGCCTTTTCGAGGAGTGGACGCGGCGGCAAGGTCTTCAGGCTGACCAGCGTCAGGCCGCGATGCCGGGCCAGCACCGTTTGCAGCAGGGCCGGCATGCGCTCGGGTGCGATCAGTGTATTGCCATAGCCTGCGATCTCGCGTTCGCTGAGTGCCAACTTTTCTTTCAGGCGTTGCAAAGCCGCGCGATTCGCGGCATCGGGATCACCGGCGCGCGCCGTGAGAGCGGTGACCTGTTCTTCCAGGCGGCTTTGCTCTTCTCGCTGCTGCGCGAGGGTGGCCTTGAGCTGTTTTGCCTGCAAAAGCGCCGGCTCGATCCACAAACCGTAGCCGCCGAAAAGCACCGCCACTGCCGCCGCTGCGGCGATCAGCGTCTTTTCGCGCGGCTGCAGTGCGGAAAAACGTGCGCTCCAGCCTTGCCAGCGCAACTGCAATGCACTCATCTCCGGCCTCCGTCACCGGCAGGAATCGCAGCATCCTCGCGCTTGACCGGTATCAGGGTGAACTCATGGAAAGGCGGCAGGCGCGGCGTTGTTGCGGTACCTGCGCTGACTGCTTCCTGCTTGCCTTCCACGACGTTGAGGGCGGCAAAGGCCTGGCCGCGCATCGCCGGCTCGCGATTCAGGCGCCGGATATATTCGGGCAGCAGGGCTGGGTCGGTCGTCCGGCCACGGATTTCCATGTCGTTGCTGGTCGCATCCCATGCGAAACCGGTGATCCACACGCCGGGCATCGTCAAGTTCGCCAGAGCGCGCAATGAGTCGGCGAATGCCGGCGCATCCCTCGCCAGTCTCTCGCGCAGGATCTGCAGCACGATGCCGCGCGTTTCAACGAGCTGGCGAAGAGCCGCCAGCTCCTGTTCGAGACGGACATCGGGTTTCCGTTCCGCGACTTGCTTGCCGAGCGCCTGCACTTGGCTGCGCAGCTCTTGCAATCGCGCATCTCCTGCCGACGCCTGGGCACGCAATTCCGACAAGCCGCTGCGCGCGACGATTCCGGCAGTAGCGACGATCGCCAGCATTGCAAAGGCACCGAGCACCACGTTGGCGAGCGACAGCCAGTCGCGTTTTTTTCGCAGGGCGGGGTCGTAGAGATTGATCTGCCCGGCCATGTGTCACTCTCTGAGCGCGGCACCGAGCGCTAGGCAGGCTTCCGCCTGGATCATCGGATCGGTCAGATGGGGCGTCTTCGCGAAGTCCATCACTTCGGCGAGATTCGCCTCCGCCACCGGCAGAGACAGATTGGCGCGCAGATAAGGAACGAAAGCGTCCGCATTCCCCTGCGGCATCGGCCCGATGAGGAGGCGCGCCACATTGATCGCACCGTAGTTGCGGTCGAAACTGTCGAGCGAGCGCTGGATATCGAGCAGCACCCGCTCGTGAAGCGTTTCCGCCTGGGCATCGGCGAGCTCTGCAGTACCGACATCGATGTGGCGTGTCATGTAGAGCTCGCCGTGAAACGTGATGACGAGCCGGCCGCCATGTCGATCGAAGAACAACAGCGCCACTCCGCGGTTTGGCTCTTCGAACAGCGCAGCCAGGTTGCGCTGGGCCAGCTCGGGGATGTCGATCGCGGCAAGCGTAACCTTCGCTTCCTGGAAGTCCCAGATGATCGGCTGCAACACCTCGTGGTTGGCGAGCACGACCCAAACCTGGGGGGGACGATTGCCAACCGGAGGAATGTCGAGCAGATCGATACCGGCACGCTCGACGGGAAAATCGACCATCTCTTTCACTCGCCAGCGCAATGCCTCGCGCAGCTCATCACGGGTCATGCTCGCTGCGTTGGCGGGCAATTCGACTTGCAGCAGCTGGTATTGGCCTTCGGCAAGAAGCGTGACACATTGCTGACGATCGAGACGATGCAAACGTTGCAGACGCTTGAGCGTCTCGCTGACACTGCCTTCACGGGCATAGCTCTCGCACGTCAGCACCATGGGCTTACTCCCACCGCGTTCGATTGACGCGATGGTCACACGCCCGGCACCGCAATCCACTGCCGTCCACGCCTTTCCGCTCGACCTTTTACCCTCCGCTGCCATATCCGGGTCCACCCTACCGTGTTGCCGGAGTCTAGCGATTCGCGTTGGCGCAGCAATGACTGATTAGAGGCGAAAAACCTGGTTAGTTGCAGCAGGGTGCCGTGCCGGTGTCGCCTGCGGCCGCTACGCCCCCCGCCTGCTGCGGGCCCCCTCCGCTGCGATTGGCTTCATCACCGACTTTGAGCTCATTTGAACGCGATGATCGGCTGATCGACCGAGAGACTCTCCCCCGGCTTGGCGAGCAAGGCCTCGACGACGCAATCGCGCTCGGCTTTCAGCACGTTCTCCATTTTCATCGCTTCGATCTTCGCCAGCACCTCGCCAGCCTTGACCTCCTGGCCGGGGACGACGGCGATGTGGGTGAGCAGCCCCGGCATCGGCGAGAGCAGGAACTTGCTCATGTCGGGCGGCGCCTTCTTCGGCATCAGCGTCGAAAGATGCGCCGCGCGCTGGGTGAGCACCGTCAGATCGGCCTGCTTGCCCCAATGGAACAGGCGATATTTGAGGCCGCGTCGTTCCACCTGCATGCAGAAGGGTTCGTCGTTGAACGTGCCGCGATAGAGCGGCTCGCCGAAGCGCCAATCGCTACGGATCGCGTAGGTCTCGCCATCGAGCCGCACATCCCAGCCTCCTGGCGCAGCATGCACACTGACCGGGTAATCGCCGCCGTCGGCAAGACGTACGACGAACTCCGATCCCGGCCGGTATTCATGCCCTGGCATTTGCCCCGAAATCCGCGCATTGCGTTCCTGATGCTGGCGGTGCATCGCGGCGGCGACGGCGATCAGAAGCGCCGGATCGTCGTGCGGCACCATCGATGCGTCGAAGCCTTTCGGATACGACTCGGCGATCAGTCCAGTGCTGAACTGGCCGGAAATGAAGCGCGGATGCTGCATCAGCGCAGCCTGGAAGGCGATGTTCGATGCCACGCCGCGGATCACGAAGGCATTGAGCGCCTCGCGCATCTTGGCGATCGCCCCGTCGCGCGTCGGCGCATGGGTGATGAGTTTCGCGATCATCGAGTCATAGAACATCGAAATCTCGCCGCCCTCATAGACGCCGGTATCGACCCGCACCCCATTGCCCTCGGCAGGCGGGATGAACTTCACCAGCCGCCCGGTCGAGGGCAGGAAGCCGCGGAAAGGGTCCTCGGCATTGATGCGGCACTCGATCGCCCAGCCGTCGAGTTTGACGTCCTCCTGCCGGAAAGGCAGTTTCTCGCCGGCAGCGACACGGATCATCAGCTCGACGAGATCGAGGCCGGTGATGCATTCGGTGACCGGATGCTCGACCTGCAGCCGCGTGTTCATCTCGAGGAAGTAAAAGCTCTTGTCCTTGCCATTGACGACGAACTCGACGGTGCCGGCCGACTGGTAATCGACGGCACGCGCCAGAGCCACCGCCTGCTCGCCCATCGCGCGGCGCGTTTCCGGATCGAGGAAGGGCGAGGGCGCCTCCTCGATCACTTTTTGATGACGGCGCTGGATCGAACATTCACGCTCATGGAGGTAGACGACGTTGCCGTGGGCATCGCCGAGCACCTGGATCTCGATGTGGCGCGGCTCCTCGACGTATTTTTCGATGAAGACGCGATCGTCGCCAAAGGCGTTCTTCGCCTCGGTCTTGCACGAAGCAAAACCCTCGTGCGCCTCCTTGTCGTTCCAGGCGACACGCAGCCCTTTGCCGCCGCCGCCGGCCGATGCCTTGATCATCACCGGATAGCCGATCTTGCGCGCGATCTCGACGGCCTCCTCAGGCGTGTCGATGGCGTCGTTGTAGCCGGGAATGGTGTTGACCTTTGCTGAGATCGCGAGCTTCTTCGATTCGATCTTGTCGCCCATTTTCGCCACGGACTCGTGTTTGGGGCCGATGAAGACGATGCCTGCCTCCTCCAGCCGGCGCGAGAACTCGGCGTTTTCCGACAGGAAGCCGTAACCCGGATGCACCGCTTCCGCGCCCGTTTGCTTGCAGGCGGCGATGATCTTGTCCATCACCAGGTAGCTGTCTTTCGATGGTGCCGGGCCGATGCACACGGCTTCGTCAGCCAGCTCCACATGCAGCGCGTCGCGGTCCGCCTCGGAATACACCGCGACGGTGGCAATGCCCATCTTGCGGCAGGTTTTGATGACACGGCAGGCGATCTCGCCTCGGTTGGCAATGAGAATTTTCTTGAACATGACCGGTTTCCTTACAGCGGAATGTTGCCGTGCTTGCGCCACGGGTTGGCAATATTCTTGTTCCTGAGCATCACCAACGAGCGACAGATGCGCTTTCTCGTCTCGTGCGGCTGGATGACGTCGTCGATGAAGCCGCGCGCGCCGGCAACGAAAGGATTGGCGAACTTGGCCTTGTATTCGGCTTCGCGGGCTGCCACCTTGACCGGATCGTTCTTTTCCTCGCGGAAGATGATCTCCACCGCCCCTTTCGGCCCCATCACGGCGATCTCGGCCGAAGGCCAGGCAAAGTTCACATCGCCACGCAGGTGTTTCGACGCCATCACGTCGTAAGCCCCACCGTAGGCTTTGCGGGTGATCACGGTGATCTTCGGCACCGTGCATTCGGCATAGGCATAGAGCAGCTTCGCGCCGTGCTTGATGATGCCGCCGTATTCCTGTGCCGTCCCCGGCATGAAGCCCGGCACATCGACGAAGGTGACGATCGGAATGTTGAAGGCATCACAAAAACGCACGAAGCGCGCTGCCTTGATCGAGCTCTTGATGTCGAGACAACCCGCCAGCACCATCGGCTGGTTGGCGACGATGCCGACGGTCTGCCCTTCCATGCGCGCGAAACCGATGACGATGTTCTTGGCGTGATCCGGTTGCAGCTCGAAAAAGTCGGCCTCATCGACGACCTTGATGATCAGCTCCTTGATGTCATAGGGCTTGTTCGGGTTGTCCGGCACCAGTGTGTCGAGACTCATGTCGATGCGATCGGCCGGGTCACTGGTCGGCCGGATCGGCGGTTTCTCACGGTTGTTCAAGGGCAGGTAGTTGAAGAAGCGACGCAGGAGGATCAGTGCCTCGACGTCGTTTTCGAAGGCGAGATCGGCAACACCCGATTTCGTCGTGTGCGTCACGGCACCGCCCAGCTCCTCGGCCGTCACCTCTTCGTGCGTGACCGTCTTCACCACGTCGGGGCCTGTCACGAACATGTAGGAGCTGTCCTTGACCATGAAGATGAAGTCGGTCATCGCCGGCGAATACACCGCTCCGCCGGCGCAGGGACCCATGATGAGTGAAATCTGCGGGATCACGCCGGAAGCAAGCACGTTTCTCTGGAACACCTCGGCATAACCGCCCAAGGCCGCCACGCCTTCTTGGATGCGTGCCCCGCCGGAGTCGTTGAGCCCGATCACCGGGGCACCGACCTGCATCGCCTTGTCCATGACCTTACAGATCTTCTCGGCGTGCGCTTCCGACAAAGCGCCGCCGAAGACGGTGAAATCCTGCGAAAAAACGAACACCATGCGGCCGTTGATGGTGCCGTAGCCGGTCACCACGCCATCGGAAGGAATCTTGGTCTGCTCCATGCCGAAGTCGGTGCAGCGGTGTTCCTTGAACATATCCCACTCTTCGAAGGTGCCGTCGTCGAGCAGGAGCTCGATGCGCTCGCGTGCGGTGAGCTTGCCTTTGGCGTGCTGGGCGTCGATGCGTTTCAGTCCGCCGCCAAGGCGCGCCAGCTCGCGTTTTCTTTCCAGTTCTTCAATGATCTCGTGCATGGACGTTCTCCTAAAAATACCGATTCAGCAGATTCAAGAGCCGCTGCGCGGCTGCCGTGGGGGAGGTTTCACCCTTCTGAACCGCACGGGTCAGATCGGGCAGCGTTGCCCTCACGGCGGGGTGGGATTGAAAGCGTTGGCGCAGGCTGACATCGATCAGCTGCCACATCCAGTCCAGCGACTGGCGGCGGCGTTTTTCGGCCAGCGCCCCCGAGTCGGTCACGATCTGGCGATACTCCTGCAATGTTGCCCACACCGCTGCGATGCCCGTGCCCTGCAGGGCGCTGATCTGCAAGACGCGCGGCTGCCAGTTCGCTGTCGCCGGGCTGAGCATGGCGAGCACCGAGCGCATTTGGATGGCCGCACGTTCCGCCGCAGCAGCATCCAAATCGACTTTGTTGTATATGATGAGATCGGCGAGCTCGATGATGCCCTTCTTGATCGCCTGCAAATCGTCGCCAGCGTTCGGCAACTGCAGCAGGACGAAGACGTCGGTCATGCCTGCCACCTCGGTTTCCGACTGGCCGACGCCGACGGTTTCGACGATCACGACATCGAAGCCGGCCGCCTCGCAAAGGAGCATGGCCTCGCGCGTCTTCGCCGCCACGCCGCCCAAGGCTCCGGCAGCGGGCGAAGGGCGAATGAAAGCGGCTTCGTTCTGGCTCAAGCGCTCCATGCGCGTCTTGTCTCCCAGAATCGAGCCGCCGCTACGCTTCGAGGAGGGATCGACGGCGAGCACCGCGACCTTCAGTCCCTGCTCGATGAGATAAAGACCAAACGCTTCGATGAAGGTGGATTTACCGGCCCCGGGCACACCGGTGATGCCGATACGCAAGCTGTTTCCCGTCTGCGGCAACAAAGCATCCAGCACCGCTGCAGCGCGCTCCTGATGATCGGGGCGCGTCGACTCGATCAGGGTGATGGCTTTGGCAAGCGCGCGGCGTTGGCCGGCGAGCACGCCTGCGATCAGTGCTTGATCTTCAGGGGCGAGCCGGTCGATGTCAGACAATCTCGAAACTCCGTCCGTCCGGCAGTCGATAACGCTCGAAATCGCGTCGATCGAGCGTCATGATGCAGTTGATGCCCGTATCGACGGCGAGCCAGTAGAGCGACGCATCGGCAAGGTCCATTTCTCTCTTGCCGGGCTCGGTGTAGGTTCGCATCCAGCCGAGCATGTCTTCGAGATGGGCGGTATCGAAAGGGTAGAGCTGGACGCCGCCCAGAGTGACGAACTCGATGAGGTCGTAGCGCTCGGGCGGCTCGAGCAAGTAAGCGGCTTCGACGATGCATGGCCAGGTGGTGATGAAGCGCAGCCCCTCGGCATCGGCGGCCAGCATCCTCGCGCGATACTCGTCGTGGTGGCGGTCTTTGCGGCCGAACAGAGCGACCAGCGGACCGGTATCAATCAGAATGCTTCGCACGCAGGAGCGCCTTGAACTTCTCGCCGCTGTTTTCGGAATACTCGGTCTGCGGCTCATTGACCGCGTAGGGCTGGCGTTCGATGATTTGGCGATACACGGCCGATGGGCTCTTCATGCCGAGCATGCGCTCCAGCGCATCCTTGACGACTTCGGACTTGGTGATACCGCGCCGTCGGGCTTCCTGCTCGACGCGACTTTCCAACAAAGGATCGAGACGGACGGAAAGGGCCATGATGGAAACCTCCTGAGGTGAAATACCGTATTACGGTATCACAGCCATGCGGTCGGTTCAAGCGTTCCGTGGCAAATGCGCCGCCCGGATCGCGCGCAGCACTTCGCCAGCACACTGCGGGATCGGCGTGCCAGGGCCAAAGATGCCTTTGGCGCCGGCGGCGTAGAGCGCCTCGTAGTCCTGCGCCGGGATCACGCCGCCGACGAAGACGACGATGTCGTCCGCACCCTGTGCCTTGAGCGCTTCGATGAGCTGCGGTACCAGTGTCTTGTGACCGGCGGCGAGGGTCGAGACGCCCACGGCATGCACGTCGTTTTCGATCGCCTGACGTGCGGCCTCCTCGGGGGTTTGGAACAGCGGACCGATGTCGACGTCGAAGCCGAGATCGGCGAAGGCCGTGGCCACCACTTTCGCGCCGCGGTCGTGACCGTCCTGGCCGAGCTTGGCGATCATGATGCGCGGTCGGCGGCCCTCGGCGGCGGCGAATTCTTCGACCTCTTCACGCACCTCGTCGAGACCCGGCGTACTGCCGAATGCCGACGAATAAACACCGGAAACGACCTGGTGCGTCGCGCGATGTCGGCCCCAAACCTTTTCCAGCGCATCGGAAATCTCACCGACCGTGGCGCGCAAGCGCGCCGCCTTGATCGAAAGATCGAGCAGATTGCCCGTTCCCGTCCTCGCCGCCTCGGTCAGTGCATCGAGCGCTGCTGCAACCTTCGCATTGTCGCGGCGGGCGCGAATCTCCTTGAGCCGCGCGATCTGCGCTTCGCGCACCGCATGGTTGTCGACTTCGAGGATGTCGACCGAAACTTCCTTGTCGAGCCGGTATTTGTTGACGCCGACGATCACATCCTGGCCCGAATCGATGCGCGCCTGCTTTTCCGCCGCGCACTTCTCGATCTGCAGCTTGGCCCAGCCGGTCTCCACCGCATGAGTCATGCCGCCCATCGCCTCGACCTCTTCGATGATGCTCCACGCCTTGTCGGCCATCTCCTGCGTGAGCTTTTCCATCATGTAGCTGCCGCCCCACGGATCGATGACATTCGTGATGTGGGTTTCTTCCTGGATCAGGATCTGCGTATTCCGGGCGATACGCGCCGAAAACTCGGTGGGCAGCGCGATCGCCTCATCGAACGCATTGGTGTGCAGCGACTGCGTGCCACCGAACACGGCGGCGAGCGCCTCGATCGTCGTGCGCACGATGTTGTTGTAGGGATCCTGCTCGGTGAGACTCCAGCCGGAAGTCTGACAATGGGTACGCAGCATCAACGATTTCGGATTCTTCGCGCCGAAGTCTTTCATGATGCGCCACCACAGGAGACGAGCGGCCCTGAGCTTCGCGATCTCCAGATAAAAATTCATGCCGATGCCGAAGAAGAACGACAGCCGCCCGGCGAAGGCATCGACATCCAAGCCCCGCTTCATCGCGGTGCGCACGTATTCCATGCCGTCGGCCAGCGTGAAGGCGAGCTCCAGCGCTTGTGTGGCGCCGGCTTCCTGGATGTGATAGCCGGAGATCGAGATCGAGTTGAACTTCGGCATCTTCTCCGCCGTGTAGGCGATGATGTCGGCGATGATGCGCATCGACGGTTCCGGCGGATAGATGTAGGTGTTCCTGACCATGAACTCTTTGAGGATGTCGTTCTGGATCGTGCCGGAGAGCTTGTCCTGACCAACCCCCTGCTCCTCGGCGGCGACCACGTAGCCGGCCAGCACCGGCAGCACCGCGCCGTTCATCGTCATCGACACCGAGACCTTGTCGAGCGGGATGCCATCGAAGAGAATCTTCATGTCCTCGACCGAATCGATCGCGACACCGGCTTTGCCGACATCGCCGACGACACGCGGATGATCGGAGTCGTAACCACGGTGCGTGGCCAGATCGAAGGCCACCGAGACGCCCTGCGCGCCGGAGGCCAGCGCTTTGCGGTAGAAGGCGTTCGATTCCTCGGCGGTGGAGAAACCGGCGTATTGGCGGATCGTCCACGGCCGCGCGGCGTACATCGTCGCCTGCGGGCCGCGCACGAAGGGCTCGAAGCCGGGCAGCGTGTCGGCAAACGGCAAGCCATCCGTATCGGCCTTCGTATAGAGCGGCTTCACGGTCAAGCCCTCGGGCGTCGTCCAGGAAAGCTTCGTCACATCGCCCTCGGGCGCAGATTTCGCGGCCACCTTGGCCCAGACATCCAGGCCGGGAATCGTCACTTGCGGATATTGGCTCATGGTTTCCACTCCCGCCGGCTCGACTCACCACATCGGCCGGCCGTTCGTTTTTTGTGAAATGAACGCGAATGATAGCAACGCCCGGGCCCACCGACTAAGCCGCGGCCTTCGATGGTGTATGCTTGCCATCCTGCTAAAACCGAAAAGGGGAGGAATCATGCCGAAATCCAAAAGCTGGCAGTTGCAGCCGGGCGTCGAGATCGACGACAAGACCGCCGCAGATGTCGCCAAGATCGCCCTGGCGCTCAAGTCGCTCGCGCTCTACGCTTCCCTGGCCATAAACCAGGACGAATGCCCGGAAGACCTGCGCAAGGTGGTCGATGAAGGCGTCGCCGCGATCGACCGTGTTTTCATCGAGGAATAAGGAGCTTACTCAATGGCACATATCGTCATTCTCGGCGGCGGCATCGGCGGCATGACGGCCGCTTACGACATGAAGGAACAGGTCGGCCCCAATGACAAGGTCACGGTCGTCAGCGAACATCCCTACTTCCAGTTCACGCCCTCCAATCCCTGGGTGGCGGTGAATTGGCGCACACGCGAGGACATCACCTTCGAACTGGCTCCTTATCTCGCTCGCAAAGGGATCGACTGCATCGCCAAGGCGGCGAAAAAGGTTCATCCGGCCGAGAACCGCATCGAGCTGATCGACGGCACCTTCGTCGATTACGATTTCCTGATCATCGCCACCGGTCCGAAGCTGGCCTTCGACGAAGTCGAGGGGCTGGGCCCGGAAAAGTTCACCCATTCGGTCTGCGCCGTCGATCATGCCGTCAAATCCGGCCAGGCATGGGAGAAATTCGTTGCCGATCCGGGCCCCATCGTCGTCGGCGCGGTGCAGGGTGCTTCCTGCTACGGCCCAGCCTACGAGTACGCGATGATCATGGATACCGACCTGCGTCGCCGCAAGATCCGCAGCAAAGTGCCGATGACCTTCGTCACCGCTGAACCTTATGTCGGCCATCTCGGCCTGGGCGGCGTCGGCGACTCGAAGGGCATGATCGAGTCGATTCTGCGTGACAGGCACATCAAGTGGATCTGCAATGCCAAGGTCACCAAAGTCGAGGCAGGCAAGATGTACGTCGCCGAGCACAACGACGATGGCAGCGTAAAGAAGGAGCACGAACTGCCCTTCAAGTATTCGATGATGCTGCCAGCCTTCAAAGGTGTCGATGCGGTATTCGGCATCGAGGGGCTCTCCAACCCGCGCGGCTTCATCATCATCGATGAATTCCAGCGCAATCCGAAATACAAGAACATCTATTCGGTCGGTGTCTGCGTCGCGATTCCGCCCGTCGAAGCCACACCGATCCCGGTCGGCACACCAAAGACCGGCTACATGATCGAATCGATGGTCACCGCCACCGTCCACAACATCCGCCTGGCGATGGACGGTAAGGAGCCCGATCACAAGGCGACCTGGAATGCGGTCTGTCTCGCCGACTTCGGCGACGAAGGCGCAGCCTTCGTCGCCATTCCGCAGATCCCGCCACGCAACGTGAGCTGGTTCAAGAAAGGCAAGTGGGTGCATTACGCCAAGGTCGGCTACGAGAAATACTTCCTCAACAAGATCAAGAAGGGGAATACCGAGCCGTTCTACGAGCGTTATGTCCTCAAGCTGATCGGCGTCACCCGGTTGCACAAGTAAGTTTGGCAACAGCAGACATCCTCACCGAGCGTGACGGTGCCATCCTCGCCGTCACGCTCTTCAATCCCGACAAGTTCAATGCGCTGAATGCGGCGATGTGGCGGCGGCTGGCAGAGGTCTTCAGCGCCGCCACTGCCGACGATGCGCTGCGCTGCGTGGTTCTGCGCGGCGCTGGCTCCGCTTTCGCCGCCGGCGGCGATCTCGACGAAATGCACTCGCTGCGCGCGACGGTGGAGGGCGCACTGGCCTATCACCATCAGGTCGCCGAGGCGCTCACGGCCATCCGCCGCTGCCGTCATCCGGTCGTGGCGCAGATCGCCGGCCCGTGTGTCGGCGGTGGTCTGGAAATCGCCTGCGCCTGCGACCTGCGCATCGCCG
This sequence comes from Sulfuricystis thermophila, assembly GCF_004323595.1. Taxonomy (GTDB): domain Bacteria; phylum Pseudomonadota; class Gammaproteobacteria; order Burkholderiales; family Rhodocyclaceae; genus Sulfuricystis; species Sulfuricystis thermophila. Next base: position 2,417,532 of record NZ_AP019373.1, read on the forward strand.
GAGAATCGGCGCGGCTCGGCGCGCCGATCAACAAGCTGGGATTCTCGATGTATCCCGACGAGCTGGCTAGCCTGCTCGAACTCGCCGGGGAGGCGGTGGTCAAGGAAATGTTGCTCGAAGGGCGGCTGCTGACGGCCCGCGAAGCCTACGAAAAAGGTTTGGTCACACGCGTCGTCGCCGATGAGGCGTTGGCAACCGAAACACAGGCCACTGTGGCGCGGATCGCCGCGGGCGCGCCGCTGGTCGCGCGTTGGCACAAGCAATGGATTGCGCGACTGATGACCGGCACACCTTTGACAGAGGAAGAAAAACGGGCATCCTTCGCATTTCTGGATACGGCGGACTACTGGGAAGGCATGACCGCCTTCCGCGAAAAACGTCCGTCGCGCTTCACCGGACGATAGTCGAGGAGTCTTTGATGTCTCACCGATGGGCTGCACTGGCAGCGGCTTTACTGATCTGCGGCATCTCGATGCCGGCCACTTCTGCTCAAAACCCCAAAGTCGGCGCTGGCAGGACGGCACCCAGCGCGCAGAATCGCCTCGTCATCCAGATCAACGAGGACGACGGCAAGAAATGGATGGCGGTGCTCGCCAACATCAGGAACATTCAGGCCGAGCTGGGAAAGAAGAATGTCGCCATCGCCGTCGTCGCCATTGGCAGCGGCCTCGGCATGCTGAAGGCCGATTCGGTGGCGGCCAACGACGTGCTGGATGCCATCGCCGCCGGCGTCGAGTTCATTGCTTGCGGTAACTCGATGCAGGTGCAACATCTCACCGCCGACGATCTCGTCGAGGGCGTCAAAATCGCCAAGGCCGGTTATGTCGAGATCATGAAGCGCCAGCAGGCCGGCTGGATCTATCTGCGCCCATGATCGACTGGAACGCCATCGACACCGTCCTGCTCGACATGGACGGCACCCTGCTCGATCTCCATTTCGACAACCATTTCTGGCAAGCCCATGTGCCGCTGCGTTATGCAGAAGCGAAAGGGCTGCCGCTCGATGCGGCGCGCGAGGCGCTGATGGCACGCTATTCAGCCCGCGCCGGCACACTCGACTGGTATTCGGTCGACTACTGGGAAACCGAGCTGGAGCTCGACATCATGGCGCTCAAGGCGGAAGTGGCCCATCTGATTGCCGTGCATCCGTCGGTCGTCGCTTTCCTCGCCCGGCTGCGAGAGCTGGGCAAACGCGTCGTCCTGGCGACCAATGCCCATCACAAGAGCATCACGCTGAAGATGGCGAAAACCGGGCTCGAACCGCATTTCGATGCGATCGTCTCCGCCCACGCGCTCGGTTTCGCCAAAGAACAGCGTGGCTTCTGGGAAAAGTTGCGCGCCATCGAACCCTTCGCTCCCGAACGCACCCTGCTCGTCGACGACAGCCTGCCGGTGCTCGATGCGGCGCGCGCTTACGGCATCCGGCATCTGATCTCGGTGCGCAGGCCCGATACGAAGCAGCCGCCGAAAGACACGCGCGATTATCTGGCGATTGACAGCTTCGAGGAATTGCTTACATAATGAGAACAATTCTCAAATAAGCAGTTCACGATCTTGTCCTCTTCTTCTCTGCGGCCTCCCCATACCTTTCCCCTCGCCGGCCCCCTGTTGCGCGGCAGCCGCTGTCCGCGCGTGGCGATCATTGGCCAGGCGCGCGCAGGCAAGAGCCGCATCTTCCGCGCCGCTTCGAGCACGGCCGTGCGTCACGAGCGACTGGCGGGCGTCGGCCCGGCCTACGAGGAGTGCCTCGTCGATGTCGGCCTCGACCAGATTTCGCTCGTCGATCTGCCGCCCGTCGAAACCTTTCACACCCTGTCGAACGACACGGCGGTGATCCTCAAATACCTGCTGTGGGGCGACCGCTGGCCGGCGATCGCCCGGCATGAGGCCCACCAGCCGGCACAATCCTTCGCCGCGCCGGACGTCTTGCTGTTGGTGATGGATGCCACGGCGTTGGAGCGCGACCTGGAACTCGCGCTGGAGCTCGCGCAGATCGGCAAACCCATGGTCGTCGCGTTGAACCGCATGGATGAAGCGCGCGCCAAGCGCATGTTCATCAATGTCGGTGCATTGGCCGAGAAGCTCGGCGCACCGGTCGTGCCGACCGTCGCCCACATGGGGCTGGGACTTGCAGATTTGTTTTCCACCGTCGTGCGCGCCGCGCGTGAAAAACGCGCCCCGACACCACAACCGCCGTCACCCTACATTGCGGCCCATCTGGCGCCCATCGCCGAGATCGCCAGAGACCCCGGCGTGGTCGATGCCTTCGCGGTGCCGGCCAGTTTCCTCGCCCTGCAACTGGCCGAGAACGACGATTATTTCGCCCAGGAACTGCGCTGCCATTTCCCGAAGCTCCATCAGTCCCTGCTCGCAGCGCGCGAGGCCGCCGATGCGGTACTGCCGCGTCCCTTGGGCGAGGAGATCCATGCCGACCGGCATCACCGTGCCGCGCTGCTCTTCGAGGCCGTCTCGCGGCCGGGTGGCGGCGAGAAGCTGCCCGCCTGGCAACGCTGGCTGGACGAGCTCTTTCTGCATCCACGCTGGGGCTTCGCCGGCACGCTGGCGGTGTTTGCGCTGGTGCTGTTCTTCGTCTTCGAAGTCAGCAGCTGGCTCGATAGTCACACCGTCGCGCGGCTGATCGCCTGGGCCGAACCCTGGCAGCCGACCGATCTTGCCGGCGTCATCCTGCGCGCGGTGGCAGACGGCCTGATCGGACTCGCCGGCATCGTCATTCCCTACATGATCCCACTCGTGCTGCTGCTCGCTTTTCTCGAAGAGTCGGGCATCATGCACCGCGTCGCCTTCGTCGTCGATCGCGGCTTTCACCAGCTGGGGCTGCACGGCGGCGTGGCGCTGCCGTTTTTGATGGGCTTGGGCTGCAACGTGCCGGCGCTCGCCGCCACGGCGGCCGTCACCCACGGCCGCGACCGCACCGTCGCGGCGCTGTTGATCACCTTCCTGCCCTGTTCGGCACGCTCGGCGATCATCCTCGCGTTGGGCGGCAAGTATCTCGGCGGCTTCGGGGTGTTTGCGCTGTTCATGCTGGCCCCCATCGTCGTCAGCCTGATCGGCAAGCTGCTCAAACATCGCTACCCGGAAACCACGCCGGGCATGATCCAGCACATCCCGCCCTATGCGCTGCCCGGAATACGCCGGCTCGCGTGGCTCACCTGGGACAGAAGTCGCGACATCGTCACCATCGTGCTGCCCCTGCTCGTCATCGGCAGCGTCGTGCTCGCATTGCTCGCGCACTTTGGCATGGATCGCTGGATCAACCTCGCCTTGACCCCGATCACCCACTGGTGGCTGGGGCTGCCCGTGGTGCTCGGCGTGCCGATCCTGTTCGGGGTCCTACGCAAGGAGCTGTCGCTGTTGATGGTGTTCCAGGCACTCGGCACGCAGGAACTCGCCGGCGTGCTCGACACGACGCAGATCGCCACCTTCCTCGCCTTCCTCACTTTCTACGTGCCTTGCGTCTCGACTTTTGCGATGATGCTCAAGCTGCTCGGCAAGCGCGAGGCATTCTTCTCGGTCGCGCTGTCGATCGGCGCGGCATTGGCGGTGGCCATGGCAGTGCGGCTGCCGCTGGAACTGATCGACTGGGTTTTCTGACGGCGCTGGCGTTCAGCTGATCAGTGCCAATACCAGCGGCGTGGTCACCGACGACAGCAGCGTCGAGAGCACCAGGCCGGCAGCGACCGGTCCCTGTAGGCTGCGGAACTGCTGCGCCATCACATAGACGTTGATGCCCATCGCCAGCGAAGCGAGCAGCGTCACCACCCGGGTTTCCAGCGGCGGCAGGCCGAGTGCGCGCGCCAGCAGCCAGACGACGAGCGGTTGCACGGCGAGCTTGATGGCGCAGATCGCCAGACTCTGGTTCAGCCCCTCGCGGATGCGGTAGGCGGCGAGCCCCATGCCCAGTGCGACGAGCGAAAACGGCACGGCGCCCTGGCCGAGCATCTCCAGCGGCACGTCGATGAACGCGGGTAGCGGGATGCCGGCAAAGCCCCACAGCGTGCCGGCGAGAATCGAGGCGACGATCGGGTTGGTGAGCACGCCGCGCGCGGTCTTGCCGAAGCCATGCAGGGAAAAATCGCCATGGCGCGCCCATTCGACCGAGACGGTGACGAGCGTCCAGAGGATCAAGGCGTTGAAGACGATGACCAGCGACACCGCAGGCAAGGCGGCATCGCCGAGCGTGGTCTTGGCGATCGCGATGCCGAGCATCACGTTGTTGGAGAACACGCCGCCGAGCGCGAACACCGACTGCGCGATGCCGTCGAGCCGAAAGACGAAAAGCGCAACCAACCGGCCAATCACGAAGACGACCAGACAGCCGCCAAAGAAGGCCGCGAGCAGGCGCAGATCGACCGCCGGCAAGCGCGAGAAACCGCTCATCATGCGGAACAGCAGTGCCGGCAGGGCCACGGCATACGCGAAGCGGCCAAGCGCCTCGCCGACCGAATCCGGCCAGCGCCTAGAGCGCGCCAGCAGATAGCCCAGCAGCACCAGCAGGAACAGCGGGCTGGCGAGCGAAAAATGCTGAAGAAAGCCGGACATGTGCCGTCCTAATAGTCATGGTTCAGAAACTAGCCCTGCGGATGAAACCGGTGGGCCGTGAGGCGATTTGTGAGCGCATGTCGGCGGCCGTGGGTGAAGGGCGCGGATAAGGCAGCCACTTGTCTGAGCGGAGCGAGTTGTGGCTGCCCCGCGCCCAAACCCTACCGGCCGCCCTATGCGCGAACCATGAGCCGAACGGCCCACCGGTTTTCATCTCCAGTTCTGTTTCACGCTAAACCTCGACGGCGGGACGGCAACTGCCGTCCCGCCAGCGCCGACTTTTACTCACCCAACGCCGCAATCACCTCGGGAGGAGCTTGGACGAGCTCAATCAACACGCCCTCGCCGGCGATCGGGAACTCCTCGCTCGCCTTCGGATGTAGAAAGCAGATGTCGTAACCCGCTGCGCCCTTGCGGATGCCGCCCGGTGCGAAACGCACGCCCTGCGCCGTGAGCCATTCGACCGCCTTCGGCAGGTCATCGATCCACAGGCCGACATGGTTGAGTGGCGTCGTGTGCACCGCCGGCTTCTTTTCCGGGTCGAGCGGCTGCATCAAATCCACTTCGACCTTGTGCGCGCCCTGGCCGATCGCGCAGATGTCTTCATCGACGTTCTCGCGCTCGGAAACGAAGTTGCCGGTCACCGCGAGGCCGAGCATGTCGACCCACAGCCGGCGCAGCTTCTCTTTCGACGGCCCGCCGATGGCGATCTGCTGGATGCCCAGCACCCTGAATGGTCTGGTCATTGTTTTCTCCCTCTGACGAATAGAACGATGCCGATGACGATCATCGGCAAGGACAGCCACTGCCCCATGCTGACGACGTAGGAAACGCCGAAGATGCCATGATCCGGCTCGCGGAAATATTCCCCACACCAGCGCGCCACGCCATAGCCGATCAAAAACAGTGCCGAGACCTGCCCGCGCGGCCGCTGTCGCGACGAAAACCACCACAAGAGCGCCCACAGCAGCAGGCCTTCGCCGCAGGCCTGATAGAGCTGCGAGGGATGGCGCGGCAGACCATCGACCTGCGGAAAGACCATCGCCCACGGCAGATCGGGCGAAGCGACGCGGCCCCATAGCTCGCCGTTGATGAAGTTGCCGATGCGTCCGAGCCCCAGCCCGATCGGCACCAGCGGCGCGATGAAATCGGTGAGCTGCCAGAAGCCCAAGCCATGTTTTCTTGCATAGAGCCCGACGGCGACGAGCACGCCGAGAAAGCCGCCATGGAAGCTCATGCCGCCCTTCCAGACCGCAAAGATTTCCAGCGGATGCGCGAAGTAGTAGGCCGGCTCGTAGAACAGCACCTGGCCGAGCCGACCGCCGATCACCACGCCGAGCACACCGTAGAACAGCAGATCGTCGATGTGCTGCGGTGTGAGGCCATGCCAGGGCTGCAGCAGCGCGCGACGTTTGCCGAGCACGAGGAAGGCGAGGAAGGCAGCGAGATACATCAACCCATACCAGCGCACGGCGAGCGGGCCAAGACTAACGGCGACGGGATCGAACTGCGGGTGGATGAGCATGGGCAGGCGGCAAGGGCTAAACTAACGAAACGCATTCTACGTTGCCAGCAAAGGAGTCCTCGATGCCCGTCTATCGTTCCCATACCTCGACCCATGGCCGCAACATGGCCGGCGCGCGTGCGCTCTGGCGCGCCACCGGCATGAAGGATGGCGACTTCGACAAACCGATCATCGCCGTCGTCAATTCCTTCACCCAGTTCGTGCCGGGGCATGTGCATCTGAAGGACATGGGCCAACTCGTCGCCCGTCAGATCGAGGCAGCCGGGGGCGTCGCGAAGGAATTCAACACCATCGCCATCGACGATGGCATCGCGATGGGCCACGGCGGCATGCTCTATAGCCTTCCCAGCCGCGATCTGATCGCCGATTCGGTCGAATACATGTGCAATGCGCATACCGTCGATGCGATGGTCTGCATTTCGAACTGCGACAAGATCACCCCGGGCATGCTGATGGCGGCCCTGCGCCTCAACATTCCCGCCGTGTTCGTTTCCGGCGGGCCGATGGAGGCCGGCAAGGTGCGCTGGCATGGCGAGACGCGCAAGGTCGATCTGATCGATGCGATGATCGAGGCCGCCGACCCGAAGAATTCCGACCGGGAAGTGGCAGCGATGGAGCGCTCGGCCTGCCCGACCTGCGGCTCCTGCTCGGGCATGTTCACCGCCAATTCGATGAACTGCCTGGCGGAAGCCCTGGGGCTGGCGCTGCCCGGCAACGGCACGCTGGTGGCGACGCATGCCGACCGCGAAAAGCTGTTCGTCAAGGCAGGCGCCTTGATCGTGGCGCTCGCCAAACGCTATTACGAACACGACGACGCCAGCGTGCTGCCGCGTTCGATCGCCAACTTCCAGGCCTTCGAGAACGCGATGAGCCTCGACATCGCGATGGGCGGCTCGACCAACACCGTGCTGCATCTGCTCGCCTGCGCGCAGGAAGCCGGGGTGAATTTCACGATGGCCGACATCGACCGGCTGTCGCGCAAGGTGCCAAACCTCTGCAAGGTCGCGCCCTCGACGCAGAAATACCACATGGAAGACGTGCATCGCGCCGGCGGCATCATGGCCATCCTCGGCGAGCTCGAGCGCGCCGGCCTGATCCACCGCGACTGCCCGACCGTGCTCTATCCTTCGATGGGCGAGCAGATCGATCTGTGCGACGTGCGCCGCAATGCCGACAAAAAGGTGCATGAGTTCTACCGCGCCGCGCCCGGTGGCGTGCCGACACAGGTCGCCTTCTCGCAATCGCGCCGCTATCCGACGCTCGATCTCGACCGAGAAAACGGCTGCATCCGCGATATCGAGCACGCCTACTCGAAAGACGGGGGGCTCGCGGTGCTGTTCGGCAACATCGCCGAGAAGGGCTGCATCGTCAAGACCGCCGGCGTCGATGAATCGATCCTCAAATTCACCGGCCGCGCCCGCGTCTGCGAATCGCAGGAAGAGGCGGTGGAGAAAATTCTCGGCGGCCAGATTCAACCCGGCGACGTGGTGGTGATTCGCTATGAAGGCCCGAAGGGCGGTCCAGGCATGCAGGAGATGCTTTATCCCACCTCGTATCTGAAGTCGATGGGCCTGGGCAAGCAATGCGCATTGCTCACTGACGGGCGTTTCTCCGGCGGCACCTCTGGCTTGTCGATTGGCCATGTCTCTCCGGAAGCGGCCGCCGGCGGGGCGATCGCGCTGGTCGAAGAAGGCGACACGATCGAGATCGACATCCCCAACCGCCGCATCGAACTCAAAGTCGACAAGTCGGCGCTGGCGAGACGGCACGCCGCGATGCTCGCGAAAGGGGAACGCGCCTGGAAACCGGCCAAACGCGAACGTGCGGTCTCGAATGCGCTCAAGGTCTATGCGGCGATGGCGACCTCGGCCGATACCGGTGCCGTGCGCGACGTGTCACGATTGCAACATTGAGTTATTTGGGAGGCAACCAATGGCGCTACCGCAACGTCGCGATGATCGGCATTACACCTATGCCGATTACCTCACCTGGGATGACGATCTGCGCTGGGAGCTGATCGATGGCCGGGCGTTCGCGATGGCGCCAGCGCCATCATTGCGTCACCAAGATTACGCCGGACGTATCTATGCCCAGGCTTTGTCTGCCTTGCGCGGCAAGCCCTGTCGGGTCTTCATCGCACCGGTCGATGTGCGCCTGCCCAAGCCTGGCCAAAGCGTCGAAAAGACCGATACCGTTGTCCAGCCGGACGTGCTGGCCGTCTGCGATCCGGCCAAGCTCGACGAAAAAGGCGTGACCGGCGCCCCCGACTGGGTCGTCGAAGTGCTCTCACCGACGACCGCTTCGCATGACAACATCCTCAAGCGCCGCGTCTATGAGGAGGCCGGCGTGCGTGAATACTGGCTCGTGCATCCCGACGATCGGCTGGTGTTCATCTACCGGCTCATCGATGGCGCTTACGGCAAGCCGGAGATTCAGGACTTGACGGGCACGACGCCCATCGCTGCGCTTCCGGACGTCATCATCGACTGGGACGCGATCGTCGGCGCTTTTCCGCAGGCAGCATCGCCGTGAGTGAATTTCAGGCGCTCTTCTCCGGCCGGCTGTGGTCGGTGATGTCCTGGGAGCAGCTCGATGCCTTCTGGAAGCGCATCGATCCGGCGGCAGGATGGTATGTCTATGCCGTCGGCGAGCCGCCGCCGACCGAACCCGCTTCGGCCGAGGCAGTCGCCGCGTTCATCGAAAAGATCGACGCGCTGCTGCGCCGCGAACATCATCACGACTATTGCGGCATCGTCTATGCCGATCAACTCGATGCGCCGAGCTTCGTGAAGATCTTCGACCCGAACAATCTCGGCGTATCCTGCGGCTTTTCTGACAACCCGCCGCTGCCCGGCTGGATCCTCTGTCGGGTGCCACCAGAGGATCTGCGGCCCGCCGCGCCCTTGCCCGAGGGCCGCAAGCGCTGGTGGCGCGCACTCTTTGGCTGATTTTCGAAGGGGAGAAACGATGGCAACTGCAATCAAGAAAAAACCCGCGGCGAAAAAACCTGCCGCACGGCGAGCCAAACCGCAAGACACCGGACAAGTGCTCACCGAGCTCAAACAGCTCGCCAAAGAGCTCAACCAGGCTGCCAAGGGGCTCTCCAAACGCACGGCGGGCAATCCCAAGGAAGTCGCGGGGATTCTCGGCAGCGTCGAGCGCATGACTGCCGACGCCGCCACCAAGTCGCTCGCCGAGGCCGAAGCGGCCAAGCAGCTCGTCAAGGAGGCCCAAACCTCGTTGGGCCGGGACTGGAGCCGCAGGGAACTCGAAGAAAAACTCGCCGGCATCAGCGGTCATCTGACCAACATCATCGTCGCACAGGAATTCCAGGATCTGGCCGGCCAGGCCCTGCGCAAGGCGATGAAGGCGCTGGTCGGCGCGATCATCGTCATCGAGGGTGGCGGCCCCACCGAGGAACAGCGTCTTTCGCAAAAGGACGTCGATAGCCTGCTCAAAGACCTGATGCCTTGATCTTTATCCGAGTAATTTGATCGGGTATGATTGGGTCTTCCCTGAGGAGACCCGAAATGGCAACTCTCAACCGCCTCGCCGGCGAGACTTCCCCCTATCTGTTGCAGCACGCGGCCAACCCGGTCGACTGGCTGCCGTGGAGCGAAGAAGCCCTGGCGCTGGCGCACACCGAGGACAAGCCGATCCTGCTGTCGATCGGTTATTCGGCCTGCCACTGGTGTCATGTGATGGCGCACGAATCCTTCGAGGACGAGGCCGTCGCGGCGGTGATGAACCGGCTGTTCGTCAACATCAAGGTCGACCGTGAAGAGCGTCCCGATCTCGACCAGATCTATCAGACCGCGCACCAGATGCTCACCGGGCGCGCCGGCGGCTGGCCGCTGACGCTGTTCCTCACGCCCGACGGCACGCCGTTCTATGGCGGCACCTACTTTCCCAAGGAGGCGCGTTTCGGCCTGCCCGGCTTCGTCGAATTGTGCGAGCGCGTCGGGGAGATCTGGCGCACGCGCCGGCATGACATCGAAGCGCAGAACCGTGAGTTGCGGGCGGCGTTGCAGCGTCCCACCCCGACTCATACCTCATCCCTGGACGACCGCCCCATCCATGCCCTGCGCGCGCTGCTCTTGGGCAGCCTGGACCGGGATTTCGGCGGCTTTGGCAGCGCGCCGAAGTTTCCGCACCCGACCGATCTCGCCTTTCTGCTCGCCCGCAAGGGCGACGCGCCCGCGCAGGAAGCCGCCTTATTCACCCTGCGCTCGATGGCGCAAGGCGGCATCCATGACCAGCTCGGCGGCGGCTTCTATCGCTACAGCGTCGATGAACGCTGGGAGATTCCACACTTCGAGAAGATGCTCTATGACAACGCGCAGTTACTCGCCCTCTACGCCGCTGCCTTCACGCTGACCGGCGAGCCGTATTTCCGGGAGGTGGCCGAAGGCATCGTCGGCTGGCTGCTGCGCGAAATGACCCATCCCGAAGGCGCCTTCTATTCGTCGCTCGATGCCGATACGGAAGGCGAGGAAGGCAGGTTCTACCTCTGGGATCGCGCCGAGGTCGCCCGCCTGCTCACGCCCGAAGAGTCGGCGCTGGCGATACGGCACTGGGGGCTCGATGAGCGGCCGAATTTCGAAAATCGCTCCTGGCATCTGAAAATTGCCCAGCCGCTCGCGGCGGGCGAAGCAGCCTTGCGGGACAGCGCGCGCGCCAAGCTCTTCGCCGCGCGCAAACAGCGCGTCCGCCCCGGCTGCGACGACAAGATCCTGACGAGCTGGAATGCGTTGATGATCGCTGGGCTCGCCCATGCGGCACGACTGCTCGATCGGCCGGAATGGCTGGCCCACGCGCGCCGGGCGCTCGACTACCTGCAGGCGCGTCATTGGCGGCATGGCCGGCTGCTCGCCACCTCGCGTGATGGCCAGGCCCATCTGCCCGCCTATCTCGATGACTACGCCTTCCTGCTCGTCGCGCTACTCGAAGCGTATGAAACCGACCCCCACGCGGAGGATCTCGATTTCGCACGGCAACTCGCCGATGTCTTGCTGACACACTTCGAGGACCAGGAAAACGGCGGCTTCTTCTTCACCGCCCACGACCATGAAAACCTGATCCAGCGCCCCAAGAGCGCATACGACAACGCCCTGCCTTCCGGCAATGGCGTCGCGGCACGCGCCTTGCAACGGCTTGGCCAACGAGTCGCCGACATCCGTTACGAGCTGGCCGCGCGGCGCACCCTGCAAGCCTTTGCTGTGCAGATGCAAACGCAACCGGCGGGCTGCGCGACGCTGATCATGGCGCTCGAAGCCGAGCTCGCCGTCAACCCGCCCGCCTGCGACGGCGTTAGTTGCAGTGTGCCGGCGGCCGGATGAGCCCCCCCAGGCGAATTTTCAAAACCGGCGATTTCGGCTACACTGGCGCGCGGATTTTTCCCCAAACTCAACGAGAAAGAGGAACGAAGCAATGAAACTGATCAAACTGGTCGCCCCCGCCCTGATCGCCGCCGGCGTAATGGTTTCCGCTCCCGCGCTGGCTAACCTCGAGCTGGCCAAGAAGAGCAACTGCATGTCCTGCCACCAGGTCGACAAGAAGCTGGTCGGCCCGTCCTATCAGGATGTCGCCAAGAAATATGCCGGCGACAAAGATGCCGTCAAGAAGCTCAGCGAGAAGGTCAAGAAGGGCGGCAAGGGCGTCTGGGGTGAAGTGCCCATGCCGCCCAACGCCGCCGTCAAGGATGCTGACATCGAAACCCTGGTGAAGTGGATCCTCGCCGGCGCGAAGTAATCCCTGCGTCACGGTTTTGGCTATGAACGGGGAGCCGCGGCTCCCCGTTTTCATTGCCTCACGACGTCGCGTCCACGCCGCTTTCCTGTCCTTGCGTCGCCGGAGCATCCGCCAGCAGGATCAGGCGGGCGATCTCGGCAGTGGAATGCACGCCGAGCTTTTCCATCGCGTTGTGGCGGTGCACCTGCACGGTCTTGTCACTGATCGAGAGCTTTCGCGCAATGGTCTTGTTGCACTCGCCGGCCGCCAGCAGCTCGGCGACCTCACGCTCGCGGAGGGTCAGAGAAGCCAGCCGCGTCCGCGCCGCCTCGATGCTGGAACGCGTCATGCATTGCTGGATGCTGAAACGCACCGCGCGGCCGACGGCGTCGAGCAGCACATGATCCTTGCACGGTTTTTCGAGGAAATCGATCGCCCCGCGCTTCATCGCCTGCACGGCCATCGGCAGGTCGCCATGCGCGGTGAGGAAAATCACCGGCAGACAGATGTCCTGCGCACGCAGCTGGCGCTGCACCTCCAGGCCGCCCATGAGCGGCATCATCACGTCGAGCACCAGGCAGCCCGGCAGCCTGCGATCGAAGGCGGCAAAGAACTCCTGCGCACTGGCGCAGGTGCGAGTGTGCCAACCCGCAGCGTCGAGCAAAAAGTTGAGCGAGTCGCGCATCGCTGCGTCGTCGTCGACGACATAGATCACGGCATCTCGTTCGTTCATGCGTTCTCCTCCTCCGGCAGCCAGAAGCTGGCGCACACGCCGTCACCCTCATTGTGCAGGTTCAGAATGCCGCCGTGGGATTCGACGATTCCCTTGCTGAGCGACAAGCCAAGCCCCAGGCCTTCCGGCTTGGTGGTGAAAAACGGTTCGAACAGCCGCGCGTGTTGTTGATCGTCCAGCCCGCCGCCCCGGTCGCGCACCGCGACACGGCAGCCGTTCTGCTCGGTCACCAGAGACACCTCGAGCGGATCGCCGGGGTTACCCCGCGCTCCTTGAGCATCGAAGGCATTCTGCAACAGGTTGAGCACGACCTGCTGGATCTGGATCGCATCGGCCCGCACCCGGACCCGTTCGGCGTCGCTTTCCGCCCACCAACTGATGCGGGCGGGCGGGCAGGCCGCCCCGAACAGCTCGACCGCCTCCCTGACGAGGGGCGCCAGCGCCAGCGTTTCCACACTGCCGCCGCTTTTGCGGGCGAAGGCGCGGATTTTCTCGATGGTCTGTGCCGCGCGCGTGCTCTGGCGTTCGATTTCCCGGCAGACATGCTGCAAAGGCTCCGCCTCCACTCGCCCGGCGGCGATGCGCCGCTCGATCCCGCGCGCATAGTTGGCGATCGCCGCCAACGGTTGTTTCAGTTCGTGGGCAATGGCACTCGCCATGCCGCCGAGGATCGCCATGCGCCTCGCATGTTCGAGCTCGCTCTGCCTCTCGCGCATCGCCGCCGCCAAACGCTCTTTTTCCGCATGCATCTCGCCGAGCTCGCGGGTGCGGCGCGTGACCAGATAATCGACGCGCACGGCATGGATGATGAGGGCGAACAGCAGCACGGCGACGACGCTGAGGCCGATGCGATGCCGCTGGATCAGCGCCGCCAGGGTCTCTTCCTGCAAGCTCGCATAGCGGCCAATGCCCAGATCGCGAAACAGATCGTCGACGATGTCGTAATGCGCCGGCGTCGACCATTGATTGCCGTTCGGCGAACGCGGCATTTCCAAAAGTGCGATCGCCACCCGCTTGGCGAGCCCTGGATCGGTATGCGCGAGCGCGGCGAACGGCCAGTCGGGATAGAGCCGCGAGGAGGTCTGGCAGGCAAAGCCGGGAATTTGTCGCGGCGAGAGTACGCGTAACGCACCGGGCTCGATTTCTCCGCTGGCGACCATCTGCTCGATCAGGCAGGTCTTGACGATGCCGGCATCGGCCTTGCCGTCCCGGACGGCACGGGCGATCGACTGGATCGGAAAACCGACGAATTCCAGGCGCCCCAAATCGCTTTCCGGATCGACGCCGGCCAGCTTCAACTCGCGCGCGGCGATCTGGTAACAGCAAAAGGCCTCGGGGCTGGCAGCCAACAGATGTTTGCCGCGCAGATCGGTGAGCTCGGCGAGCGATGAATCCGCGCGCACGATCACCGCCGAGCCGACGGCTTGCGCCGGTGAAAGACCGAGCGGCGAATCGAGGGTCACCAGACGCGTGAGACCGTCACTGTGCTCAAGCTCACTGTAATTGCCTGCGTTGGTGATGACGAAGTCGACGCTGTGTTCCTTGACCGCCTGGCGCAGGCCCGGATGATCGAGGCCAACGAGGATGAATGCGAATTCCGGCAGCCGCCGGTCGAGCCAGTCGAAGACGTAGGCCCATTCCTGTTCGGCATTTTCGATGCCCTTGTCGGCGAGCACCGCGACGCGGACCGGCTGACGTTTTGCGGCGTGGAGACTATCCGACGGCCCGGCTTGCGCGCAGAGCGGTAGGAGGAACAGCCACACGGCGCATATCACAAAACTCCGGGACAGTAAATTGGGCAAATCGAGTACCTCGTTTGGGGGATCGACCAATATCCATCTTCGATCGGCCTGCTTATATTGCCAAAAAAAGAAACTATGCACCTGAGGCGCATTCCGGCAATCGGCACCCGCGGAGGATGAAAACCCCATGCGCAAAAATAAACACCCGCCCCCCTTCGCCCCCCTCTCGGGGGGTTCCCATTTGCGCGGCGTTGCCGCGAGTGTTGGCTGCCGTCAAGGAAACGAAGGGCAACGCACTTTTTGCTTTGTATTTCACGTTAAACGTTTTCAACCAACGGAGGAGGGGAAAACATGAGTACCGCGAAAGAAACGGGCTTCCTGGGCAAGCTGCCCGGCGCGCTGCCCGGCCTGGCGCTGCTGATCGGCACGATGGTGGTGATCCGGCTCTGGGTCGAGCCCTGGATGGCCAACGCCGTGGTCTTTGATCAGAAAGGCTGGCTGATCAAGGTCACGCACCTCAATTACATCCTGCTCGGCATCATCATGGGCATGCTCTACCGTAACGTGCTCTTCGGCGGCAAGCTGCCGGAAATCTTCGCCGACGGGTTCAGACTGTCACGCTTGTTCATCAAGACCGGCATCATCCTGCTCGGTTCGCTCTATACCGTGCAGGCGATCGTCAAGCTCGGCGCGCTGGCGATCTTCCTGATCGGCGGCTTCGTCGTGCTGTCCATCGTGATGGTGCTCTGGCTCGGCAAACTCTTCGGCATGGAACGATCGATGACCGGCGTGATGGCCAACGCCTGTTCGATCTGCGGCGTCTCGGCGGCAGTCGCCACCGCGCCGGCGGTCGAGGCCAAGGCGACGCATGTGGCCTATGCGATCGCCACCATCCTCGGCTTCGGCATCCTGACGATGTTCATCAGCCCATTCATCGGTCATGCACTGGGACTCAACGATCTGCAATACGGCGCCTGGGTCGGCACCGGCATCCTCAACTCGGGCCAGGTGCTCGCCGCCTGTCTCGCCTTCAATCCGAACGTCGCCCCGGGCACCGCGGTATCGGTCGGCGAAATCTGGAACATCATGCGCGTGATCTCGATCCCCTTCGCGGTATTCGCCGTCACCGTCTGGTACTGGGCCGGCCACGAGCAGCCGCAGGGACAACGCAAGTCGCTGGGCACCTTGCTCGTCGAGAAATTCCCGGTGTTCGTGCTCGGTTTCCTCGGCATGGTACTGCTCACCAGCATCGGCGCCTTCGGTGACGTGGGCATCAAAGGCGGACCGCCGGCCTCCGCGACGATCAAGATGATCCGCGACTGGATGCAGTGGATCTTTGGCATCGGC